>NZ_CP032345.1:2627500-2941886 GCF_005222205.1 Azospirillum brasilense | reverse complement strand
ATCTTCATCGATGGACGGCTGGCCGACGCTGAGCTGCCGCCTCCACGTAATGACACCCATGAACCCTCCGCACCCTGTCTTCCGCGGCCACCGGGCAATTCCGCCGAAAGCCACCGCATTGAAGGGAAGCGCGCCGTACCTGCGCAACTGAAGATGAAGGTGCGCAATCCGTCAAGGAACCGTAAATACCAGACGCCGCGACCCCTGTTACCGCCGACTCCGCTGCCGACGGCCTTTGCCTGCATTATGGGCGCATTTTCTACAAAACGAACGCATACGATCGTCACATGGCATTTTGCCGCACCAAGACAAAGACGCAGAAAGCAGGGGAAACGTCATGTTTCCGCCTGCCTTCACATCGTCTTTATGAGATGAGGCGACGATCAGCCGCCCCAGCTTATCGGTAAACGGCGCCTTGGTCAGCCGACGATCGAATAGCCGCAATCCACGTAGGTGGTGCTGCCGGTGATGCCCTTGGCGCCGTCGGTCGCCAGGAAGCGGTGGTGTAGCCGACCTCTTCGATGGTGACGAGGCGCTGCTCCGGAGCGCGCTCCGCAGCCTTCTCCATCAGCTCGTCGAAATGGGCGATGCCGGAGGCGGCGCGCGTCTTGATCGGGCCGGGGGAGATGGCGTGGACGCGGATGCCCTTGGGGCCCAGTTCCGCCGCCAGATAGCGCACGCTGGCCTCCAGCGCGGCCTTCACCGGTCCCATGACGCCGTAATTGTCGATCACGCGGTTGGCGCCGAAATAGGACATGGTGAACAGCGAACCGCCGTCCTTCATCAGCGGCTCGGCGTAGCGGCCATGCGGATGAAGGAGTGGCAGGACACGTCCATCGCCATCTGGAAGCCCTCGCGCGAGCAATCGACGACGCGGCCGTGCAGGTCGTCTTTCGGGGCGAAGGCGATGGAGTGCAGCGCGAAGTCCAGCTTGCCCCACTTCTGCTCGATCTTCTCGAAGATGGCCTCAGCTCACCCTCGCCGGTGACGTCCACCGGCTCGAAGATTTCCGCTTCGAGCTGCGGGCCAGCGGCTCGACGAAGCGCTTCGCCTTGTCGTTGAGGTAGCTGACCGCGAGATCCGCGCCCAGAGCGCGGAAGGCGCGGGCGCAGCCCCACGCGATCGACTGATCGTTGGCGATGCGAGCACGAGGCCCTCTTGCCTTCAAGAGTGGCGGCGCGGGGATGATCGTGGTCATAGGCTGGCTTCCCGGATTGCAAGGTGGCCGGATTCAGAGTGCGCCAGATCGGATCACTCGGATTGTGCAACGCACCATAATGCAATCGAAGGTCATAGGCAACTTGTTAAAGTCGCAATATATCCGACATTACGCTTTGTTTATCCGTAACAAGCCTTCACACAGCGAAGACGCGAAGTCCGCAACGGCAATCCCATACCTCTTTCTTGCGTATTCATACCGAGGACCGCAACAAAAACAAAGGCCCCACCTTTCGGAGGGCCTTTTCGTAGGACCGGCTTTTATGGAACCGGAGACGATCAAACGGCGCCGGGCGTGAAGGACGGCGGATCGCTGGCCGGGAAGGATTCCATCGACGCCTCGTCCACCTTCTCCTTCTCATCGGCATCGTCGTAGATGTCGCCGGGATGGCGGGAGTAGCGGTGGACGCCCTGATCCACATCCTCGGCGGGGGTGCCCGCCCCATGATGGCCGCCCAATCCTCCATCATCGCCTTGGCCGGGCAATAGCCGGTCAGCCCGCGGGCGACCAGGGCGCCGCCGGCCAGAGCCAGAGCCGCCCCGCCGACGGTCGGACGGCGCAGCCCGAGCACGGCGAGAAGCCCGCCGCCGACCAGCGACACCAGGCGTTCGGTGTGTCCGACATTGATCATGCGTTCGAGATCGTCCGGCAGGGCCGCGTCGCGGCTGCCCATGCCCTTTTGGCTCGTCATCGCCATCGCTGCTCTCCTCGATCTTTTACTGCTGCGGGGCGGGTGGCGTGGACCCACCCTGGCCCGGCGCCGGCGCGGCGCCGGTCGAACCGGACGAGCCCGGCTGCGCCGTCCCGTCGGGCTTGCGGGCCGTGTCGGCCAGCGTGCGAGCCTGCGACAGCTCGCGGTTCAGCCGGTCCACCTCCTGGGAGAGGCGCTGCACCTCCGACTGGAGCTGCGGCGATCCCGCGGCACCGCCCTCCGGCATACCAACCGCGGCGAGGGCCGCACCGTCGCGCATCCAATAGGGCTGGACCCCGTAATAGGTGTGCAGCGCCACCGCCCATTGCCGGTCCGACATGTCCGGGCGGTTGGAACTGGTGAACTGCGGCGCCGCGGTCAGCCGGTCCTTGGTCACGTTGAGGACGTAGCCGTCGCCGGCCTGTGCCGGCTGGATCAATGCCCAGGGAACCGGGAAGTTGCGCTCGCCCAGCCCGAGGAAGCCGCCGGCTTCGACCACGGCGTAGGCGACGCGCCCGGTGTTCGGGTCGACCACGAGTTCGGAAATGGAGCCCATCTCCTCGCCGCTGGCGTTGTGCAGCTTGGCCTTCGACAGGTCGTCGGCGGCGACCACGCGCGGATGCTCGACCGAGCGCAGCAGGGCGTCGGCTTCGCCCAGGATGGTCTGGCAGGCCGGCTCGCCGCCGCGCTGTCCGGCGCGCTCGGCGGTCTGGCGCAGGGCGCGGAGCTGGCCGATCTCCTGCGGGCTGATGGAGGCGGGAGTCTGGTTGGCAGCGGCCTCCAGCGCGCCGATGCGCTGGCCCAGCCGGTTCACCCCCTCCGGGCAGGTCTCGGCGAGCGCCGGCCAAGGCCCGAGCGCCCCCGCGAGCATGGCGGCGCTGAGGAGCAGGCGTTTCATCGTGGGGGCCTCCGGCTTGGTTTCCGTGCGTGTGGTTCTCACGCAGGGAAAACAGCACGGCCAAGACGGAGGTTCCGCGAATGCTTCTTCTGCGAAGCGGTCAGCCCGGAAGCGGCAACCCGCCCCGCTGAACGATGAAGGACTGGACCGCGTCCACCCCCTGCCCCGTCTTGATGTTGGTGAAGACGAAGGGCCGGTCGCCGCGCATCCTCTTGGCGTCGCGGTCCATCACCTCCAGACTGGCGCCGACCAGCGGGCGAGGTCGATCTTGTTGATGACCAGCAGGTCCGACCGGGTGATGCCCGGCCCGCCCTTGCGCGGGATCTTGTCGCCCGCCGACACGTCGATGACGTAGATGGTCAGGTCGGCCAGTTCCGGCGAGAAGGTCGCCGCCAGATTGTCGCCGCCCGATTCCACGAAGATCAGGTCGAGATTCGGGAACTTGCGGTTCATCTCGTCGACGGCGGCGAGGTTGATCGAGGCATCCTCGCGGATCGCCGTGTGCGGGCAGCCGCCGGTCTCCACCCCCATGATCCGGTCCGGCTTCAGCGCGCCCGAGCGGGTGAGAAACTCGGCGTCCTCCTTGGTGTAGATGTCATTGGTGATCGCCGCGACCTCCCAGTCGTCGCGCATGCGCTTGCACAGCGCGTCGGTCAGCGCCGTTTTGCCGGAGCCGACCGGCCCGCCGATGCCCACGCGCAGGGGGCCACCATGGCTCTTGGAAATCGGGGCGGTCATGAGCGGAACAACCTCGTGTATTGGGTTTCGTGGATCATGGAGGTCCAATCGACGGCCATGGCGCGGCTGCCCAGGTCGTCGAGCGGGGCGGCCAGCGCGGCCTCCGCCGCAGAGTGCACCACGGAATCGAGCGCCGCCAGGGCCTTCTGCCCGTCCGTCTGCCCCAGCGGCACCAGCCGCACCCCGGCCGAGACGAGGTTGGCGGCGAAGGCGTGCAGATAGGCCGACAGGGCGGGTCCCTCCGGCACGCCGATCAGCGCGGCGGCCAGCGCCACGGCGACGGCGTAAGCAACCGGGCGGCCGGTGTCGGCGATCACCCGGTCCCAGCGCTCCATCCCCTCCAGCGGCCAGGCGGCGCGCACGGCGATGAGGAAGGCTGCCCCTGCGCGCGGCTCTCCAGCGCGGTTTCGGAGGTGGCGCGCATGGCGTCGGCGCGCTCGACGGCCCAGGCGAAGGCCGCCTCGTCGCCGGCCAGAACGGCGCGGTGGGTAGCGACGAAGAGCATACCGTCGGTCCGCCCGGCGCCGTGGCGCAGGATGCCGTCCATCCAGCGCGCCAGCGTGTCGCGGTCGCGGACGAGGCCCTGCTCCACCGCCGCCTCGATGCCGTGACTGTAGGAGAAGCCGCCGACCGGGAAGGACGGCGACAGCCAAGCCAGGAGCTTGGTGAGGTGGACGGCCGAGACGAGCCCCCACCCGACCTTCCCCGCTGCGCGGGAGAGGGTGCCTCTCCTCGCCCAGGTCCCCTCCCTCGCGAAGCTGGGAAGGGTTAGCGAGGGGGCAAGCGCCCTCAGTCATGCGAGTGCCCGTGGGAATGGGAGTGCCGTGGGAATGCGAATGACCATGATCGTGATCATGCCCATGCCCATGGCCGTGCGAATGGCCATGCCCCTGCCCGAATACGCCCGCCTTCCGGCGCGAAGGGCGCGTGGATGGCGGCGACGCTGGCGCCCAGCCCTTCAGCATGTCCTCGATCACATGGTCGCGGCGCAGGCGGATGGTCTCGCCGACGATCTGCACCGGCAGGTGGCGGTTGCCGAGGTGCCAGGCGATGCGGGCGAAGCCCTCCGTCCCGCCGCCGCAGCGCACCTCCATCAGGTCCTCGTCGGCGGCGACCACGCGCAGGTAGGCGCCGTCGCCCAGTTCCAGCCCGTCGCCATGGTCGAGCGCGACCGCGCGCGGCAGGTCCAGCAGGAAGTCGGCCCCGCGTCGTCCGTCATCACCATGCGCCGCCGGTGGCGGTCGTCGAAGGCGAGGGTCACCGTGCCGGCCTCGCGCTCGGCGGGCCAATGGCCGCGGGCGTGAACTCGGGTGGCGCGGCGGAGCGTGTCGGTCATGGAGAAAGCCGTTCAAAGGGTGTGGGCCGGCCGAAGAAACGTCCCGCGAGGGCGCCGACCGGTTCCGCCGCTCCCGTGGTGAAGAAACGAAGGGCGCCCGCCGCCCCGCCGCGGCCGGGGCCGCCACTGGAGCGTATTCGGGGTGGCGCTCCAGGTAGTTGTCCAGCGAGCGGGCGACCAGACTGGGCTGGCACAGCACCTCCACCCCCGGCGGCAGGGCCTCCGCGAACAGATGCGCCACCAGCGGGTAATGCGTGCAGCCGAGCACCGCCGCGTCCAGCGGCTGGCCGCCGAGTTGCGCCAGCAGCGCCCGCACATAGCCGCGCACCGCCGGAGCCAGCTCCGCGTCCCCGCCCCCGCTCGATCAGCGGGACGAGGTCCGGGCAGGCCTGCTGCACCACCCGCACGTCGGGCGCCCGCTTGCCGATCTCGCGCGGGAAGGACCCCGACGCGACGGTGGCCGGAGTGGCGAAGACGCCGACCGTCCGCGGCTCCGGACGCCAGTCGGCGGCGGGGCCGTCCTGCATCCACGGCACGCGGGTGATCGCCTCGACCATCGGCACCAGGACGCCCAGCACGTTGCGGCCCGGATGGGCCACGGGCAGCCACGTCTGCTGCATCCGCCGCAGGGCCACCGCCGCCGCCGTGTTGCAGGCAAGGACGACCAGCCCGCAGCCCTGGGCGAACAGCCGTTCCACCCCTGGACCGTCAGGCGGTAGATGTCCTCCTCGCTGCGCGGACCATAGGGAGCGGCGGCATGGTCGCCGAGATAGACGAAGGGACGCCCGGGAGCGGCGGCCACCAGCGCGCGCAGCACCGTCAGACCGCCATGCCCGGAATCGAAGACACCAATCACGAACGCTTCACCCTCTGCCTCGAATTCCCTCTCCCGCCCGGGAGAGGGAGGGACCCACCGCGAAGCGGTGGGAGGGTGAGGGTGCCGACAAGGATCGGCGCCCTGATCCTCGAACGACCCTCACCCGCCCGCTTCGCGGGCACCCTCTCCCGGGTCGGGAGAGGGAAATGTTCCATTCTCACCTCAGAACAGGAAGTACCGCTGCGCCATGGGCAGCACGTCCGCCGGCTCGCAGGTCAGAAGCTGACCGTCGGCGCGCACCTCGTAGGTTTCCGGATCGACCTCGATGTGGGGTGTGGAATCGTTGTGGATCATCTGCTTCTTCCCGATGGCCCGCACGCCCGTCACCGCGACCAGCTCGCGCCGCAGGCCGAGCGAGCGCAACGCCTCGTTCTCCAGCGACAGCTTGCTGACGAAGGTCAGGGAGCTGGCCTGCATCGCGCGGCCGTAGGCGCCGAACATCGGGCGGTAATGCACCGGCTGCGGCGTCGGGATGGAGGCGTTGGGGTCGCCCATCAGCGCCGCCGCGATGGTCCCGGCCTTCAGCACCATGTCCGGCTTCACGCCGAAGAAGGCCGGCGACCAGACAACCAGATCGGCCAGCTTGCCGACCTCGACCGAGCCGACGACATGGGCGATGCCATGCGACAGGGCCGGGTTGATCGTGTATTTGGCAACGTAGCGCTTGACGCGGAAGTTGTCGTTCTCGCCCGTCTCCTCGGCCAGACGCCCGCGCTGAACCTTCATCTTATGCGCGGTCTGCCAGGTGCGGATGATCACCTCGCCGACCCGGCCCATGGCCTGGCTGTCCGAACTCAGCATCGAGAAGACGCCGAGGTCGTGCAGGATGTCCTCCGCCGCGATGGTCTCGCGCCGGATGCGGCTTTCGGCGAAAGCCACGTCCTCCGGGATGCGGGGCGACAGGTGGTGGCAGACCATGAGCATGTCGAGATGCTCGTCCACCGTGTTCACCGTGAACGGTCGCGTCGGGTTGGTGGAGCTGGGCAGCACGTTGGGCAGGCCGGCCACCTTGATGATGTCCGGCGCGTGGCCGCCGCCCGCCCCCTCGGTGTGGAAGGCGTGGATGTTGCGGCCCTTGAAGGCGGCGATGGTGTTCTCCACGAAGCCCGACTCGTTCAGCGTGTCGGTGTGGATCGCCACCTGGATGTCCGTCTCCTCCGCCACCGTCAGGCAGGTGTCGATGGCCGCCGGGGTGGTGCCCCAGTCCTCGTGCAGCTTCATGCCGCAGGCGCCGGCGGCGATCTGCTCCAGCAGCGCGTCGGGACGGCTGGCGTTGCCCTTGCCGAAGAAGCCCAGGTTGATCGGCAGCCCCTCCGCCGCCTGGAGCATCCGGGCCATGTGCCACGGCCCCGGCGTGCAGGTGGTGGCCGACGTGCCCGCCGCCGGGCCGGTGCCGCCGCCCAGCATGGTGGTGACGCCGCTGTTCAGCGCCTCGTCCACCTGCTGCGGGCAGATGAAGTGGATGTGGGCGTCGATGCCCCCGGCGGTGATGATCTTGCCCTCGCCGGCGATGACCTCGGTCCCCGGCCCGACGACGATGGTCACGCCCGGCTGGACGTCCGGGTTGCCGGCCTTGCCGATGCCGGCGATGCGCCCGCCGATGATGCCGATGTCGGCCTTGACGATGCCCCAGTGGTCGATGATCAACGCGTTGGTGATGACGGTGTCGACCGCGCCGCCCTGGCGCGAGGTCTGGGCCTGCCCCATGCCGTCGCGGATCACCTTGCCGCCGCCGAACTTGACCTCCTCGCCGTAGACGGTGTGGTCCTTCTCGACCTCCACGATCAGGTCGGTGTCGGCCAGCCGCACGCGGTCGCCCACGGTGGGGCCGTAGAGAGCCGCGTATTCGGCCCGGTCGATGCGATGCGCCATTGTCTGATGCCCTCCGCTGGCGCCTTTTACAGGCTGCCGTTGACCTTGCCGTTGAAGCCGATGACCACGCGGTTGCCGGCGTAGGCGACCAGCCGCACGCGGCGCGTTTGCCCCGGCTCGAAGCGCACCGCCGTCCCGGCGGGGATGTCCAGCCGGAAGCCGCGCGCCTTTTCGCGGTCGAAGGTCAGCGCCCCGTTCGTCTCGGCGAAGTGATAGTGCGAGCCGACCTGGATCGGGCGGTCGCCGGCGTTGGCGACGTCCAGCTCCACCGTGTCGCGGCCGGCGTTGAGTTCGATCTCACCCGCGGCGGGGATGATTTCACCGGGTTTCATCGGGGCTCCCCTTAGCGAATCGGCTGGTGGACGGTGACGAGCTTGGTGCCGTCGGGGAAGGTCGCCTCGACCTGGATCTCGTGGATCATCTCGGGGATGCCGTCCATCACCTGATCGCGGGTGATCACCGTCGCGCCGTCGCGCATCAGCTCGGCCACGGTGCGTCCGTCGCGCGCGCCCTCCACCACATAATCGGTGATGAGGGCCACCGCCTCGGGATGGTTCAGCTTCACGCCACGCTCCAGCCGGCGGCGCGCCACCATGGCGGCCATGGCCACGAGAAGCTTGTCCTTCTCGCGCGGTGTCAGGTTCATGGGGCTGTCTCTCCGCCTTCCCATTGGGTTGGCGGGATTATGCCACGTTGCTGCGGTGCGCCAATCCCTCTTCGATGAATCGCACCGCGTTTCCGACACCATCCTCGGCCCGGATAAGCTCACCGAGCGCCGCGGCCCGGCCGCGCATGCCCGGGTCGCCGGTCGCCGCGATGGCGCGGGCGAGCCCCTCGGCGGTCAGCGTCCGGCGGGGAATCGGCGGCGGCGCGACGCCGAGATCGTGGAGCCGGGCGCCCCAGAAGGGCTGGTCGCCCATGAAGGGGACCACGACCGCCGGAACGCCGGCGCGCAGCCCCGCCGCCGTGGTGCCGGCGCCGCCGTGATGGACGACGGCGGACACGCGCGGAAACAGCCAGTCGTGCGGTGCCGACTCCAATCCATGGACCGTCTCCGGCAGGGCCGCCCGGTCGATCCCGCCCCACCCGGCGGAAAGCACGGCGCGCCGCCCGTTCAGGGCCGCGACGACCAGCCGCGTCGTTTCGGCGGGATCGAACCCGGCCATGCTGCCGAATCCGACATAGACCGGCGGCGGGCCGCCTTCCAGAAAGGCCGCGAGGTCGGGCGGCGGCGTGTAGGCGTCGGCCTCGTCCAGGAACCAGAAGCCGGTCGCCCGGATGAAGTCCGGCCAATCGTCCGGCCGCGGCAGCGCGTGGGTCGAGAAGGCGTAGGGCATCGGCCATTTCGCCGTCATCAGCAACGGTCCCGGCCCGATGAAGGAAGGCTTCAGCCCCAACACCGCGCGCCGCGCCCGGTTGGTCGGCGCCCGAAAGGTCTGCCAGACGAGCTGCATCATCGCCAGATGCAGGGCGTAGTTCACGACGCCGGGAAAGCGCCGGGGCGGCATCATCGGCGGCGGGAAGGCGCGCGTCGGCGCCATCGGCTGCAACGCCGTCCCGACGACCGGAACGCCCAGATTCTCCGCCACCGCCACGCCCGCGTAGAAGGCGAGTCCGGAGGCGATGATCGCGTCGCTTCCCCGCGCCGCCTCCCAATATTCCCGCATCCAGTCCAGCGCGTGGTCCTGGCCGAGACGGAGAAGCGCCCGCATCATCTTGACGGGGTTGATCCCCTCGCGGAACAGCCCGTCCGCCTCCCGGCTGCCGGTCACGGCGCGCAGGTCGCCGGACAGCGGGCTGTAGTCCAGGCCATGCCGTTCGATCAGGCCGCGGAACTCGCGGTCGGCGGGAAAGGCGACGGAGTGTCCGGCCGCCCGCAGGCCCTTCCCAAGGGCGACGTAGGGGCGGATGTCGCCCTGGGAGCCGTAGGTGACGATGGTGAAGCGCATGGAACCGGAGCTACGCCGGCACTCCCCCTTTGACAAGGGGGCTCAGACCTCCCACAGCCGCGGCAATCTGACCGGGAGGCCCGCCGCCGCCGAGCGCAGATGGGACCACAGCGCCGCGTAGGCGCCACGCACCGACCGCGCCTCGCCGCCCAGGATGCGGACGACCAGCAGCCCGTCGAAGGCCGTGGCGCCGACCCGCACGCCCTCCAGCCCCTCCGCCGCCGCGCGCAACGCGTCCAGCCGGCTCCCGGCGTCGGGGGCCACGAAGAGCAGCGTGGCGCAGGCCCCGGCCCCGCCGAAGCCCGCCGGATGGGCCAACGTCTCGGCGAGGTCGCCGTCCATGTGCAGGGCGTCGGCCCAGGCGAGGCGGCCGTCGCGCACCACCTCCCAGGCGTCGCGGACGAGGCCGCGGGTGACCGTCTCGCCGAAGGCGGCGCGCCCGAAGACCAGCATCTCCCCGGCGATCAGGCGGGCGTCGCCCTCCAGCTCCAGCCGGGTCAGGCGGCGCAGGCGGGAGCCCTCGAAGACGATGGCCTCCTGCGGCATCCATTCCAGCCAGCCGCCGGCCTCCACCGTCACGCGTGTGTCGATGCGGCAGTCCGGCCCGGCGGAACGGTAGACCTTCTCCGCCGCCTGCGTCGTCACCAGCGCCGCCGCCCCCGGCCCCGCCGAGAGGGCGACGTCCAGCCGGTCGCCGCCGACCAGCCCGCCGGAGGTGGTGACCAGCACCGCGATGGGCAGGTCTCCCGCCCGCGGGTCGGGCAGCAGCACCCGCAGCGGGTCGTGGTGGTAGAGCGTGGCGAGGCGCGTGGCCCCATGGCGATGCTCGAACCGCACGGTCGCCGCACCGTGGACGGCGACCTTCTTCATCAACGCGTCAGCCACCAGCGGAACCCATCCTTGCCTTGATATCCCGGGCCTTCACATCCTCGACCGCCAGCAGCACGCGCTCCGGCGTCGCCGGGGCGTCGAGGCGCACCGGCAGCCGGTGGCCGCCCACCGCCGCGACGGCGTCCTTCAGCGCCAGCCACGCCGAGATGCCGAGCATCAGCGGCGGCTCCCCGATCGCCTTGGAGCGGAACACCGTGTCCTCCCGGTTGGGGCGGTCGGTGTAGAGCGCCACCCGGAAATCCTCCGGCAGCGAGCGCGAGGTCGGGATCTTGTAGGTGCTGGGCGCGTGGGTGCGCAAGCGTCCCTCGCCGTCCCACCACAGCTCCTCCGACGTGACCCAGCCCAGCCCCTGGACGAAGGCGCCCTCCACTTGGCCCAGGTCGATGGCCGGGTTGATGCTGCCGGAACAGTCGTGCAGCACGTCGGCGCGGGGGAAGCTGTACTCGCCGGTCAGCGTGTCGATCAGCGCCTCGGTCACCGCGACGCCGCAGGAGAAGTAGAAGAAGGGCCGCCCTTCGCACTTCTCGCGGTCCCACCAGATCTTCGGCGTGGCGTAATGGCCGGTGGAGGACAGCGACACCCGGTTCAGATAGGCGAGCTTGGCCACCTCCGCGAAGGTCATGGCGTGGTTGCCGGCGAAGACGGCGTTGTCGCGGAACTCCACCTTGTCCGGCGTGGTGTGACAGTGCTGGGCGAGGAACGCCACCAGACGGTCGCGGATCGTCCCCACGGCGATGCGCACCGCCATGCCGTTCAGGTCGGTGCCGGCCGACGCCGCGGTGGGCGGGGCGTTCGGCACCTTGTCGGTGGCGCTGGCGGTGACCCGCACCCGCTCCACGTCGATCTGGAACTCCTGGGCGGCGATCTGGGCCATCTTGGTGTGGATGCCCTGCCCCATCTCCGTCCCGCCGTGGTTCACCTGGACGGAGCCGTCGGTGTAGACATGGACCAGCGCCGCCGCCTGGTTCAGGTGCTTGACGGTGAAGGAGATGCCGAACTTCACCGGGGTCACCGCCAGACCCTTCTTCAGCACCGGGCTGCGAGTGTTGAAGGCGTCGACCGCCTCGCGGCGGCGGCGGTAGTCGCCGTCCCTCTCGATCCGGTCCATCAGCTCGGCGAGGATTTCCGGCTCCTCCACCGGCATCCCGTAATGGGTGGTGTCGCGGCCCGGCCCGCCATAGAGATTGGCGCGGCGCACGTCGAGCGGGTCCTTGCCGAGGGAGCGGGCGATCTCGTCCACCACATGCTCGATGGCGATGACGCCCTGCGGCCCGCCGAAGCCGCGGAAGGCGGTGTTGGACACCGTGTTCGTTTTGCAGCGGTGCCCGGTCACCCGCGCCGTCGGCAGGTAGTAGGCGTTGTCGGCGTGGAACATGGCGCGGTCGACCACGCCGTTGGACAGGTCCAGCGACATGCCGCAGCGCCCGGCGAGGTCCATCTCCAGCCCCTGGATGCGCCCCTCATCATCGAAGCCGACGTCGTAGCGCACGAAGAAGTCGTGGCGCTTGCCGGTCATCAGCATGTCGTCGTCGCGGTCCAGGCGGAACTTCACCGGCCGCTTCGTCGCGTTGGCCAGCAGGCCGGCGATGGCGGCGATCTGCGCCGGCTGGCTCTCCTTGCCGCCGAAGCCGCCGCCCATGCGCCGGCACTCCACGGCGATGCCGTGCATCGGGCGCCCCAGCACCTGGGCGACGGCGTGCTGGACCTCCGACGGGTGCTGGGTCGAGGAATGGACCAGCAGGTCGCCGTCCTCCTTGGGGATGGCGTAGGCGATGTGGCCTTCCAAGTAAAAGTGATCCTGCCCGCCGACCTCCAGAGTACCGGTCAGCCGGTGCGGCGCCCCGGCGACCTCCGCCGCCGCGTCGCCGCGCCGGAAGGTCAGCGGCGGCGAGACGAAGCTGCCCTTGTCCAGCGCCGCCTCGGCGGTCAGCACCGCCGGCAAGTCCTCATAATAAATCTCCACCAGCCGGGCGGCGGCGCGGGCCTGCAGCAGCGTTTCCGCCGCCACGGCGACCACCGCCTGCCCGGCGTAGGTCACCACATCGTCGGCCAGGATGGGATCGCCGCGCTGGATGGTGCCGATGTCGCCGTCCCCCGGAGCGTCGGCGTAGGTGAGGACCGCGTGGACGCCCGGCGCCTGCTTCGCCCGCGCCAAGTCCATGCCCAGGATGCGCGCGTGCGCCCGCTCGGACAGCCGCACCGCGACGTGCAGCGTGCCGGGCAGTTCCGGAATGTCGTCGGTGTAGGCCGCGGCGCCCATCACATGCTTGCGGGCGCTTTCATGCTCGATGCCCCGGTGGACGCCACCGCGGATCGGTTGGATGGTGCCGCCGTCAGCCATGCACGGCCTCCAGGGAGGGCAACTCGGCCCCGGTGGTGTGAAGAAGGAAGCGCATCAGCAGGTTCTTCGCCACCAGCGCCCGGTAGCGGTCGCTGGCCCGCATGTCGGTCATGGGGCGGAAGTCGCCGTCGAGCGCCGGCAGGGCCGCCGCCACGGCGTCCGCCGTCCAGGGCTGCCCGGCCAGCGCCGCCTCCAGCGCCGGGGCGCGGGCCGGGGTCGCCGCCATGCCGCCGTAGCCGGCGCGCAGCCCGGCCACCCGCCCCTCCCCGTCCAGCGTCAGCAGGAAGGCGGCGCAGACGGCGGAGATGTCCTGGTCCCGCCGCTTGGACACCTTCCAGGTGGCGAAGCGCTGGCCCTCTCGCGGCAGGGGAATGCGGATGCGCTCGACGAACTCGCCCGGTTTCAGGTCGTTCCTGCGGTAGCCGTGGTAGAAGCCATCCAGCGGCAGTTCCCGCCGCACCCCGCCCCGGTTCAGCACCAGCGAAGCGCCGAGCGCCAGCAGGGCCGGCATGCTGTCCCCGATGGGCGAGCCGTTGGCGATGTTGCCGCCCAGCGTGCCGGAATTGCGCACCTGCGCCGCGCCGATGCGGGTGACCAGAGCGGCCAGCTCGGGCAGGCGGCGCTCCAGAACCGGCAGCAGGTCGGTGTAGGTCACCGCCGCGCCGATCTCCAGCGCCTCGGCCCCCTCGTCGATCCGGTGGAGTTCCCGCACCTGGGCGAGGTGGATCAGCGTGGGCAGGCTGCGGCCCTGCTTGGTCACCCACAGCCCGACGTCGGTCGCCCCGGCGACCAGCGTGGCGTTCGGATGCGCGGCGCACACCGACGCCAGCTCCTCGACGCTCCGCGGCGCGTGGAAGCTGGCGCTGCCCCGGGTGACGGTCAGCGCCCCATCGCGCTGGATGGAGCGCAGCAGGGTGGCGATGCCCTCCTCCGCCCGGTCGAAGCGGTCGTCGCTCCGCTCCGCCGCCATGGTCCGGGCGGCGTCGAGGATCGGGCGGTAGCCGGTGCAGCGGCACAGGTTGCCGGCCAGCGCGTCGTGGATGGCCCCGTCGGTCAGGCCGCCGGACGCGACGCGTCCGACATGGTGGAGCGCGAACAGCGCCATTACGAATCCGGGGGTGCAGAAGCCGCATTGCGAGGCGTGCTTGTCCACCATCGCCGCCTGGACGGGGTGCAGTTGCCCGTCCTCGCCGGCCAGATCCTCGACGGTCAGCAGCAGCTTGCCATCGATCATCGGCAGGAAGAGGATGCAGGCGTTGACGGCGCGGTAGCGAACGCGCCCGTCCGTGGTGAGATCGCCCAGCACCACCGTGCAGGCGCCGCAATCCCCCTCGGCGCAGCCCTCCTTGGAACCGGGGCGCCCGTTGGCGCGCAGCCAGTTCAGCACCGTGGTGGTGGGATCGGCGTCCCGCACCTCCACCACCCGTCCGCCGAGCACGAAACGCACAGAGCCCGTCATTGTCCCTCCTGTCGGGCGTTTCCGTCATAGTGCCGGAAAGCCGCGGCAGGCCGCAATGGCGGGCCGGCCGTCTAGCCATAAAGGCATGGTTCGGATGGATAAACGGCGCCGGAGGGAGTCAGGCGTCCTCGGGGAAGCATCCGCTGCGGGCGGCCACGACGGCGACCTGGGTGCGGTTGCGCACGCCCAGCTTCTGCATGATGGCCCGCACATGAACCTTCACGGTGCCTTCCAGCACGCCCAGCTCCCGCGCGATCTCCTTGTTGGAGTGACCGGCCAGCAGAAGCTGGAACACGTCGCGCTGCCGGTCGGTCAGCCGGTCGAGAATCTGGCCCGAGGGGCGCGCGGCCTCGGTCGCGACGTTGCCGGACAGGACGGCGCGCGGCAGCGGCAGGAACGTCTCCCCGGTCAGCGCCAGGGAGATCGCGTGCTCCAGCACCGCGGTGGAACTGGTCTTCAGAATGTAGCCCCTGGCCCCCAACCGGACGCTGTCCACGATGTCCGCGACCTCGTCCGACCCGGAGATGACCAGAAGCGGGCGGTTCCCCAGCACCTCGACCATGCGGCGCACCCCGTCGCGCCCGGTGCGGTCGCCCAGGTTGAGGTCGAACAGGACCAGCGTCAGATCCGGCGTGCGGTCGGCGATGGCCATCGCCTCATCCAGCGAGCCAGCCTCCAGCACCTGCGCGTCCGGGTGGATCTCCCCCACCGAGAGGGCGAAGCCGTGCCGGACCAGGGGGTGGTCGTCCACCACCAGAAACTTTTGCGCCCTGCCGGCCACCGACCGCTCCTTGCCGCGCGTCTGCAGCTGAACTTCCATTGCTTTGCTACCCCATCAAGCCGCCGAAAGCCGACTTGGAAAACAAAAACGCCCCAATCCAGCTCGGCTTTCTGTCCAGCGGAAAAGTATAAAGATACCTCTTTTGGACTTTGCAGAAGCAGCGCCGTGCGAATTTCTATCGCTTAGAAGCCATTTATGATTCATTCGTATCGAGCTTCTTCCAAGCATCTTGCGCCGCTCCCTGACCATCCGTATAAATCATCGGGACAACCAGCGTAAAGCACGCTTTTTCGATACAATAAAGGCGGCTTTTTTCCCTTTTCCCAGGCGAAACGGACAACGATTGGCGTTGTGCGCTGCTCGTCACGGGTGGCGTCGTGGAGGAGTTTCGATGAGAACCTGGAACGTCATGCTCGTGGACCATGACCGGTTGTTTTCGGCGGCCCTGGGAACGCTCATCAGCGGCGGTCCCTTCCGCGTGAGCCACCACGCCACAACGGTGGAGGATGCCGAGGCGGCCATTGCGCAGGGCGTGCAGCCCGACCTGATCGTGGTGGCCCTGGGGGACGCGACGAACGACGAGGCCGGCGGGGTGAAGCGCCTGCGCGCCGCGACGAGCGCGCGCATCGCCGTGCTGGCCGACGCCATCGCCGACCGCACTCTGTCGTTGTCGCTGAAGGCGGGCGCCGACGCCTATCTGAACAAGTCGATGTCGAGCGAATCCCTGCTGCGCGCCCTGCAGCTGGTGATGCTGGGCGAGGTGGTCTATCCGACCCACGTCGCCAGCCTGCTGATCGCCAACGCCAACAGCGAGCGTCCGCAGCCGGAGCGCGCCCAGCCCGCCAACAACGAGTTGTCGAAGCGCGAAGTCCAGATTCTGCGCTGTCTGCTCGCCGGGCAGTCGAACAAAGCCATCGCGCGCAACCTGCACATCACGGAATCGACCGTGAAGATGCATTTCAAGAACGTGATGAGGAAGATCAACGCCCAGAACCGCACGCAAGCCGCGGTGTGGGCGATCCAAAACGGTCTGTCGCCGCTGGCGTCCGTCTAAAGAGTTTGTCCCCTCTCCCGGCACAGGGGAGAGGGGACGGTGGATCGTCACTCCGCCGCGTGGCGGTGGCCGCCATGGCGGCCCTCGGCGAACTCCTCCACCATCTTGCGGCAGAAGGCCGGCAGGTCGTCCGGCTTGCGCGAGGTCACCAGCCCTTGATCGGTGACCACCTCACTGTCCTCCCATTTCGCTCCGGCGTTGCCGAGATCGGCCTTCAGCGACGGCCAGGAGGTCATCCGCTTGCCCTTGGCGCCGCCCGCGTCGATCAGCGTCCAGGGGCCGTGACAAATCGCGGCGATGGGCTTGCCCGACTGGACGAAGCTGCGCACGAAATCGATGGCCTTGGGCTCCAGCCTCAGCGTGTCGGGGTTGATGACTCCGCCCGGCAGAACCAGCGCGTCGAAGCTGCCGGGATCCGCCTGATCGAGCGTGACGTCCACATCCACCCGGTCGGCCTTGTCGTGGTGGTTCCAGCCCTGGATCTGGCCGCCCTGAGGCGCCACGATCCGCACCTCGGCGCCTTCGTTGCGCAGCGCCTTCACCGGTTCGGTCAATTCGACCTGCTCGAAGCCGTCGGTCGCCAGAACCGCGACGGTCTTCTTCTCAAGTTTTCCTGCCATGGGGTCACCTCCTCGGTTGGCCTGTCCGGTCAGCAACCGGCGTACCTCTGGGGAGTTCCCTCCGGAACCGCCACGCACCTCCCATGTTCCCTTTGACGGACCGCGCGTCACAATCGGGAGCACAGACCCATGCGTTACAGCGGCACTTCGGCGGGCATCCTCGCCGCGTTCGCCATCGCCACGTCCCTGACTTTGGGCGTTCCTCAACCTGTCCAAGCCGCGGACGCCGCGCGAACCACGGAAGCGTCCTACCCCCGGCTCTACCAGGGCTGGCGGGCCGGCGTGATCGTCGGGACGGATGTCGAGGGACTGCTCGGCGAGGAGCTTGGGCAGGTGGTGGATCTCGTCGTCGGCCCGGACGGGCGGCTGGAAAGCGCGGTGATCGAGGCGAGCGGCATGCTGGACGTCGGCGAGGCGCGCTTCACCGTGCCCTGGCACCAGCTGATGCCCGGATCGGTGGACGGCGTGCTGGCCTATCCGGTCACCGGCCCCGACACGCTGGACCTGATCCGCCGCCAGCAGCAGGCGGCCAGCCGCCCCGGCGACTGGCGGGTCTCCGCCCTGATCGGCCAGCCGGCGAACACGGCGGGCGACGCGACCGAGGCCGGCTTCTTCGGCACGGTGGAGGATCTAGTGTTCGACCGCAACGGCGCGCTCAAGGCCGTCGTGGTCACGCCCGAGCCGGAGGGTGAAGGCCCCTACGCCGTCGCCTGGAAAGCGGCGGCGCTCGAACCGGGCCTAACCTCCGTCACGCTGCAGGCGACGCCGGAGCAGGTGAAGGCGCTCGGCTCCTTCGACGCGGCGCGCATGAAGGAGTTCAACACGGCGCGCCTGAACCAGGGGGCCCAGGCGCGTCAGGAGTGAGCCACGCTCGGGACAGCGCTTATCGGGCCGCCGGGCGGGCCACGCCGCCCACCGTGGGGCGGCCGGTCGCGGCGGCGGACCGGCCGTAACGGGCCACGGTCAGACCGTCCATGTCGATCTCCGTCTGACGCCCGCCGACCACGTCGGCGACCACCCGGCCCGAGCCCGCAGCCATCGTCCAGCCCAGCGTGCCGTGGCCGGTGTTCAGGAACAGGTTGCGCACCGGGGTCTGGCCGACGATCGGGGTTCCGTCCGGCGTGTTGGGCCGCAGGCCGGTCCAGAACTCCGCCTTCGACAGGTCGCCGCCCGTCGGGAACAGGTCGCTCACCACATGGTCGAGCGGACCGCGGCGGCCCGGACGCAGCGTCAGGTCGAAACCGGTCAGTTCCGCCGTGCCGCCGACGCGGATGCGGTCGCCGAGGCGGGTCACCGCGATCTTGTGCGTCTCGTCCATCACCGTGGATTCCGGGGCGCCCGCCGGATCGACGATGGGCAGAGTCAGCGAATAGCCCTTCACCGGATAGACCGGCAGGTCCAGCCCGAACGGCTTCACCAGCATCGGGGAATAGCTGCCCATGGCCACGACGTAGGAGTCGGCGGTCAGCGTGCCGGCGTCGGTCACCACACCGGTGACGCGGCGCCCGTCGCTCTCCAGCTTGCGGATGGCGGTGTTGTAGCGGAACTCCACCCCCATCTCCGTCGCCAGCGCGGCCAGCGCGTTGGTGAAGCGGAAGCAGTCGCCCGTCTCGTCGCCGGGCAGCAGCAGGCCGCCCACGATCTTCTCCTTGACCAGCCGCAGCGCCGGTTCAACGGCCGCGCAGCCCTCCACATCCAGCAGGCTGTAGGGCACCTTGAAGCGGTCGAGGACGGCCATGTCGGTGGCGGCGGCGTCCACCTGCTTCTGCGTGCGGAAGACCTGGAGCGTGCCCTTGGCGCGCTCGTCGTAGCGGATGCCGGTCTCGTCGCGCAGGGCGCGCAGGCAGTCGCGGCTGTATTCGGCCAGCCGGACCATGCGGCCCTTGTTGATCTCGTAGGAGCGCTCGTTGGCGTTGGCCAGAAGCTTCAGGCACCAGGACCACATGGCCGGGTCCATCTTGGGCCGGATCACCAGCGGGGAATGCTTCATCAGCATCCACTTCACCGCCTTCGCCATCAGGCCCGGCGCCGCCCAGGGGGCGGAATAGCCCGGCGACACCTCGCCCGCGTTGGCGTAGCTGGTCTCCAGCGCCGGGCCGGGCTGCCGGTCCACCACCGTGACCTCGTGCCCGGCCTTCGCCAGGAAATACGCGGTGGAAACGCCGATGACGCCGCTGCCGAGGACGATGACGCGCATGTGAAGGCTCCCGAGATCACGGATTTGTTCGCATCCCATTGGCAAACGCGATGCCAAGTGCCGGAACTCGCGGAAACGCTGGGGCGGACGGTTGCGCGCCGGACGAAGCCGTACATAAATCGTTACACGCGATTCGCGATGCGCTCCTTGGACGCATAATAATCCCTTTAAAAACAGATGATTGCTTTATCTGTACAGAAATCGTTACGGCGTACACGGATGTTTACAGATGCGCCCATCGTGGTACACTCACCCCACCACCGGGGAGAGCCATGCGCATCGACGTCCTGTTCGCCGACCGGGTCGGCATCGCCCATGAGGTCCTGGCCGTTCTCGCCAAGCGGCGCTTGAACGTCGTGGCGGTGGAGGTGGACCCGCCGCACATCCACATCGACGCGCCGGAACTGGACGTGCCGGGCTTCGGGGCGCTCGACGCCGCGCTGCGCGCCGTGCTCGGCGTGGAATCCGTCACCCCCATCGACATTCTGCCCGGCACACGGCGACGGCTGCATTTGGACGCCCTGCTGGCCGCCCTGCCCGACCCGGTTCTGGCGGTGGACCGCGCAGGACGCATCGTGGTGGCGAACGCCGCCGCCGCGACGGTCGCCGGGCGCAGCGAGGCCGCCCTGACCGGCGCCGACTTCGGACGGTTGTTCGGCGATGCCGAGCTGTCCGACCTGCTGGTGGACAACGGATTCCGCCTCGCCGCCGGGCAGGAGGTGACGCTGAACGGCCAGCCCTTCCTGCTGGACGCCACCCCCATCGTGGAGGACGGACGGCCGGCCGGTGGGGTGGTCACCCTCTTCGCGCCGAGCCGGCTGGGCGAACGGCTGAATGCGCTGCAAAACTTCGACGAGGGGGGCTTCGACCGCATCCTCGGCGACTCCGCCCCGGTCCGCGCGCTGAAGGCGCGGGCGGCGCGGGTCGCGGCGGTGGACGCGCCGCTGCTGATCCTGGGCGAGACGGGCACCGGCAAGGAGCTGATCGCCCACGCCTGCCACCGCGCCAGCCCGCGCCGCGACAAGCCCTTCCTGGCGCTGAACTGCGCCGCCGTGCCGGAGAATCTGGCGGAAAGCGAGCTGTTCGGCTACGCCCCCGGCTCCTTCACCGGGGCGCAGCGCGGCGGCAAGCCCGGTCTGCTGGAACTCGCCCACGGCGGCACCGTCTTCCTCGACGAGATCGGGGAGATGTCGCCCTACCTCCAGGCCAAGCTGCTGCGGTTCCTGAACGACGGGCGCTTCCGCCGCGTCGGCGGCGACCGCGAGCAGACGGTGGACGTCCGCGTGGTCAGCGCCACCCACCGCGACCTCGACGCCATGGTCGCCGAGCACAGCTTCCGCGAAGACCTGTTCTACCGGCTGAACGTGCTGTCGCTCCAGGTCCCGGCGCTGCGCGAGCGCGGCGACGACATCCTTCTGCTCGCCCGGCACTTCATCGCCCGCGCCTGCGCCCAGGCCCGCCGCCCGCCCTGCCGCCTGACCGTCGCGGCCAGCGCCGCCCTGCTCGCCAACCCCTGGCCAGGCAACGTCCGCCAGTTGGAGAACGTCATCTTCCGCGCCGTGACGATGAGCGACGGTGCCTATCTCGACGCCGCCGACCTGGAACTGGCCGGAGCGCGCATGGACGCCGAAACCGGCGGCGAGCCCGCCGAGCCGTCCAGTTGGGACGAGGCGGCGGCGGCGTTCGAGCGCGGCCTGCTGCGCCGCCTCTACCCGCGCTACCCGTCCAGCCGCAAGCTGGCCGCCCGCCTCCACACCTCGCACACGATGATCGCGAACAAGCTGCGCAAGTACGGGATACCGGACGGGACGTGAGCGCCGCGCTAAATGCGCGAGCGTTCCGCCTTGCTGTAGTTGCTGAAGTGGCCCTCCGCGGCGGCGGCGCGGCGGGCGGTGTTCAGGAACTTGTCGGCCTTGGTGTCCGGCGCGATGCGCGCCACCTTGCGCTCCAGCGCCGCCGACCCGCAGGAGGCGCAGACGGGCGTGTCCGACGAGCGCACCAGCGCTTCGAAGTCGTGGGCGCAGGCGGTGCAGCGGTAGGAGTAGAGCGGCATGGGAGTCCTCACACGGGTCGGGAACCAGGCGCGCCCATCCTATCACGTAATTTTCTTATGGGTATAGCGCAGTGCAGCATTCTCACGCCGCCGGTCTGTTCCGCGGTAGGATGCCGATACGAAGGCCCAAGCGAAGAATGAAGGAGGAACGGGTGATCTACGCCTTCAACGACAAGGTCCCGCAACTGTCGCCCCACTGCTGGGTGGCCCCCAGCGCCACCGTCGTCGGCGACATCCTGCTGGAGGAGGACGTGTCCGTCTGGTGGGGCGCGGTCATGCGCGCCGAGGAGGAGCGCATCCACATCGGCGCCGGCAGCAACGTCCAGGACAACGCCGTCCTCCACGTCGATCCCGGCTTCCCTCTGCTCATCGGCAGGAACGTGACCATCGGCCATCTGGCGATGGTGCATGGCTGCACCGTCGGCGACGGCAGCCTGATCGGCATCGGCGCCACGGTGCTCAACGGCGCGCGCATCGGCCGCGACTGTCTGATCGGCGCCCACGCCTTCATCGCCGAGGGCAAGGAGATCCCCGACCGCTCGCTGGTGCTCGGCGCGCCGGGCAAGGTGGTGCGCACGCTGTCGGACGAGGATGTGGAGCGCATGCGCGCCCCCGCCGCCGTCTACCAGCAGCGGTGGAAGAGCTACGCCAAGGGGCTGCGCCCGATCAACGTTCCCGGCACCGTCCCAGGCCAGCCCTGACAAGAGCCGGCGTGGGGCGCCCTCAGGCTCCGGCCCCCCTGATGAAGAAGTACAGGGTCAGCCCCACGCCGATCGACACCACCACCCACTTCATCACGTCGCGGCTGACCCGCTTTGCCGCGTGGGCGCCGGCATAGCCGCCG
Source organism: Azospirillum brasilense (assembly GCF_005222205.1). Classification (NCBI taxonomy): domain Bacteria; kingdom Pseudomonadati; phylum Pseudomonadota; class Alphaproteobacteria; order Rhodospirillales; family Azospirillaceae; genus Azospirillum; species Azospirillum brasilense. The sequence continues at coordinate 2,920,066 of NZ_CP032345.1, read as the reverse complement.
GCGATGGCCGACACCGCCATGACGACGGTTTCCGGCCAGGACACCGCGTCGGACAGGCAGAAGGCCGCCACCGCCGCGCCGTTCATCAGCGCGGCCAGCAGGATGCGCAGCCCGTTCATGGCATGGATGTCCCGCAGGCCGAACAGGGTCAGCGCCGCCAGCATCAGGAAGCCGATCCCGCCGCCGAAATAGCCGCCGTAGATGGCGATGACGAACTGCACGACCAGAACCGAGCGACCGTTCAGCCGCAGCCGGGCGGCCAGCGCCGGCATGAAGCTGCCGACCGCGAAGACCGCCGTCGCGAACAGCAGCAGCCAGGGCACCAGCCCGGCGAAGGCGCGGTCCGGCGTGGTCAGCAAAAGGATCGCCCCGACCACCCCGCCGACGAGGCTGACAATGGAGAAGGCGGTGACGCTGACCTCCGTCACGCCGCGGATCTCGTTGCGGTAGGCCCAGGCGCTGGCCATCTGGCCGGGGAACAGGGCGACCGTGCTCGACACGTTGGCGCTGACCGGCGGCACCCCGGCGAACAGCAGCGCCGGGAATGTGATGAAGGCCCCGCCACCGGCGACGGCGTTGAGAACGCCCGACGCGAACGCGGCGACCATCAGCAGCACCATGGCAAGCATCGCACCCCCACCATCAGCCAACCCATGTATTTGGCATACCATCAAGCGTTGTGGGCACCCTGACAAACGCCATAGGGGGGCCGGTGAACGCCTCGGCTGTGGCCGCGCGATTCAACGATGCCGTCGCGCGAAAATGCGATTTCGCTGATTGTTTGCTATATTAGCCATTGACGCGCCGTGGCATCTGGTATACCAAATATCCATCGCCTGCCACTGCCCGATGCCCAGGTGCCGCCGACGGCCTTCGACCGGTCCGACGCGGTTCCACCGGTCAAGCTCCGGCCCCCCGCGGGGGTTTCCGTGCAGGGCGCGCTTACGCAACCCGCTGTCTGGTGGAGGGCTCGCCATGAAAGTCGCCGACATTCTTCGGACCAAGGAATCCCGCGTCGTCACCGTGCGCTCCGGCGAAACCATCGAGGAGGCGATCCGGCTGATGAAGTCGGAGAACATCAGCGCCCTGGTGGTCAAGGATGTCTGCCGGACCGAGGGCAACGCCGTGGCCGGCATGCTGTCGGAACGCGACGTCGTCTACGCGCTGCTGGAGCGCGGCGCGTCGGTCCTGAAGACGCCGGTCTTCATGCTGATGTCGCGCGCACCGCAGACCTGCTCGCCCGACGACAGCCTCGTCCACGCGCTTGAGCTGATGGACCGCCACCACATCCGGCACCTGCCGGTGCTCGACGGCTCCACGCTGGTCGGCGTCGTCAGCGCCCGCGACTTCACCAAGCTCCAGCTTACCGAGATGGTCGCCCACACCCAGCCCCCGGCGCAGGAAACCCCGGTCTACGCCCACTGACCAAGGCCCGGCGGAAGCGAAAAGGCCCCAGCCAAAAGGCCCGTCGTCCCATCGGACGGCGGGCCTTTCCTCATGGCCTCAAACCATCACTCGCCCCGTCATTCGCCGGCGCCCCCGGCCCAGCGCAGCAGCAGAGCCACGGCTTCCGGCGGCTCGGGGCGGATCATCGGCACGCTGCCCAGGATCACATGGCCCGCCCCGCCGTCCACGGTGATGATCTCCCCCGCCCGGACGGTCAGGTCGCCCACGGTCATCACGCCGGCCGCCGGATCGACGCGCAGCATGCGCGCTCCGGTGACGCAGGGCAGCCCCATGGCGCGGGCGACGGTGGCGGCGTGGCTGGTCGCTCCGCCGCGGGCGGTCACCACCGCGCAGGCCGCCTGCATGCCGTGCACGTCGTGGGGAGAGGTTTCCGGACGGCACAGCACCACCGCCACGCCCTCCGCCGCCAGCCGGACCGCCTCGTCCGACGTGAAGACCAGCACACCCGTGGCGGCGCCGGAGGAGGCCGGCAGGCCGCGGGCGATCACCTCGCGGGGGGCGTCGGGGTCGGGGATGGGGCGCAGGCTGTCCGCCAGCGCCGGCAGGTCGGCGCGCCGCACCGCCTCGTCCCGCGAGATGATGCCGGCCTGCGCCATCTCCGTGGCGATGCGCACCCCGGCTTCCGGCGTCCGCTTGCCGGCGCGTGACTGGAGGATGAACAGGCGCCCCTGCTGGACGGTGAATTCGATCTCCTGCATGTCGCCGAAATGGCGCTCCAGACGGTCGGCGATGCGGCCAAGCTCGGCGAAGGCCTCGGGGGCGACCGCCTCCAGGGAGGCGTCGGTACCGGCCAGCGGCCCCGGGGTGCGCAGTCCCGACACGATGTCCTCGCCTTGGGCGTCGGCCAGGAACTCGCCGCACAGCGCGGCCTCGCCGGTGGACGGGTCGCGGCTGTGGGCGACGCCGGTGCCGGAAGCGCCGCCGCGGTTGCCGAACACCATCGCCTGCACGGTCGCCGCGGTGCCCCAATCGTCGGGAATGCCGTGCACCGCCCGGAAGGCCACGGCGCGGGCGTTGCTCCAGGAGCGGAAAATGGCCCCGATGGCGGCGAAGAGTTGGGTCCGCGCGTCCTGCGGGAAGGGCTCCCCCGCCTCGCGCTCGATCACGTCGCGGTAGGCGGCGGCCACGGCGCGCCAGTCGGCGGCGGTCAGGTCGGCGTCGCGGGTCAGCCCGCGCGCCTCCTTGTGGGCCTCCAGCGCCGCGTCGAAGACGTGGGCGCCCACCCCCTGCACCACCGTGCCGTAGGTCTGGATCAGCCTACGGTAGCAGTCGTAGGCGAAGCGGGCGTCGCCGCTGCGCGCGGCCAGCCCCTTCACCGTCGCGTCGGTCAGGCCGAGATTCAGGATCGTGTCCATCATGCCGGGCATCGACGCCCGCGCTCCTGACCGCACGGACACCAGCAACGGAGTCTCCGACCCGCCGAAGCGCGCGCCCGCAACGCTTTCCAGCCGGGTCAGCGCCTCCTCGACCTGGGCGGTCAGCCCGGCGGGAAAGCCGCCCTGCCCGGCGCGGTGCCGGCGGCTGGCCTCCGCCACGATGGTGAAGCCCGGCGGCACCGGCACACCCAGCCGCGCCATCTCGGCCAGCCCGGCGCCCTTGCCGCCCAGCTCCGCCAGCATGCCGCCGTGCCCTTCCGCACCGCCGCCGCCGAAGGCGTAGACCCAGCGCGGTCCACCGGCCACCTGTCCACCGGCCGCCGGCAGCGCCGCGTGCCCGGCAACCACGGCGGCACCGACGGCGATGGCGCCGCTGGTGTCGGTGGAGCCTTGGATGATGGACTGGTGGAGCATGGACCTATCCTCGCGTCGGCGTGGTGTTCAGGCACCTTGTGGACATGAACGGAAAATTTCTCCGGTCAAACCGATATCTTATTTCCTCATATTGCCACTTTACGAACTGAGTGCAATGCACAAATAGTCGCATTTGCGACGATAACGCTTCGGCGGCGAAAAAAGGCACGGGAAATTCCGCATAGCGGAATTTTAGGCGAATTGTTGCCCGGAAATTCTGGTTGGAAATGCGCGGCGATCTCAGGCGGTCAGCCCAGCCGCGCTTGCTCCAGCGGGACCTGCGTCAGGGGATAGCCGAGCCCGTCCGGGATGCACAGCGCCGGCCCCTCGGGGGTGTCGGCGGGACGGGGCAGGATGGGCGTCAGGGGATGGAAGCGCGCGGCCTCCTCCATAGCGTGGCGGACCGTGCGGCAGCCGGCCAGACGCAGCAGGGTCATGCGGGTGGCGAAGACCAGCGACAGCCGCTCCGCCTCCGCCTCGGCCAGGATGGCCCGCGGCGTGCCCCAGAATCCGGCGACCGCCTCCACCCCGTCGACCACGGCGGTCTGGCGCGGCGGCGCCTTGGCGAGGAAGAACAGGGTGTCGTAGCGCCGCCACACGCTCTCCGGCGTGACCCAGCGGGCGAAGGGCACCAGCGCCGCCACGTCCGGCTCCAGCCCCGCCGCCAGCAGCCGGTCGAGGAAGGTTCTGCCCGACGCGTTGCGCAGCCCGTCGAGAAGGGCGGCGTCCACCGTGCCGCCGGTCATCAGCAGCCCGCATTCCTCGAACGCCTCGCGGATCGCGGCCATCCGCTGCGGCATGTCGTCGGTCAGCGGCAGCGACAGCTCCCGCCAGGGCAGCTCGCTGTCCTCCGCGTCCAGCCGTCCGCCGGGAAACACCGTGGCGCCGGGCGCGAAGCGAAGGTCGCGGTGGCGCTGGATCATGAAGACCTCCAGCCCATCCACGCTGTCGCGCAGAAGGATCAGGCCGGCGGCGGAAAGCGGCTCGACAGGCGTGTTGATGGCAGGCGTGTTCATGGCATCGTCCTGTCTGGTCGCGGGCGTCCAGTGTCCGCCCAGGGCTCACCCCCGGTCAAACCAACCGTGTGACTTCCCGCTATGTGGAAAAGCCATAGCGGCGGTTTGACCCCCGCCCCGCCCCGGTCGCAGCATCACCCCAAGCACCACCCAGTCATTGTCAAGTCATCGCCCTCTCAGGAGGCCCGCGCCATGCAGCGCAACCGCAGCACCAAGATCGTCGCCACTCTGGGGCCGGCCAGCTCGACCTACAGCCAGATCTTCGCCCTCGCCGAGGCCGGCGTGGATGTCTTCCGCCTGAACGCCAGCCACGGCACGCAGCGCGACCACGCCGAACGCTACCGCCAGATCCGCGCGGTCGAGGAGACGGTCGGGCGCCCCATCGGCGTGCTTCTCGATCTTCAGGGTCCGAAGCTGCGCGTCGGCACCTTCAAGGAAGTGGCGGTGATCCTGGCCGGCGGCGACCGCTTCCGCCTCGACCTCGACCCGACCCCCGGCGACCGCAGCCGCGTCTGCGTCCCGCATCCGGAGATCTTCGCCAGCCTGGAGCCGGGTCACGAGCTTCTGCTGAACGACGGACGGATGCGCCTGCGCGTGCTGAGCTGCGGCCCCGACCACGCCGAGACCGAGGTCATGGTCGGCGGCACCCTGTCCGACCGCAAGGGCATGAACGTCCCCGGCACCACGCTGGCCCTCAGCGCCCTGTCGGAGAAGGACCGCAGCGACCTGCAGTTCGGCCTGACGCTGGGCGTGGACTGGATCGGCCTCAGCTTCGTGCAGCGGCCCGAGGACATCCTGGAGGCGCGCGCCCTGATCGGCGACCGCGCCCACATCATGACCAAGGTGGAGAAGCCGGCCGCCCTGCCCCGGCTGGAGGAGATCATCGCCCTGTCGGACGCGGTGATGGTGGCCCGCGGCGACCTGGGCGTGGAGCTGCCGCCGGAGGACGTGCCCGGCCTGCAGAAGCGGATGATCCGCCTGAGCCGCGCCGCCGGCAAGCCGGTGATCGTCGCCACCCAGATGCTGGAATCCATGATCACCGAGCCGACGCCGACGCGCGCCGAGGCGTCGGACGTGGCGACCGCCGTCTATGACGGGTCGGACGCCGTGATGCTGTCGGCGGAATCGGCGTCGGGCAAGCACCCGGTGGAGGCCGTGGCGATGATGGACCGCATCATCCGCCGGGTCGAGCGCGATCCCCTCTACCGCCGCATCATGGACTCCGAGCATCCGAGCCCGGAGGCGACCACCCCGGACGCCCTGTCCGCCGCGGCCCGCCAGATCGCCGAGACCATCTCGGCCGCCGGCATCGCCACCTTCACCAGCACCGGCTCCACCGCGCGGCGCGCCTCGCGCGAGCGGCCGACCGTGCCGATCCTCGGCCTCAGCGCCGAACGCGGCACCGCCCGCCTGCTGTCGCTGGCCTGGGGCGTGCACCCCGTCTGGACCGCCGACGTGGCGAACTTCGCGGAAATGGTCGAGCGGGCCAGCCTCGTCGCCGCCCAGGAGGGCATCGGCGCCCCCGGCCAGTCGCTGATCGTGACGGCGGGCGTCCCCTTCGGAACGCCCGGCACCACCAACAGCCTGCGCGTGGTCACGATCACCGCGAACGGTCTGAACAGCGTGACGACCGCACAGCTCCACGAGCCGGCCTGACCACCCCTGCGTGCCCTTCCCCCCTCACCGGGGGCGGGGCACCCTCACTCCAGGAAATCGCCCCTCACTCCAGGAAATCGCAATGCTTCTCGACGTGCGCCGCCAGACCCAGCGTGTGGTCGCGGATCAGGTGTTCGGCCTGATCGACGTCGCGGCGCTCCAGGGCCTTGATGATTTCCTTGTGGTCGTTGATCGACCGCTCCGCCCGGTTGTCCTGGCCGATGGTCAGCTTGCGGATGGCGCGGATGTGGATGAACAGGTTGTCGGTCATCTCCTGGATCAGCTTGGACCCGCTGAGCCGGATGATGCTCTTGTGGAAGGCGATGTTGGCGTCGGAGTATTCGTTGACATGCTCCTTGGGGTTCCGCATCTCGAAGTTGCGGAACAGGTCCCACAGGGTGCGGATGTCCTCGTCGGTGGCCTGCGTCGCGACCATGCGCCCGGCCATGCTCTCCAGCGCCGCCCAGACCTGGATCATCTCGACGATCTCGGCCTTGGTCTTGCGGATGACGAAGATGCCCCGGCGCGGCTGGAGGCGGATGAACCCCTCCTGCTCCAGCAGGGTCAGCGCCTCGCGGATCGGCGTCCGGCTGACGCCCAGCAACTCGCTGAGCTGCCGCTCCTCAAGCCGGATCTCGTCGTTATGGTCGTAAATGTCCATTTGCGAGATGGCTTGCTTCAACGCATGGTACGCTTGGCTGCGGAAGGTCGTTCCGGTGTCGAGCGGCTGGACGTTGATCGGCGGAGGGTTCATGGTCGGCACCGTTCCTCAATGCTGGCCGTCCGGAAACACCCCACTGTGCGCCGGCCCGGTCGTGCGAAAGGCATCGCATCGTTTTCGTATATGAGATACCAGATGCACATTTCGGGCTGAAAAGTCCAGAACCACGATAAAGATTGGGCGCCCCCGCCTGCCTCTTGTCCTTACGGTTGTCCGGCTTTCAAGGCCTTGAGCAGGTCGGACAGGCGGTCCGGTGTCCGCATCACCGTTCCCATGACCGCCACTCCGGCCGCTCCCGCGGCCAGACAGCCTCCAATGTTGCCCGACTCCACGCCGCCGAGCGCGATGATCGGCAGCGGAGCCTCCGCGGCCAAGCGTCTCAGCCCCTCAACCCCGAGCGGCGGGCCGTAGCCCGGCTTGCTCGGCGACGGAAAGATGGGCGACAGCGTGACGTAGTCCGCCCCGCCCGCGACGGCCCGCCGAATCCCTTCCGCGTCGTGGGTCGAAAGCCCGACCAGCGCGCCGGGGCCGAGCCGCCGCCGCGCCGCCGCCACATCGGCTCCTTCCGGCAGATGCACCCCGTCCGTCCCCGCGGCCAGCGCCAGGTCCGGATCGCCGTGCAGCGTGACCACCGCTCCCCAGGGCCGCGCCCGCTCGACCAGCGCGTGGGCCAAGGCGATCTGCCGGGAGTCGTCGAGATCCTTCTCGCGCAGCGACAGCCAGCGCAACCCGCCGGCGAACAGACGCGCCGCCAGATCCGGCAAGGGCTGCGCCGCCTGCCGCCGGTCCGTGATCGCCAACAGGCGGGGACTCGGGATCGCCATCATCCGCTCACGATGACAGCGCCATCGGGACTGTGCAAGTGCAGCATAATTGTCCGCAGCGCCGTGAAGGACTGCCCCGTTCGGCGCGATTTCCATCACGCGGAAAGGATTCGCCAACACTTTGCCAATAGCCGCCCCGCTGATGAAAGCTCAATCCAACGCAACAGCGACCCGTTACGCGAGGGAGGAGACCAAGCCATGGCTAGGATGATGGCGATTGAAGCGGCGGTGCACGTCCTGGAAAAGGAAGGCGTGTCCGTTTGCTTTGGCGTCCCCGGAGCGGCCATCAATCCGTTCTACGCGGCGCTGCAACGCAACGGCCGCATCGGCCACGTTCTTGCGCGCCATGTCGAGGGCGCGTCCCATATGGCCGAGGGCTACACACGCGCCAAGGCCGGCAACATCGGCGTCTGCATCGGCACCTCCGGCCCCGCCGGCACCGACATGATCACGGGCCTCTACTCGGCCTCCGCCGACTCCATTCCGATCCTGTGCATCACCGGCCAGGCGCCGCGCGCCCGCCTGCACAAGGAGGATTTCCAGGCCGTGGACATCCCGTCCATCGCCAAGCCGGTCGCCAAGTGGGCGGTCACCGTGCTGGAGCCTGGGCAGGTCCCCTACGCCTTCCAGCAGGCCTTCCACCTGATGCGCTCCGGCCGGCCCGGCCCGGTGCTGCTCGACCTGCCGATCGACGTGCAGATGGCCGAGATCGAGTTCGATCCCGACGCCTACCAGCCGCTGCCCACTTACAAGCCGGCGGCGACCCGCGCCCAGGTGGAGAAGGCGCTGGCCATGCTGAACGCGGCGGAGCGTCCGCTGCTGGTGGCCGGCGGCGGCATCATCAACGCCGACGCCAGCGACCGTCTGGTCGAGTTCGCCGAGGTCGCCGGCCTGCCGGTCATCCCGACCCTGATGGCCTGGGGCGCCATTCCGGACGATCACCCGCTGATGGCCGGCATGGTCGGCCTGCAGACCGCCCACCGCTACGGCAACGCCGCCATGCTGGCGTCGGACTTCGTGCTGGGCATCGGCAACCGCTGGGCCAATCGCCACACCGGCTCGGTCGACGTCTACACCAAGGGCCGCAAGTTCGTGCATGTGGACATCGAGCCGACCCAGATCGGCCGCGTCTTCGCGCCGGACCTGGGCATCGTGTCCGACGCCGGGGCCGCGCTCGACCTCTTCATCGAGGTGGCGAAGGAATGGAAGGCCGCCGGCAAGCTGCGCGACTGGTCGGAGTGGGTGAAGACCTGCCAGGTCCGCAAGCGCTCCATGCTGCGCAAGTCGGACTTCGCCAACGTGCCGATCAAGCCGCAGCGCGTCTATCAGGAGATGAACAGCGCCTTCGGCGAGGACGTCTGCTACGTCTCGACCATCGGCCTGTCGCAGATCGCCGGCGCGCAGTTCCTGCACGTCTACAAGCCGCGCCATTGGATCAACTGCGGCCAGGCCGGCCCGCTCGGCTGGACCCTGCCGGCGGCGCTCGGCGTGCGGGTGGCCGATCCGAAGCGCAAGATCGTCGCGCTGTCCGGCGACTACGACTTCCAGTTCCTGATCGAGGAGCTGGCGGTCGGCGCCCAGTTCAAGCTGCCCTACATCCACGTCCTGGTGAACAACAGCTATCTCGGGCTGATCCGGCAGGCGCAGCGCGCCTTCCAGATGGACTTCCAGGTCCAGCTCTCCTTCGAGAACATCAACGCCCCGGAGATCGGCGTCTACGGCGTGGACCACGTCGCGGTGGCCGAGGGGCTGGGCTGCAAGGCGATCCGCGTCACCGACCCGGACAACCTGCAATCCGCCTTCGCGCAAGCGCAGCAGTGGATGGACGAGTTCCAGGTCCCGGTGGTCGTCGAGGTCATCCTGGAGCGCGTCACCAACATCGCCATGGGCACGGAGATCAACAACATCACCGAGTTCGAGGACGTGCTGGACGTGCCCGCGGACGAGCCGGAGCTGGTGCGGGTCTGATCGGCAGCCGATTGCCCCCACCCTCCCCACTTCGTGGGTCCCCTCCCTCCCCCGCTCACGCAGGGGAGGGACTCAAATCCCCTCCCCTGCGTGAGCGGGGGAGGGTCAGGGAGGGGGCAAGCAGCCTCCCCAGATCCACAGTTCCGCAGGGTGAAAAAAGGCGGCCGTCGCGTTGACGCCTCCGCCATCACCCTCCGATCCTGAGCCAAACGGCCAAGCCCGAAACGACCATCCGGGAGAGAGACATGCCCAAGTTCGCCGCCAACCTGACGATGCTCTACAACGAGTTGCCCTTCCTCGACCGCTTCGCCGCGGCGGCGAAGGACGGCTTCACCGGCGTCGAGTATCTGTTCCCCTACGCCTTCGAGAAGGACGCGCTGGCCGAGCGGCTGGCCGCCAACCGGCTGACCCAGGTCCTGCACAACCTGCCGGCGGGCGATTGGGACGCGGGCGAGCGCGGCATCGCCGTCCTGCCGGACCGCGTGGGCGAGTTCCAGGACGGGGTGGGCCGCGCCATCGAATACGCCACGGCGCTGGGCTGCAAGCAGATCAACTGCCTCGCCGGCAAGGCCCCGGCGGGCGCGGCGGCGGACGCGCTGGAGCGCACCTTCGTCGACAACCTGTCCTTCGCCGCCAAGGCGCTGAAGCAGGCCGGCATCCGTTTCCTGATCGAGCCGATCAACACCCGCGACATTCCGGGCTTCTACCTGACCAACACCGCGCAGGCGGAACGGATTCTCGAGGCCGTCGGCTCCGACAACCTCTTCATCCAGTACGACGTCTATCACATGCAGATCATGGAGGGCGATCTCGTCCCGACCATCCAGCGCCTGCTGCCGAAGATCGCGCATGTCCAGATCGCCGACAATCCGGGCCGCAACGAACCGGGCACCGGCGAGATCAACTACCCCTTCGTCTTCGCGGCGCTCGACCGGATCGGCTACGACGGCTGGGTCGGCTGCGAGTACAAGCCGGCCAAGGGGACCAGCGAAGGGCTGGGCTGGATGCGCGCCGCCACCCCCGGCGAGACCGTAGCTGCCTGAGGGCCGCCGCCTAATGGCCGCCACCTGATCGCCCACCCCATTTCGACCGCCCGAACACAGAAGATTTGAGGACACAGCCATGAACGTTGGATTCATCGGTCTCGGCATCATGGGCCGCCCCATGGCCGGTCATCTGGCCGACGCCGGCCACACCCTGTTCGTCTACGACATCAACCCGGCCCCGGAAGACCTCCTCGCCAAGGGCGCCACGGCCTGCGGCTCCAGCCGCGAGGTGGCGCAGAAGGCCGACATCGTCTTCACGATGGTCCCCGATACCCCCCATGTGCAGGCCGCCCTGTTCGGTCCGAACGGCGTCGCCGAGGGTCTGTCGGCCGGCAAGATCGTGGTTGACATGTCCTCCATCTCCCCGATCGAGACGAAGGCCTTCGCCCAGCGCATCAACGAGCTGGGTTGTGACTACCTCGACGCCCCGGTGTCCGGCGGCGAGGTCGGCGCCAAGGCTGCCTCGCTGACCATCATGGTCGGCGGTCCCGACAAGGCCTTCGAGACGGTGAAGCCGCTGTTCGAGAAGATGGGCAAGAACATCACGCTGGTCGGCGGCAACGGCGACGGCCAGACGACGAAGGTCGCCAACCAGATCGTCGTCGCCCTGACCATCGAGGCGGTGGGCGAGGCCCTGCTGTTCGCGTCCAAGGCCGGCGCCGACCCGGCGAAGGTTCGTCAGGCCCTGATGGGCGGCTTCGCCTCCTCGCGCATCCTGGAGGTGCACGGCGAGCGCATGGTGAAGCGCACCTTCGATCCGGGCTTCCGCATCGAGCTGCACCAGAAGGACCTGAATCTGGCCCTGTCCGGCGCCCGCGCGCTCGGCGTGTCGCTGCCCAACACGGCGACCTGCCAGGAGCTGTTCAACGCCTGCGCGGCCCAGGGCGGCAAGGCCTGGGACCACTCCGGCATGGTCCGCGCGCTGGAGCTGCTCGCCAACCACGAGATCGGCCAGAACCACCGCGTGACCGAACCCGCGGAGTGAGGCTGCGCTTTATCTCCCTCTCCCCCCTGGGGAGAGGGTTGGGGTGAGGGGGTTGCGCTTGTGCCGGACGTACCGCCACGCACATCCCCCTCACCCTCCCCATTGCCCCCCGCGCCAAATCCGTTAGCATTCCCAGCACATGAGGACCGGCGCCGGTGAACGGCGCGGCTTAGGGAAGGGACAGAACCAGACCATGACGACCACCGACCCCCGCGCGCTCCTGACCGACATGTTCCGCGCCGCCGTCGCTTCGGCGCAGCCGGCGCTGTGCGTGCCGCCGCATCTTCCGGAACCGCCGAAGGGCCGCACGGTCGTCGTCGGTGCCGGCAAGGCCGCGGCCTCCATGGCGAAGGCGGTGGAGGATCACTGGAAGGGTCCGCTGTCCGGTCTGGTCGTCACCCGCTACGGCCACAACGTGCCCTGCGAGCGGATCGAGGTGGTCGAGGCGTCGCATCCCGTCCCCGACGAGGCCGGCCAGCAGGCCGCCAAGCGCATTCTCGACATCGCCGCGTCGCTCGGCCCCGACGACCTGATGCTCTGCCTGATCTCCGGCGGCGGCTCCGCCCTGCTCGCCCTGCCGGCCCCCGGAATCTCGATGGCCGACAAGCAGGCGGTGTCCAAGGCGCTGCTCCGCTCCGGCGCGAACATCACCGAGATGAACTGCGTGCGCAAGCACCTGTCCGCCATCAAGGGCGGACGGCTGGCCGCGGCGACCAAGGCGCGGGTGGTCTCGCTGGTCATCTCCGACGTGCCGGGCGACGACCTGTCGGTGATCGCCTCCGGCCCCACCGTGCCCGACCCGACCAGCTACGCCGACGCGCTGGCCGTGCTGGAGAAGTACGGCATCACCCCGCCGCAACCGGTCATGGACCATCTGCTGGCCGGGCGCGACGAGAGCCCGAAGCCCGGCGACCCGCGGCTGGAGCGCGTCAGCACGATCCTCGTCGCCACCCCGCAAATGGCGCTGGAACGCGCGGCGGAGGTCGCCCGCAAGGCCGGCGTCACCCCCGTCATCCTCGGCAACGCGCTGGAGGGTGAGTCGCGCGAGGTGGCGCTCGTCCACGCCGGCATCGCCCGCCAGATCGTCGAGCACGACCAGCCGGCGGCCAAGCCCTGCGTCCTGCTCTCCGGCGGCGAGACCACGGTGACCGTGCGCGGCAAGGGCCGCGGCGGACGCAACGCCGAGTTCCTGCTGGCGCTGACCGTGGCACTGGACGGGATGAAGGGCGTCCACGCCCTGGCCGCCGACACCGACGGCATCGACGGGACGGAGGACAACGCCGGCGCCCTGCTCGCCCCCGACACGCTGGCCCGCGCCGCCGAGGCCGGCGTCAATGCCAAGGAGCGCTTGGCCGACAACGACGGCTACAGCTTCTTCAGCGCGCTCGGCGACCTGCTGGTGACCGGACCGACCCTGACCAACGTCAACGACTTCCGCGCCGTCCTGGTCCTTTGAAGGGCGGGGCGCCGCCGGCCGATTTAATATATCACTTATGGCCAGAGCGGCGCCCGCTCACGAAAATTTGTTGCTGACTCCACGGATTATCCGCCACACTCATCGTCAAGGCATCACGAATACGGCGTCTGGCATGCCAACATCATGCAACCAGACAGGCCCGTTCGAAGGACAAAGCGAAGCGGTCGGGCACCGAACGCACCCCGCGCGCGCCAGGACAAAAACGAGATAGCGGACCCATCCGGGAGGAACCATATGCGCCAAACCGGTGCGCGGAGCGCCCTGCCTGTCGGCGGGCGTTGGATGCAGTTGCTTGCCGGCGTCATCTGCATGTCGATGATCGCCAATCTCCAGTACGGGTGGACCCTCTTCGTCGAACCCATCGACGACAAGCACGGCTGGGGCCGTGCGGCCATCCAGGTGGCCTTCACCATCTTCATCGTCACCGAAACATGGCTGGTGCCCGTCGAGGGCTGGTTCGTCGACCGCTTCGGCCCGCGGATCGTCGTACTGTTCGGCTCGGTGCTCTGCGCCGCCTCCTGGGCGCTGAACGCGGTGGCGGACTCGCTGCTCGTACTCTACGTCGCGGCGGCCATCGGCGGCATCGGGGCGGGCGCCGTCTACGGCACCTGCGTGGGCAACGCGCTGAAATGGTTCCCCGACCGGCGCGGTCTGGCGGCCGGCATCACCGCGGCGGGCTTCGGCGCCGGCTCCGCCCTGACGGTGGTGCCCATCGCCACGATGATCGAGACCTCGGGCTACGAGGCGACCTTCATGGCCTTCGGTCTGGGCCAGGGGCTGGTGGTCTTCGGGCTCGCCTGGCTGCTGGTCGCCCCGCCCTCCGCTCCCCTCGCCCGCGGCGGCTTCGCCGCCCCGCCCGCGCAGCGGCAATACACGCCGAGCCAGATGGTCCGCACGCCGGTCTTCTGGGTCATGTACGCCATGTTCGTCATGGTGGCCGGCGGCGGGCTGATGGCAACGGCGCAGCTCGGCCCGATCGCCCAGGATTTCGGGCTGGCCCACGCGCCGGTCAGCATCCTCGGCCTGACCCTGCCCGCTTTGACCTTCGCCCTGTCGATCGACCGCGTGCTGAACGGGCTGACCCGCCCCTTCTTCGGCTGGGTGTCCGACCACATCGGGCGCGAGAACACCATGTTCATCGCCTTCGCCATCGAGGCGGTGGGCATCGTCGCGCTCAGCCTCTACGGCCGCGACCCTGTGGCCTTCGTGCTGCTGACCGGTCTGGTCTTCTTCGCCTGGGGCGAGATCTACAGCCTGTTCCCGGCCTGCTGCGCCGACACCTTCGGGTCGAAGTTCGCGGCGAGCAACGCCGGGCTGCTTTACACGGCCAAGGGCACGGCGGCGCTGCTGATCCCCTTCGCCAACATCATCGCCGACGCGACAGGAAGCTGGCACGCCGTCTTCCTGCTGGCCGCCGCGGTCAACGCGCTGGCCGCGGTCCTGGCGCTCTTCGTCCTGCGTCCGATGCGCAACCGCATGGCCGCCGAGTCGCTGGGTGCGCACAGCGGCCGGAGCGTGACGGCCGACGCGTAAAGGCCATGTCCTGACGCTCTCTTCCCCTCCCCCCGCCTTGGGGAAGGAGCCGAAGCGAGGGGGTGCCCGCGAGGGCGCCCCCTTTTCGATTCGGACGCTACTCCGCCGCCTGCCCCTCCTCCAGATAGATCTCCCCGCCCTTGGCGCGGAAGCTCTCCGACATCTCGGCCATGCCGGAGTTGGCGTACTCCCGCACCTCCTGCGTGATCTTCATCGAGCAGAACTTCGGCCCGCACATCGAACAGAAATGCGCGACCTTCGCCCCCTCCGCCGGCAGGGTCTGGTCGTGGAAGCGCTCCGCCGTTTCCGGGTCGAGCGACAGGTGGAACTGGTCGCGCCAGCGGAACTCGAAGCGGGCGCGTGACAGGGCGTCGTCGCGTTCCTGGGCGCCGGGATGGCCCTTGGCGAGGTCGGCGGCGTGGGCGGCGATCTTGTAGGTGACCACGCCCACCTTGACGTCGTCGCGGTCCGGCAGCCCGAGATGCTCCTTCGGCGTGACGTAGCAGAGCATCGCCGTGCCGAACCAGCCGATCATGGCGGCGCCGATGGCGCTGGTGATGTGGTCGTAGCCCGGCGCGATGTCGGTGGTCAGCGGCCCGAGCGTGTAGAAGGGCGCCTCGCCGCACAGCGCCAGCTGCTTGTCGACGTTGGCCTTGATCTTGTGCATGGGCACATGGCCCGGCCCCTCGATCATCACCTGCACGTCGTGCTTCCAGGCGATCTTGGTCAGCTCGCCCAGCGTCTCCAGCTCGGCGAACTGGGCGGCGTCGTTGGCGTCGGCGATGGAGCCGGGGCGCAGCCCGTCGCCCAGCGAGAAGGCGACGTCGTACGCCTTCATGATCTCGCAGATCTCCTCGAACCGCTCGTAAAGGAAGCTCTCGCGGTGGTGGGACAGGCACCATTTCGCCATGATCGAGCCGCCGCGCGACACGATGCCGGTGGTGCGCTTCGCGGTCAGCGGGATGTGCGCCAGACGGATGCCGGCGTGGATGGTGAAATAGTCCACCCCCTGCTCCGCCTGCTCGATCAGCGTGTCGCGGAAGATCTCCCAGGTCAGGTCCTCGGCCTTGCCGCCGACCTTCTCCAGCGCCTGATAGATCGGCACGGTGCCGATGGGGACCGGGCTGTTGCGCAGGATCCATTCGCGGGTGGTGTGGATGTTGCGGCCGGTGGACAGGTCCATCACGGTGTCGGCGCCCCAACGGATCGACCAGACCATCTTGTCGACCTCCTCCCCCACCGAGGACGCGACGGCGGAGTTGCCGATGTTCGCGTTGATCTTGGTGAGGAAGTTTCGGCCGATGATCATCGGCTCCGATTCGGGGTGGTTGATGTTGGATGGGATGATCGCCCGCCCACGCGCCACCTCGTCGCGGACGAACTCCGGGGTCACATGGTCGGGGATGGAGGCGCCGAAGTCGTCACCGTCCCGCGCCGCCGCCTCGGCCAGGCGCTGGCGGCCCAGATTCTCGCGAACGGCGATGTACTCCATCTCCGGCGTGACGATGCCGGCGCGGGCGTAGGCCATCTGCGTCACCGCCCGGCCCGGCTTGCCGCGCAGCGGACGCCGCCCGGCGCGGTCGAAGACCGGCACGGCGCGCGTCTCGCCGGCGCGCAGCCCGTCGTCCTCCGGACGGACCTCGCGGCCCTCATAGGCCTCCACGTCGCCGCGCCCCTCGATCCAGGAGCGGCGCAACTCCGCCAAGCCGCGGCGGATGTCGGTCTGCACGGCGGGATCGCTGTAGGGGCCGGAGGTGTCGTAGACGCGCACCGGCGGCTCGCCGCCGCCGACATGGATGTCGCGCATCGCCACGCGCAGGTCGGGGAAGCGCTCCCCGGCCACATGGACCTTGCTGGACGACGGCAGCGGGCCGGTCGTCACCGAGAAATGGTCGGACGGCGCGGCTTTCTGGGAAGCGGGGGGAAGAGTGTCGGGCATCTGCTGTGGATCTCCATCGCACATAGGATCGTTGGAGACCCGGGTGTGACGGAGCGGCAGAACGGACGACCGGAGCGGTCCCCATGGAGAGGTGCGCGATGGGGATGCGCATGACCGTGGCCCGTTTGTTCCTGTCCCTACGCCGGTACGACCCGGATCAGGTTCAAAGGGTTCGGCGCCTTACGGCATCATCTCAGCCCCGTGCTATGGGGCTCCCCTTGGAACGTCGCCATGCTGAACCATCCGCCCCACCCACGTCAACGCTATTCACGGCGCTATTCACGGCGAATCCCACCCGATCAATGCAGTTGGCGTGCTTCTGGTATCCATTATCTGGTATACAAAATCCTATTGCGCAGCCTGAGCCGGCCCGCTATGCTGCATCACAACAAAAAACAAAGCCCCCTCCCGAGTGCCCGGAGCCCGTCCCATGCTCGAGTCCCAACTGATCGCCTTCGTCGCCCTGGCCGGCCTGATGGGCCATGGCCTCACCCTGCTGATGCGGGAGGACGACGAGTGGAATTCCGATCCGCAGGACGAGCAGCCGGACGGCCTGTGGTCGTCGGACCGCTTCAACCAGTCCGGCGAGGGCCACAACCGTCCCTTCTTCCTGGAATGAAAGAAGGCCGCCGCGCGGGGTGCGCGCGGCGGCCGTCATCCGAGATAAAGTCGTCCGAGACAAGAAACTGAAGCTTCGCGGGCCGATCAGTGGCCGGGCTGCACCGCCAGCCCACCCGCACCCTGCTGGGCGGCGAGTTCGGCGTTGCGGGCATGATGCTTGCGCAACATGGGCCGCAGGACCGCGATGGCGCAGAAGGCCGCGATGAGGTCCATGGTGGCGCAGATGTAGAGCACGGTCGCCCAGGTGCCGGTGGCTTCCATCAGCAGGTTGCCCAGCGGGACCAGCAGCGCCGCGACGCCCTTGGCGCAGTACAGCACGCCGTAGATCTTCGCCGCGTGCTTGGTGCCGAAGGTGTCCGCCGAGGTCGCGCTGAACAGGCTGTACACTTCGCCCCAGGCCAGGAACACCAGACCCGACAGGATCAGGAACATGATCGGGTCGTGGCCGAAGCGGCTGAGCATCAGGATGCCGAGGCCTTCGAAGGTGAAGGCGATGAACATGGTCGCTTCACGGCCGATGTGGTCGGAGACGAAGCCGAACAGCGGACGGGAAATACCGTTCATCACGCGGTCGAGCATCAGCGCGAAGGGCAGCGCCGCCATGGTGATGCCGAACAGGCTGATCGGGGCTTCCTTCACGCCCAGATCGTGGGCGATCACGCCGAGCTGGGCCACCGCCATCAGACCGCCCGACACGGTGCAGATGAACATCAGCATCATGACCCAGAAGACCGGCGTCTGCAGCGCTTCCTTCAGCGTGTAGTCGCGGCGGGACTGCAGGACTTTGGTCGAGGCCTTCACCTGATCCTTCTGCGGGGCGCGCAGGAAGAAGGCGGCGATGAGGATGATCGTGCCCTGCAGCAGGCCGAACCAGAAGAAGGTCGCCTGATAGCCCGAGGAGTGGATCATGTTGGCGATCGGCAGGATCGTCACGGCCGAGCCGGCGCCATAGCCGCCCGCGGTCAGACCGACGGCGAGGCCGCGCTTGTCCGGGAACCACTTGAGCGCGCTGTTGACGCAGGTGGCGTAGACGCAGCCGACGCCGATGCCGCCGATGGCCGAACCGACATAGAGCATGCCGAGCGAGCCGGCGTAGCTGTCGATGATCCAGGAGAGGCCGGTCATCACGCCGCCGAAGGCGACGATGGCGCGGGGGCCGTAGCGGTCGATGAAGTAGCCTTCGATGGGGGTCAGCCAGGTCTGGACGACGACGAAGACGGTGAAGGCGGTCTGGATCGAGGCGCGGGTCCAGCCATGGGTGGCCTGGATTTCCGGCACGAAGAGCGTCCAGGCATACTGGATGTTGGCCGCGGCGACCATGCAGACGATGCCGACGACGATCTGCATCCAGCGCGCGCCTTCGGAAATGGGCGCCTGCGAGCCGCCGGAACTGTTAAAAGCTGGCCTCTGGGATTCTGTCGATCCAACCATCATTCCCTCCCGTGGGATTGCGACGCTTTGATACCGGGCATGAGGGTCCCCTTGAGCCGGCGAGGCGGTGTCCGAGCGAGCGTCCGCATCGCCGCGTCATGGGCGGCCTTGTTCCGTGCCGATGCGAGTCATGCTTCAATGATGAGCTGGAGAGCCGGTCACGCCGTCCCTGCGTTCGTGGCGCTCCAGATACGGCATATGGTATGCCAGAGACATGATTGTTGGCAACACGAACTTTTGCCGCGTCGCGCTTTTCATCCAAAAATTTTTCTGGCTTTGGAAAACCGGACGGCCGAGAGGGTCAGCCCCGCCTCGTGGGCGGGGCTCATGGCGTTCTCACGACCGGATGAGCGAGGCGTCGACCGACATCAGGCGGTCGCGGACGCGGCGCGGGAGGAGGCCGTGATGGCAAGCGCCGCGATGGCCGCCGCCAGCGGCACGAAGGACACCCAGAGCACCGAATCCCAACCGAACGCCGCCAGCAGCCCGCCGGACGCG
The DNA here is from genome assembly GCF_005222205.1 of Azospirillum brasilense. Taxonomy (NCBI): domain Bacteria; kingdom Pseudomonadati; phylum Pseudomonadota; class Alphaproteobacteria; order Rhodospirillales; family Azospirillaceae; genus Azospirillum; species Azospirillum brasilense. Next base: position 2,901,094 of record NZ_CP032345.1, on the reverse strand, counting down.
AAGGACCCCAGGGCCATCGTGCCGAACACGATGAAGTCGTTGAGCGACTGCACCTGCGTCTTCTCCTCCGGGCGGTGGCACGCCAGAACGAGCGTGGAGGCCCCGAGGAAGCCGAAGTTCCAGCCGACCCCCAGCAGGATCAGGCTGACCCAGAAATGCGCCACGTCGACGCCCCCCAGCCCGACCACGGCGGAGGCGGCGATCAGGCCCAAGCCGGCGAACACGATGCGAGACGCGCCGAAGCGCTCAACCAGCCGCCCGGTGACGAAGCTCGGGGCGTACATGGCGATCACATGCCACTGCAGACCGAGGTTTGACACCTCCTGCGACAGGCCGCACAGCCGCATCGCCAGCGGGGCCGCCGTCATGATGAAGTTCATCAGAAGATAGGAGACAACCCCGCACAGCACGGCGGTGAGGAATCGCGGCTGGCGGACAATGACGCCGAGCGGTCGTCCCCCGGCGGACTCCGCCGCGGTCGGCATCGGCAGCCGCACGCCGATCAGCACCAGCGCGGACACCGCCGCCACGGCGGCCTGGGCTAGGAAGGTCGCCAGGAACAGGTGCGGCGGCCAGACATCCATGGTGACGGTGACGAGCTGCGGTCCGATGACCCCGGCGAACACCCCGCCGGCCATCACCGCCGACATGGCTCTCGGCCGCCGCTCCGGTTCGACGCAATCGGTGGCGGCGAAGCGGAAGGACAGGACCACGGCAGCGTAGGCGCCCCCGGGGACCATCGCTGCGCAAAACAGCCAAAAGCTCCCCAGAAGCACCGCCAGGGCGGAGAGCAGCCCGACGAGCACGCCGCAGCCAGTCCCCGCCAGGAAGGCGGCCCGACGCCCAAACCGTCGGGCGATGGCCCCGGCGGGAATGGTGCAGACCGCCATGCCCACAACGAAGACGGAGAGCGGCAGAGTGGCCAGCGCTGGGCTGGGCGCCAGCGTGTTCCCGACGATGGCCCCCGTCGCGTAGACGACCACCGCGTTGGCGCCGGCCAGCGCCTGCGCTGTGGCCAGCCGCAGAACGTTCGCCGTCCCATGCGCGTAAGGACCATGCGTGTAAGGGTTGCTGTCGGCTTGGCTCATGACGGTGTCCGGAAATCGCTCAGTGATGGTTGCCCCACACCTACCGACCCGCCATCATGAATGAAAATGGTATGTTCTCATGATTGGATGAACAGAGATCATGAATGCTTGACCGTCAGATTCTCACGATCCTGCGGGAAGTAGACCGGGTGGGCGGCGTCACCGCCGCTGCCGAACGCCTAAACCTCAGCCAGTCGGCGCTGAGCCACACGGTGCGCAAGTTCGAGGAGCGTTGCGGCGTGGAGGTCTGGACGAAGAAGGGGCGGAGCCTCCGCTTCACCCAGGCTGGGCAGCATCTTCTGGTCCTGGCGCAACGCCTGCTGCCGCAGTTCGAGCACGCCGAACGGGTTCTCGCCGATTTCGCATCGGGCCGCCGCGGAGCCTTCCGGGTGGGCATGGAATGCCATCCCTGCCAGGCTTGGCTGATGCGGATGACCGCCAGCTATCTCACGCACTGGCCGGACGTGGATTTCGAGGTCCGTACCGCCTTCCGCTTCGACGGCTTGGCTGCGCTGCTCGACAACGAGATTGATCTGCTGATCACGCCCGACCCCATCGAGACCGCCGACGTCCTGTTCACGCCGGTCTTCGACTACGAACTCGTCCTCGTTGTGCACGAGACGCATCCGCTGGCCGAGCGTGGCGCGGCGCAGCCCGAAGACCTGCGTGCGGAGGAGTTGATCACGGTCCCGGTCAGCCTGGAACGGCTGGACGTCTACACCCGCTTCCTCGTCCCCGCCCATTGCCGGCCGCGTCGTCACAAGACCGCGGAGTCGACGGACCTGATGCTCCAGCTCGTCGCCGCCCGGCGCGGGGTCACCGTTCTGCCGGACTGGCTGGTGCGGGAGGACGGCGCCGGCCTACCCGTCCGCAGCCTGCGGCTGGGCAGCGAGGGGATCGGCAAGAGCATTCATCTCGGCGTCCGCCGCGGCGAGGAGGGCGTGGACTACATCGCCGGCTTCCTCACCCTTGCCCGGACAATCGATCGGTAAGAGCAAAAAAATGGCCGTGCTGTTGCCAGCACGGCCAGTGATTTCGAGAGGCTCGCATAAATGCAGAGCAACAACCCGCCCGATACAAAGGGTGAAGCACCCTGTGCAAGACCAAGATGACTGGTCAGACCACTCGCCGCAACGCCTCTTTATCAGCTTTCCACATTGCGGAAACAGCCCCCTCCCCTGCCCGAATACACAACAAAGAAAACCGCGCCGTTGCCGGCGCGGCCAGTCACTTCGGGGAAACACCACTGCGACGGAAACGGATCAGCCCTTGAAGACCTTGAGCATGGTGGAACCCAGGCTCGCGGGGCTGTCGGCGACGGCGATGCCGACGGACTTCATGAACTCGATCTTGAAGTCGGCGGTGTCGTTGCCGCCGGAGATCACCGCGCCGGCGTGGCCCATGCGGCGGCCCGGAGGCGCGGTGCGCCCGGCGATGAAGCCGACGACCGGCTTCTTGGTCCCGGAGTCGCGGATGAACTCCGCGCCCTTGACCTCGGCGTCACCGCCGATCTCGCCGATCATGATGATGCCCTCGGTCTCCGGGTCCTTCAGGAACAGCTCCAGGCTGTCCACGAAGTTCGTCCCGTTGACCGGGTCGCCGCCGATGCCGATGCAGGTCGTCTGGCCCAGCCCCGCCGCGGTGGTCTGCGCCACCGCCTCGTAGGTCAGCGTGCCCGAGCGCGAGACGATGCCGATCTTGCCGCGCTTGTGGATGTGGCCCGGCATGATGCCGATCTTGCACTCGTCGGGCGTGATGATGCCCGGGCAGTTCGGCCCGATCAGCCGGGTCTTGGAGTTGCCCAGCGCGCGCTTGACGCGCACCATGTCGAGCACCGGGATGCCCTCGGTGATGCACACCACCAGCGGGATCTCGGCGTCGATCGCCTCCAGGATGGCGTCGGCCGCGAAGGGCGGCGGCACGTAGATGACGCTGGCGTTGGCGCCGGTCTTCTCGACCGCGTCGGCCACCGTGTCGAAGACCGGCAGGTCGAGGTGCTTAGTGCCGCCCTTGCCCGGGGTGACGCCGCCGACCATCTTGGTGCCGTAGGCGATCGCCTGCTCGGAATGGAAGGTGCCCTGGGCGCCGGTGAAGCCCTGGCAGATCACCTTCGTGTTCTTATCGACGAGAACAGCCATCTTACGCGGCCTCCTTCACGGCCTTGACCACCTTCTCGGCGGCGTCGGCGAGGTTGTCGGCCGACAGGATCGGCAATCCGGACTCGGCAAGGATCTTCTTGCCCAGCTCGACGTTCGTGCCTTCCAGACGGACGACCAGAGGCACATGCAGCTTCACGTCGCGGGCCGCCGTGACGACGCCTTCGGCGATGACGTCGCAGCGCATGATGCCGCCGAAGATGTTGACCAGGATTCCGCTCACATTGGGATCGGAGAGGATCAGCTTGAAGGCCGCGGTGACGCGCTCCTTGGTGGCGCCGCCGCCGACGTCGAGGAAGTTGGCCGGCTCACCGCCGTACAGCTTGATGATGTCCATGGTGCCCATCGCCAAGCCGGCGCCGTTGACCATGCAGCCGATGTTGCCGTCGAGCTTGACGTAGTTCAGGTCGTGCTTGGCGGCCTCGACCTCGGCCGGGTCCTCCTCGGCGACGTCGCGCAGCTCGGCCACGTTCTTGTGGCGGAACAGGGCGTTGTCGTCGAAGGCCATCTTGGCGTCGAGCGCCAGGATGTCACCCGAGCCGGTGACGATCAGCGGGTTGATCTCGACGATCGCGCAGTCCAGCTCGGTGAAGGCGCGGTACATGGCGGTCAGGAACTTCCCCGCCGCCCCGACCTGCTTGCCTTCGAGGCCGAGGGCGAAGGCGACCTTGCGGGTGTGGTAGCCCTGGATGCCGGTGGCCGGGTCGACGGCGACCTTGACGATCTTCTCCGGCGTGTTGTGGGCGACCTCCTCGATCTCCATGCCGCCTTCGGTGGACGCCATGATGGTGACGCGGCCGGTGGCGCGGTCGACGAGCATGCCGAGATACAGCTCGCGCTTGATGTCGGCGCCTTCCTCGACGTAGAGGCGCTTGACCTCGCGGCCGTCCGGACCGGTCTGCTTGGTGACCAGCACGTGGTTCAGCATCTCGCCGGCGTTCTTGCCGACCTCCTCGACGGACTTGACGACGCGGACGCCGCCCTTGCCCTCGGGGTTGTCCTTGAACCGGCCGGCGCCGCGGCCGCCCGCGTGGATCTGCGACTTCACGACCCACACCGGGCCGCCCAGCTCGCGGGCAACGGCCTCGGCCTCCTCGGGAGAGAACGCGACGCCGCCGCGGGGCACCGCGACGCCGTACGTCTTCAGCAGGCCCTTGGCCTGATACTCATGGATGTTCATGGCTGTCTTCGGGTGTTTAAAATGGAAGGGTGCGGGGCGCAGGCCGGCATCGGCGCTGACGCGTCCCGCGCCGGCACCCTGCGTCCTGTGCTGAATCTGTGGAAGAATGGGCGGGTAAGCCGATGGCTCGCCGGACGCCCGCGGCCACGCGTCCTACCTCCGGGACGGCGCGCCGGCGGACCGGCCTCTCATGGAGCGGGCGTCCCGTCGGGACGCCCCTGCCACGGCTGTCTTTACTCGGCGGCCATGCGGGGAACGACCAGCCCCAGAGCGCCGCTGTCGCGAACCTCGGAAATGCGCCGCTCGTCGAAGCCGAGCACCTCGCGCAGGATCTCGTCGGTGTGCTCACCCAGCAGCGGCGACCGCGTGACCTCGGTCGGGCTGTCCGACAGCTTGATCGGGTTGCCGACCGTCAGGTACTTGCCGCGCGTCGGGTGATCGACCTCGACGATGGTGCCGGTCTCGCGCAGCGACTGGTCCTCCGCCAGCTCCTTCATCGACAGGATGGGGCCGCAGGGGATGTCGTACTTGTTCAGGATCTCCATGACCTCGAACTTCGTCTTGGTCATGGTCCATTCCTCGACGGTCGCGAAGATGTCCTTCAGGCGCGGCAGGCGCGCGGCGGGCGTCGCGTAGTCGGGATCGGTGACCCATTCCGGCTTGCCGATGACGTCGCAGATCTTCGCCCACACCGGCGCCTGGGTGATGAAGTAGATGTAGGCGTTGGGATCGGTCTCCCAGCCCTTGCACTTCAGGATCCAGCCCGGCTGGCCGCCGCCCGAGGCGTTGCCGGCGCGCGGCACGGTGTCACCGAACTCGCCGTTCGGGTACTGCGGGTACTCTTTCAGCGGGCCGCGCTCCAGCCGCTGCTGGTCGCGCAGCTTGACGCGGCAGAGGTTCAGCACGGCGTCCTGCATGGCCGCCAGCACCTTCTGGCCGCGCCCGGTCTGGGTGCGCTGGTAGAGCGCCGTGACGATGCCCAGCGCCAGATGCAGGCCGGTGCCGCTGTCGCCGATCTGGGCGCCGGTGACCATCGGCGGGCCGTCGTCGAAACCGGTCGTCGAGGCCGAGCCGCCGGCGCACTGCGCGACGTTCTCATAGACCTTGCAGTCCTCGTAGGGACCGGGGCCGAAGCCCTTGACCGAGGCGACGATGATTCGGGGGTTCAGCTCCTGGATGCGCTCCCAGGTGAGGCCCATGCGGTCGAGCACGCCGGGGGCGAAATTCTCGACCATCACGTCGCAGATGCGCACCAGATCCTCCAGGACGCGCTTGCCGTCCGGGTTCTTGGTGTCCAGCGTGATGGACCGCTTGTTGTGGTTCAGCATGGTGAAATAGAGGCTGTCGGCCTCGGGCACGTCGCGGAGCTGGCCGCGCGTGATGTCGCCCTCGCCCGGACGCTCGACCTTGATCACGTCGGCGCCGAACCACGCCAGAAGCTGCGTGCAGGTCGGACCCGACTGAACATGGGTAAAGTCCAGAACCCGCACGCCTTCAAGAGCTTTTCCCATCGTCGTTCCTCCCGGTGGTGCTCTGTGTCTGAAAAGGGCGGCCCCACCCCTCGCTGGCAGGGCCGCCCGGCCTGGAACCGGAGAACCGGCGTCCTTGGTTAACGCTTGATCGTTACGTCTTGGGCCCCTTGCGGACGGCGCTGGTGGGGTTGAGGCTGCCGATGTTGCCGCTCTCCGACCCGGCGTTGGGGTCGATCACCGCGTTGATCAGCGTCGGCTTTCCGCTGTCCATCGCCGCGCTGACCGCCCGGTACAGCTCGTCCGGCGTCGTCACATTGACGCCCTCGCCGCCGAAGGCCTCCATCATCTTGTCGTAGCGCGAGTCCGGTACGAAGACCATCGGCGACGGGTCCGACCCGCCCGTCGGGTTCACGTCCGTCCCCTTGTAGATGCCGTTGTTGTTGAACACCACGATGCACACCGGCAGCTTGTACCGGCAGATCGTCTCCACCTCCATGCCCGAGAAGCCGAAGGCGCTGTCGCCCTCAACCGCCAGCACCGGCTTGCCCGACTCCACAGCCGCGGCCACCGCGAAGCCCATGCCGATGCCCATCACGCCCCAGGTCCCGACGTCCAGGCGCTTGCGCGGCTGGTGCATGTCGATGATCCCGCGCGCCAGGTCCAGCGTGTTCGCACCCTCGTTCACCAGCAGCGCGTCCGGCCGCTCCTGCACCACCCGGCGCAGCGCGCCCAGCGCCCCGTGGAAGTTCATCGGCGAGGCGTTGCTCATCAGCTTGGGCGCCATCTTGGCGATGTTCGCCTCCTTGCGCGCCGCCACGGCCCCCGTCCATTCCGCCGGCGGCGGCGTCCAACCCTTGGCCATCCCGGCGGTCAGCGCCGACACGCACGACCCGATGTCGCCGACCAGCGGCGCCACGATCGCCACGTTGCTGTCCATCTCGCGCGGCTCGATGTCGATCTGGATGAAGGTCTTCGACCCCGGCTCGCCCCAGGTCTTGCCCTTGCCGTGCGACAAGAGCCAGTTCAGACGCGCCCCCACCAGGACCACCACGTCGGCGTCCTTCAGAACCATCGAGCGCGCCGCCCCCGCCGACTGCGGGTGGGTGTCGGGCAGCAGACCCTTGGCCATGCTCATCGGCAGGAACGGGATGCCGCTCTTCTCGACCAGCTCGCGCACCGCCTCGTCGGCCTGGGCGTAGGCGGCGCCCTTGCCGAGGATGATCAGCGGCCGCTTGGCGCCCTTCAGCACCTCAAGCGCGCGCGCCACCGAGTCCGGCGAGGGCAGCTGCGCCGGCGCGGCGTCGACCACCTTGACCAGCGAGCGCGCGCCCTCGGCGGCGTCCATCACCTGCGAGAACAGCTTGGCCGGCAGGTCGAGGTAGACGCCGCCCGGCCGGCCCGACACCGCGGCGCGGATCGCGCGGGCCACGGCGATGCCGATGTCCTGGGCGTGCAGCACGCGGAAGGCCGCCTTGCACAGCGGCTTGGCGATGGCCAGCTGGTCCATCTCCTCGTAGTCGCCCTGCTGGAGGTCGACGATCTCGCGCTCCGACGAGCCGGAGATCAGGATCATCGGGAAGCAGTTGGTGGTGGCGTTGGCCAGCGCGGTCAGGCCGTTGAGGAAGCCCGGCGCCGAGACGGTCATGCACACGCCCGGCTTCTTGGTCAGGAAGCCGGCGATGGCGGCGGCGTTGCCGGCGTTCTGCTCGTGGCGGAAGGAGATGACCCGCAGCCCCTCGCCCTGGGCCATGCGCAGCAGGTCGGAAATCGGGATGCCCGGCACGACGTAGAGGTTCTCGATGCCGTTGAGCTTGAGGGCATCGATGACGAGCTGGAAACCATCCGTCAGCGCCGGTTCCGCATCGGTGGCGGCCGTGGCTTGGTTGTTGAGGACTGTGACGGCTGACATAAGGGTTACTCCTCCCCGACTCTTATTCGGTTCACGATCGGTCAATCGAGAAAATCGCAGTGCTGTTCGACATGGCGGGCCAGCCCCAGCGTGTGCTCGCGCACCCGCCGCTCGGCGAGGTCGGCGTCGCGCCGGGTCAGGGCGTCGATGATGTCGCGGTGCTCGACGATGGACGTCTCGGCCCGGCCGCCGCGGCGCATGGTGACGCGGCGGATGGCCCGCATGTGGATGAAGAAGCGGTCGGTCAGGTCGGCGATGAGCGTGCAGCCCGAGGCCTGGATGATCGACTGGTGGAAGGCGACGTTGGCGTCGGAATACTCCAGCACGTGGTCGGCCAGCTCGCCTTCGGCGAAGCGGTCGAAGGTGGCGTGCAGGTCGGCCATGCCGCGCTCGTCGGCGCGCTCGACGAAGAGGCGGGCGGCCATGCCTTCGAGCGCGGCGCAGACGGTGATCATCTCGATGATCTCCGCCTTGGTCTTGCGCACGACGAAGATGCCGCGCCGGGGCATGGAGCGGATGAAGCCCTCCTGCTCCAGGAGCGCCATGGCCTCGCGCACCGGGGTGCGGCTGACGCCCAGCGCCTCGCAGAGCTGACGCTCGTCGAGGCGGATCTCGCTCGGCCCGCCGTAGATGTCCATCTGGGTGATGGCCTGGCGCAGCGCCTGGTAGGCCTTGGCCTTGAAGCTCATCCCCTGATCCAGGGGTGCGACCGAGAAACTCATCATCTGCATTGGCGTTCCCGTCCCTCTCTCTCCGCCCCGGAATGATCCGGGGTTTCCCCCGGTTGACGGGGTTCGGGCCGCGCTTTCATTGCCCCGGAGAGGGAAGCGGCTTGGATTGGTGATACGGTATACCAGATGCCAGTTCATGACAAGCAGATATGTTCGGATCGCGGACTGTTTCTTCGATGAACGACGACGCGGCCATTCCTCTGCTGCAGCCTGGAAAGTCTGCTCTCTTAAGGCCCTTTTGGAATACCGTATACGGTATCCACATGCTGCATGACTGGTATACCGAATCCACTGTGGTTGAGGCGGATCGCTGGGGGTACAAACGTCCTTGGAACTACACGCATTCCTCCCTGTAGATTCCCCCACCTGACGGCTCCGCGGCTTCCTGCCAGCGGAGCCTTCTTTTTTCCCGCCTGTAAAATTTGCCCCGCCGCGGACTTCGCCCTGCGGCAAATTGGTATACCGTACACCAGACAGTTTCACCGCACTTCTCGTGTGTGTATGTTGGCTGGGTCAACGAATCAGGCAAACGGAGGAAAGCCATGAAAGCTGCGGACATCATGACCCGTCAGGTGGTCACCATCGGTCCCGACGCCACGGTGACCGAAGCCGCGAAGCGCATGCTGGAGAACCGGATCAGCGGCCTGCCCGTCTGCGATTCGAACGGGCGCCTGCTCGGCGTCATCAGCGAAGGCGACCTGTTGCGCCGGACAGAGACCGGCACGGTCCGCCGGGCCTCCTGGTGGCTCGCCATGTTCGCTGGCGCGCCGAACCAGGCCGCCGACTACACCAAGTCCCACGGCCGCCATGTGCGCGACGCGATGACGGAGTCGCTGATCTCCGTCACGGAGGAGACCCCGCTCGACGAGGTGGTCCGCCTGATGGAGGGCAACCGCATCAAGCGCGTTCCGGTGCTGAACAACGGCAAGCTGGTCGGCATCGTCAGCCGCGCCAACCTGCTGCACGTCCTCGCCAGCATCGCGCCGGACGTCTCCCCGGCCGCCGCGGACGACCGCGTCGTGCGCGACCGGCTTCTGGAAACCCTGCGGGCGCAGCCCTGGGCACCGGAGATCAGCGAAAACATCGTGGTGCGCAACGGCGTCGTGCATCTCTGGGGCAGCGTCCGCACCGAGGCGCAGCGTGACGCCATTCGCGTCGCCGCGGAGAATACGCCCGGCGTCACCCGCGTGGAAAATCACCTGATCATCGTGGATCATGTCGCCGAAGGCGCGGTCGGCTTCTGAGCCAATCGCCGATGCGGCAACAAAAAAGCCCCTTCCCGGTTCGTCCAGGAAGGGGCTTTTCTTTTCGGCCGAGCTTTACTCGGTGGCCTTCACGACCTCTTCGGTGACCTTCTTGGCGTCACCGAACAGCATCATGGTGTTGGGGCGGAAGAACAGCTCGTTCTCGACGCCGGCGTAGCCGGCGGCCATGCCGCGCTTGATGAAGAACACCGTCTTGGCCTTCTCCACGTCGAGGATCGGCATGCCGTAGATCGGCGACTGCGGATCGGTCTTGGCCGCCGGGTTGGTCACGTCGTTGGCGCCGATCACGAAGGCCACGTCCGCGGTGCTGAAGTCGCGGTTGATGTCCTCTAGCTCGAACACCTCGTCGTAGGGCACGTTGGCCTCGGCCAGCAGCACGTTCATGTGCCCGGGCATGCGTCCCGCCACCGGGTGGATGGCGTACTTGACCTCGACGCCTTCCTTCTTCAGCAGGTCGGCCATCTCGCGCAGCGCGTGCTGGGCCTGGGCCACCGCCATGCCGTAGCCGGGGACGATGATCACCGACTGGGCGTTCTTCATGATGTAGGCCGCGTCCTCCGGCGAGCCGGCCTTGACCGTGCCGCGCTCACCGCCGCCGGCCGCCGCCGACGCCGCCCCGCTGTCGCCGCCGAAGCCGCCCAGGATGACGTTGAAGATCGAGCGGTTCATGCCCTTGCACATGATGTAGGACAGGATCGCGCCCGACGAGCCGACCAGCGCGCCCGTGACGATCAGCAGGTTGTTCTGCAGCGTGAAGCCGATGCCCGCCGCCGCCCAGCCCGAGTAGCTGTTCAGCATCGAGATCACCACCGGCATGTCGGCGCCGCCGATCGGCAGGATCAGCAGCAGGCCGAGCGCCAGCGACACGGCGACGATCAGCCACATCGGGGCATCGGCGTTGCTCTGCACCAGCCAGACGATGAGGAGGATGGTGAGGATGCCGAGGCCGGCGTTGAGGTGGTGCTGGAAGGGGAAGACCAGCGGCTTGCCGGTGACCAGACCCTGCAGCTTGGCAAAGGCGACGATCGAGCCGGTGAAGGTGATGGCGCCGATGGCGGTGCCCAGCGCCATCTCGACCAGCGAGCCCTTGGCGATGGCGCCGGGCACGCCGATGCCGTAGGCCTCGGGCGAGTAGAAGGCCGACAGCGCCACGAACACCGCGGCCAGACCGACCAGCGAGTGGAAGGCGGCGACGAGCTGCGGCAGGGCGGTCATCTCGATCTTCTTGGCGATGACGTAGCCGATGCCGCCGCCGATGGCGATGCCGAGCACGATCATCCAGTAGGACTGGACGATGGGCAGGGCCAGCGTGGTCAGCACGGCGATGGTCATGCCGGCCATGCCGAAGAAGTTGCCCTGGCGGGAGGTCTCCGGGCTGGACAGGCCGCGCAGGGCCATGATGAAGCAGACCGAGGCGACCAGATAGAGAAGGGCGGACAGGGTTTCCATGGTTACTTGCCCTTCTTCTTGAACATCGACAGCATGCGCTGGGTGACCAGGAAGCCGCCGAAGATGTTGACGCTGGCCAGGATGACCGCGAGGAAGCCCATGATCTTGGAGAAGCCGAAGCCGGCCGGGCCGGCGGCGATCAGGGCGCCGACGATGATCACCGAGGACACCGCGTTGGTCACCGCCATCAGCGGCGAGTGCAGCGCCGGCGTCACCCGCCACACCACGTAGTAGCCGACGAAGCAGGCCAGCACGAACACCGTCAGTCCGGTGATGAAGAAGTTGCCGTGGCTCGCCGCTTCCAGGACGGGCGCCGGGATCGGCATCGCGTGGGTCATTTGGGCGACCTGGACCTGAAGCTCCGCCGTCTGGTTGGTCAGGGTGAGGAGCGAGTGGCGGAAGGCCTCAATCTGGCTCGCGGGATCGGGATGTTCCATGGAAGCCGCCTCCTCAGACGGTCTGGACTTCGCGGACCGCGTCCGCGAAGGCGGGATGGACGACCTGCCCATCGCGGGTAAGCGCGATGGCCTTCACGATCTCGTCGTCCCAGTTGAGGGCGATGCCCTTTTCCTTGTCGTGCAGCGACTGCAGCAGAGCGAGGAGGTTCTTGGCGTACAAGAGCGAGGCGCTCTCGGCGATGCGGCTGGGGTAGTTGGCGTGGCCGACGATCTTCACCCCGTTCTCCGTGGTGACGACCTTGCCCAGTTCCGAGCCCTCAACGTTGCCGCCCTGCTCCACCGCCAGATCGATGATCACCGAGCCCGGCTTCATCGACGCGACATGCTCGCGCGTCACCAGGATCGGCGCCTTGCGCCCGGGGATCAGCGCCGTGGTGATGACGATGTCCTGCTTCTTGATGTGCTCGGCCACCAGCGCCGCCTGCTGGCGCTTGTAGTCGTCGGACATCTCCTTGGCGTAGCCGCCCGCCGTCTCGGCCTGCTTGAACTCCTCGTTCTCCACCGCGACGAAGCTGCCGCCCAGCGACTGCACCTGCTCCTTGACCGCCGGGCGCACGTCGGTGGCCGAGACGATGGCGCCCAGCCGCTTGGCCGTGGCGATCGCCTGCAGACCAGCGACGCCGACGCCCATGATGAAGGCACGCGCCGGCGGCACGGTGCCCGCCGCGGTCATCATCATCGGGTAGGCCCGGCCATACTCGCTGGCGGCGTCGACCACCGCCTTGTAGCCGGCGAGGTTGGCCTGGGAGGACAGCACGTCCATGACCTGGGCGCGGGTGATGCGCGGCATGAACTCCATGGCGAAGGCGTTCACTCCGGCCGCGGCGTAGGCCGCCACATGGTCGCGGCTGTTGTAGGGGTTGAGGATGGCGAACAGCAGCGCACCGCGCTTGATCAGCGCCAGCTCGTCGAGGTCCCCTTCCCCGGCCAGCAGCGGGCGCTGCACCTTCAGCACGATGTCGGCGTCGGCCAGCGCCGACGCGGCATCCGGCGCGATCTCCGCGCCGGCGTCCTGGTACACCCGGTCCGGCAGGTTCGAGCCCAGACCGGCGCCGGCCTCGACCACGACGTCGAGACCGAGACCCTTGATCTTCTTGACGGTTTCCGGAGACGCCGCGACGCGATTCTCGCCCGCGCGCCGCTCCCTGGGTATGGCGATTTTCATGGTTGTTGATTGCCTCCCAAAGCAATCGGCAGGACGAGGCGTCAGCGCTCCGGCCTCGGCGGCGGGCGGCCTCGGCGGGCGGCCCGCCGGTCAAATTCTCGAATGATGTCGGTGCCGGAGCATGGTCCGGCGTCTGGTCCGCGGGGCGGCGGAGCGGTCACCCGGGATGGATGCGGGTGACCGCCTCCGGATCACCGCCGCCGTCATGGGAAGGTGCCCCAGGCACAACGGCCCGGGACGCCGTCGTCCGTCACTGGGCCGCGGCGACGGGATAGCTGACGACTTCGCCCGGCTCGGCGTCCGGCGGGGCGGCGTCGAGTTGCGCCTTAATGAGATCGCGCACGCTGACCACGCCGACGAGCGAGGCGCCGTCCAGAACGGGGATGTGACGAATGGTATGCTCGTCCATCAGCTGGAGCACGCGGCGGACGGAATCGCCGGGCGTGCAGCAGACGGGATGGTGGCTCATCACCGCCGTGACCGGCAGGGACAGGATGCCCGGCCCGCGGTCGGTCAGGCTGCGCACGATGTCGCGTTCGGAGATCACCCCGACGACCGTGTTGCCCTCGGTCCGGCAGACGTCCTTGACCACCAGCGCGCCGGTGTTTTCGGCCTTCAGAAGACGCAACGCCGTTTCCACGGTTTCGTTGATGCGCACCGTGCCGATGCGCGTCCCCTTCCGGCGGAGAATGTCTTCAACCCTCATGACGCTCCTCCTGTGAAGCGATTGTCCGGCCCCTCGGCGTTGCTTCGCTGCGTCGTTGGGGGCGTTGGTTTCTGTGTGCGGGGCCGGACGGTGTCCGCCCTACTGGGCGGCGACCGCGGGTGCGGCCTCGGACGATGCCCGCTGCGGGCGGCTGTAGCAGTCGGCGATCTCGCCGCGCTGGCGGACGAGCGCCAGGACCACGTCGATGGTCGGGGTCGCCACGCCGACCATGCGGCCCATCTCCTGGACCACCGACAGCAGCGCGTCGATTTCCATCGGGCGGCCGCGCTCCAGATCCTGAAGCATCGAGGTCTTGTGCGCGCCGACCGCACCGGCGCCGTTGATGCGGCGCTCCACATCCACGCGGAAATGCACGCCCAGACGGTCGCCGATCTCCTTGGCCTCCAGCATCATCGACTTGGCGACGGCGCGGGTTTCCGGATCGGAGCAGATGACGTCCAGCGTGGCGTGGGTGAGCGCGCTGATCGGGTTGAAACAGAGGTTGCCCCACAGCTTCAGCCAGATCTCGTCGCGGATGCGGTCGAGCACTGGGGCGCGCAGGCCGCCGGCCTCCATGGCCGCGCTGAGCTTCTTCACGCGGTCGGACTGGCTGCCGTCCGGTTCGCCCAGCGAGAACTTGTCACCGTAGATGTGCTGAATGACGCCGGGTTCGACGACCTCCGTCGCGGGGTAGACGACGCAGCCGATGGCGCGCTCCGGCCCCAGGCCGTTCCACTGGATGCCGCCCGGATCGACGGTGTCGAGCACGCGGCCTTCGAACTCTCCGCCGTTCTTGTAGAAGTACCAGTAGGGGATGCCGTTGACCGCGGTGACCACGGCGGTGTCCTTGCCGAGCAGCGGCTGGATGGCGTCGACGACGCTGGGAACGGAGTGGGCCTTCAGACCGATGATGACGTAGTCCTGCGGGCCGAGTTCCGCCGCGTTGTCGGTGCAGCGGGGGTGGACGACCGTTTCTTCCTCTCCGACGATCAGCTTCACGCCGTTCTCACGCATGGCCGTGAGATGGGCGCCGCGCGCCACGAGGCTGACATCCGCGCCGGCCTGGTGGAGACGCACACCCAGATACCCGCCGATGGCCCCGGACCCAAAGATGCAGATCTTCATAACCCGTTTCCTCTCCCCCAATTATCGGCCACGCGCCGCGCAGCCTTTGCAGTAACCCCAATCAATCAGCACACCGAACAAATACGGAGTTTGGTATACCAGATACCAGATGTCAACTGGCAAAATAGACCCTGTCGAGGGAGGGACATGATCCGGAATCGGGCGAGAATCCTGGGTTTTCCAACGAAAGTTCGAGCATGGAAAACCGGACGCCCGGCCCGTCCGGACGCCCGGTTCGCGGGTCCATCCGGTGCGCTGGATCAGGTGAGCGGCAGGACGAGCTGGAACGCCTTAACCGTCATGCGCTTGCGGTGATAGAAACGGTGCGCGTCGCCGCGCTGGACGCCGGAGATGATCTCCATCTGGGCGCATCCCTTTTCGCGGGCCTGACCGGCCAGCCAATCGAACAGCTTGTCGCCCAGACCGAAGGAACGGTGCTTCGGCGAGGTGACGAGATCCTCAACATACATATAGCGACCGCGCGACAGCGTCTCGTGAACGCGGAAGCCGCCGCAGCCGGCCACCTCGCCGTCGATGCGCAGGAGAGCGAGGTTGTAGCCGTCCTCCATCTGGCGGCGGATCTGGGCGGCGTAGGCGTCGGGGTCGGTCATGTGGGTGCGCAGTTCCTTCACCACCGCGTAGCTGTCGGCGATGTCGGCGTCGGACTTCGCCAGGGTGATCTCGATGGTGGGCTGGTCGGCAGCGTTCTGAGCGGCGTTCTGTTCGGCGATCCGCTGGTCCATCGTGCGTAACTCCCGTTTTTTTTGGTGTTCGAGGGACTCTGTTCGTCTCTCTGGTATTTGGTATACCAGATAATCCGTGCTGGAAGCAACCGACCTTATGACGCGGCTGCGCAAAGTCCCTCGAAATCAGCCGGGCTTCGCCGTTCGAACCGCGATCAGGCGCGCATCAGGGCTTGAAGATGGGCGGCGCAGCCTTCGGCGAGCCCCACCATGTCGTAGCCGCCTTCCAGCACCGTCACGACGCGGCCACCGCACAGCCGGTCCGCCGCCTCGACCAGCTTGCGGGTTGCCCACTCGAAATCCGGGCCGGTGAAGTTCAGCGACGCCAGCGGGTCGCGGGCGTGGGCGTCGAATCCGGCGGAGATCAGGATCAGTTCCGGCCGGAACTCCTCCAGCGCGGGGAGGATGCGGCGCTCCATGGCCTGACGAAACTCCACCGTCCCGGCGTGGGGCGGCAGCGGCGCGTTGACGATGTTGTCGGCGACTCCGGTCTCGCTCATCGCACCGGTGCCGGGATAGAGCGGCGACTGGTGGGTCGAGGCGAAGAACAGGTCGGCGTCGTCCCAGAACATCGCCTGGGTGCCGTTGCCGTGGTGCACGTCGTAATCGACCACGGCCACCCGTGTCAGGCCCCGCCGCTTGCGGGCGTGCTCCGCGCCAACCGCCACATTGTTGAAGACGCAGAAGCCCATGGCGCGGGCCGGCTCGGCGTGGTGACCGCAGGGGCGGACGGCGCAGAAGGCGTTCGTCGCCGTCCCGTCCAGCACCGCGTCCACCGCCGCGCAGACCGCTCCGGCGGCGCGCAGGATCGCCGAGCGCGAGGTGGGCGACAGCACGGTGTCGGCGTCCAGCCGGACATGGCCGCTGTCCGGTACCGCGTTCAGCACGGCGTCCACATAGGCCGGGTCATGCACCCAGCGGAGCTGCTCGACCTCTGCTTCCGGCGCCTCGAAGCGGGGCAGATCGCGGAATTCGTCGCGGTCCAGAACCTCCCACACCACGGCGATTCGCTCCGGACGCTCCGGGTGCCCCGGGCCGGTGTCGTGCGCCAGGAAGTCCGGATGGGTGAATATGGCAGTGGTCATCGAGTCGTCTCCTCCCCTGTACCGAATCATTGGAAACTGGGTGATTGCGCGACGGCGCGGGAGCGGCATGCACACCGGGTCGACGCGCGCCCTTGCCTTATATGTATACCAGATACCAAAATGGGCAAAATCGCTTTGCTAACGAACCGTCAGCGCTACCCACCGACAAGCGCCGCGAGTCCCCATTTGAACAAGGGCTATCAACACTTCCGGAGGTGGTAGGCCGGCCCTCTCGCGCTTGGTCTGTTTGTTACGCTGACAAACAGCTTGCGCCGGAAACTGTATCTGGCATACCATATCTCTAATGCCAAAAACGCTCATCCCGTGAGTTCAAGCCGCCCACACCAAGCGGCCGGTTCCACGGTCAGGCCAAGGTAATGGAGACGACCCGGCACACCACGGGAACGCCTCCGGTCAAAAAACAAAAACAACCCGACTCAAAAAAGCAAAAGACCGCTTCGCAAAGAGATCGCTTCTAGGAGGAGAGAAATGCACCAAGCCCTCACGGAGGCCCCGAAGGGGCCCCTCGGTGGCCGCTGGTTCCAGCTCGTCATCGGCGTCATCTGCATGTCGATGATCGCGAACCTGCAGTATGGCTGGACTCTGTTCGTCGAGCCCATCGACCAGAAGCATGGCTGGGGCCGTGCGGCCATCCAGGTGGCCTTCACCATCTTCGTCGTCATGGAAACCTGGCTGGTTCCCGTCGAAGGCTGGTTCGTCGACAAGTTCGGCCCGCGCATCGTCGTCCTGATCGGCGGCGTGCTCTGCGCCGTGGCCTGGGCGGTCAACTCGGTGGCCGACTCGCTCGCCATGCTCTATCTGGGCGCGGCGCTGGGCGGCATCGGTGCCGGCGGCGTCTACGGCACCTGCGTGGGCAACGCGCTGAAGTGGTTCCCCGACCGCCGCGGCCTCGCCGCCGGCCTGACCGCCGCCGGGTTCGGCGCCGGTTCGGCCCTCACGGTCGTTCCCATCGCCAACATGATCCACTCCTCGGGCTACGAAGCCACCTTCATGACCTTCGGCATCGGCCAGGGCGCGGTGATCCTCGCGCTGGCGTGGTTCCTGGCGTCGCCGAAGAAGGGGCAGGTTCCGGAGGTCACCCGCTCGGCGGTGTCGCAGACCCGCGAGAGCTACACCCCCGTCCAGATGCTGAAGACCCCGGTCTTCTGGGTCATGTACGCCATGTTCGTGATGGTGGCGGCGGGCGGCCTGATGGCGACCGCGCAGCTCGGCCCGATCGCCAAGGACTTCCACCTGGACGGCGTCCCCGTCAGCATCATGGGCCTGACCCTGCCGGCGCTGACCTTCGCCCTGTCGATCGACCGCGTGCTGAACGGCGTCACCCGCCCCTTCTTCGGCTGGGTGTCGGACCACATCGGCCGCGAGAACACCATGTTCATCGCCTTCGCCCTGGAGTGCGTCGGCATCCTGGCGCTGAACCAGTGGGGCCACAACCCCGTCGCCTTCGTGATCCTGACGGGTCTGGTGTTCTTCGCCTGGGGTGAGATCTACAGCCTGTTCCCGGCGCT
This sequence comes from Azospirillum brasilense, assembly GCF_005222205.1. Taxonomy (NCBI): domain Bacteria; kingdom Pseudomonadati; phylum Pseudomonadota; class Alphaproteobacteria; order Rhodospirillales; family Azospirillaceae; genus Azospirillum; species Azospirillum brasilense. The sequence goes on along the minus strand of NZ_CP032345.1, from coordinate 2,883,033 downwards.
GTGCGGCGACTCCTTCGGCTCGAAGTTCGCCACCACCAACGCCGGCCTGCTGTACACCGCCAAGGGCACCGCGTCGCTGGTCGTTCCCTTCGCCAACGTGGCGGTGGCCTCGACCGGCAGCTGGCAGGCGGTGTTCTTCTTCGCCGCCGCGGTGAACGGCATCGCCGCTTTGCTGGCCATCTTCGTCCTGAAGCCGATGCGCGCCCGCCAGATCAACGAGAGCCTGCCGACCTCGAAGCTGGCGGCGGAGCCGGCCCAGTAAGGCACCGGACGCACCATCAGCACACGAACGCAATCGGGCCGGGAAATTTCCCGGCCCGATTTGCTTGTGGGGAAAAAAGTTCTTGGGAAACGGTCAGAGCCCGCGCGGGAAGGACGCCCAGGACGGGCCGCCCTCGATCTCCTCCTGCACCCTGCGCGCCTTCTTCACCCGGCGGAGATGCCGGGGCGACCAGGGATCGCGGACCGGCATGCCGGCGGTGGCGACCTCGGCGGTCAGAATCCGCGCCACGACGATGGCGAAGCCCGACAGCAGCATGGACAGAAGAACGATGGCGAGCATGCTTCGATTCCCGGATAAACCGATAGCGGGCTCAGGCACGCCTGATTCCGCAATGCAGCATACATAGGCCATTCGGCCAGGGAAATCGAGTCCGCCACCGCAAGCGCGGCGCTTCGCCGCGCTACAGCATCTCCAGCGGGCGCGGCTCGCGGGGCGGCGGGAAGGCCCGGTCGAGGTCCGCGAGATCCTGCTCGTCCAGCCGCAAATCGGCGGCGGCCCGGTTGTCGCGGACGTGGGCGGGATCCGACGCCTTGGGGATGGCGATCATCCCGTCCTGGCGGAGCAGCCAAGCCAGCCCGACCTGGGCCGGCGTCGCGCCGTGCCGGTCGGCGACGCGGCGAAGCTCCGGATGGCGCAGCATGCGCCCCTGCTCAATGGGCGAATAGGCCATGATCGGAATGCCCCGCCCACGGCACCAGGGCAGCAGGTCGTATTCGATGCCGCGGCGGGTCAGGTTGTAGAGGAGCTGGTTGGTCTGCACCCCCTCCCCGCCCGGCGTGCCGACCAACTCCTCCATGTCCTGGAGATCCAGGTTGCTGACGCCCCATCGGCCGATCTTGCCGTCGCGCATCAGCGTGTCGAAAGCCTCGATGGTTTCGGAAAAATCGTGGCTGCCGCGCCAGTGCAGCAGATAGAGGTCGATGCGATCGGTGCGCAGGCGCTTCAGGCTGCGTTCGCAGGCCGCGATGGTGCCGCGGCGGCTGGCGTTCATCGGCAGCACCTTGCTGACCAGGAACACCTCGTCGCGGCGCCCGGCGATGGCCTCGCCGACCACCTCCTCCGCTCCGCCGTCGGCATACATCTCCGCCGTGTCGATCAGCGTCATGCCGAGGTCGAGGCCGAGCCGCAGCGCCGCCGCCTCCCGCGCGCGGTCGCGGCTGTCCTCGCCCATGTACCAGGTGCCCTGGCCGAGCACCGGCACGGCGGTTCCCGAAGGAAGGCGTGTCGTCGGAATGGTCATGGATGTCTCCCGTTCCCTTGGCCCCGTCGAAGCATCGAAGGGGCGTGAGGAACGTTAGTCCACCAAGCCACCCCTGGAAACCGCCCCTTGGCGCTATTTCGGCGGGTGGGAGAAGCCGGCGAACGCGGCGCGGCAAACAGGTCGCTTGCCAGACCGGCAAAGGCGGCAGACAAATGACGCCTGAAACGACAAAAGCTCAGCCAAGGGCTGAGCTTTCGAAACCGGTGCCAACCTGTGAGAAGGTGGCGTCCCCAAGGGGAGGCGATGACGCGAAAGGCAAGCCCCGAGAAATCAACAACTTAGAACCCTGAACATCTTCCACATCGTAGCACCGCTCGTATCACTTGAGCAAGGCGTCCATGATGGGAGCGCCACATAGGTGATGCGCACACGTTACCGAACCTTCCTTCGAAGTCTGATCGTGTTGACCTCCCGCCGCTGGCAGGGCTGAGGTTCGGCACCCGCTTAGTAGGCCAGCAGTCGGGACACCTGGGAGGCGCTGAACGGCTTCCCGGCGCGGGTAACATGCCCGAGCCGGGCCAGTTCAGCCGCGATCTCCCGAAGAGACCGGGTCTTGCCTGTCTTCGGGTTCTTTCTGGCGAGGCGCTTGGCCTCGCGCACCACGTCCGGGTTGGTGTCGTCGTACCCCTTCCGACCTTCGATGCGCTTCCCCGCTGCTGCCGACTTCCGGTCGCGCGCGCCCTTCAGCTTGGCAACGAGGTTGGCCTTTTCAAACTCGCTCACGGCGCCCAGAATCTGCCGGACCATGCGCGCGGTGGGGGTGTCGGCAGTGAAGGCGTCGGGATCGTCGGCGGCGATCAGCGTGAAGCCCTGGGCCTTCAGCGAGGCGTAGCCGACCTCCTGCACGATCAGGTCGCGGGCGAAGCGGCTGGCGTTCTCCACGATGATCGTCGTGACGTTGGTCTCGGTCGCCCACGCCAGCAAGGACGTGAAGCCGTCCCGCTGGTCGATAGGGTCCGCCCCGCTCACCGCCGCGTCGTAGAACTCCTTCACGACCTCGAACCCGGCGCGGCTCGCGTAGCTGTCCACGGCGGCGCGCTGGCGCTGGTCGCTGTCACCACCGACGTTCGCCGCAGAACTGGTCCGAAGGTACGCGATTGCCTGGACGGGCTTCATGTCGTTCTCCATGGAAGAACCTGAGCGGCGTAGCGGCTTACGTGCGCATTGTCGTACCTGTTTCCTGAGAAAAAGGTACACCAGTGTCTGCACCGAAGCAAGCACCACGCCTGTCAGGGGTAGGTATGGTGCTACGAGGTAGCTGCGCCGAGCACGCCTCCTCCTCGAAGCACCTGGAGATCTACCAGCTTGAACAGTATCAACTGCCGGGGTCGCGTAGCGCACCATGCCCACGCCCTGAGCATTAGGTTAGTGAAAGGAACTTCCTCTGCTCGACGGTCAACGCAGCAACCGCAGCATTGCCGAACAGGCTCTCGAACAGTCTTTGACGGCACTGCGCCTGAAGATTGATTAGGTGGGATTCGAGATCCTTGATGTTATCCCCGAGATGGTATGCATGGACATAGCCATCCACAATCCGGCCAAGCTGCGCCAAGGCAGACTCAATAGACTTTGCCTTCTTAGGGACTGTCGAGTACGACTGAAAGCTCCTTACCTTATCTGTCAATTCCCGAAAAGCAACCTCAGGAATCCTGGGACGATATCTGCGAGAAGAAATCGGTGAGATTTCATACCCTAGGAACTCCGCAGGTTCATCGGGCGCGTAGATCTTCGTCTTGCTCTCTGCTGCAATAGCTGGAATGCCAAGGTTCAGTTCAGAAAGCAAATCACAACAGACAGTGTGGTACGCCTCGCATTCCTCCCGAGATTCTGCAAACACGATAAAGTCATCAGCGTACCGGACGAGGTTTTCTCGACGGTCGTTAAAATGCCTGTCAAATGGAGCAAGAAAGAAGTTCGATAGTACAGGCGAGAGGGGCATACCCTGCCTCAACCCCTTACCGTTCCTAATACTCGTGGTGGCAATCTTCTTCCTGGTATCCGGGTCTACTTCACCGATCTCACAGTTGACAGCTTGCTCAAGCAACTTAAGAACCGATACGCTCCGAACACACCGCCTCAGGCGATCCACCAAGATCTGACGATCGATCTCGTCGAAGAACGACAAGATGTCGGACTTGAAGGCCCAAGGCAGTTGACCTCGCCGTCTACAAGCAGTCTTGACGGCCCCCGCCACTCCGCGATCTCGACCACTAATGAATCCAAAGCTTGCGTTGTTCTCAAGCTTCAGCCGGTCAGTCTCCTTGGTCAGGAACGCAACCAACGCTCTCTGGACGAGACGATCACGCACATTGGGAATGCAGATGATCCGGTACTTGGATGAGTTCGGCTTCTGGAAGGCCACAGCCCGCAGCGGGTCGAATCGAAAGCTGCCGTCCAGCAACTGGACGCGCACCTCAGATAGGTTGTCAATTAGCTTCAAGGCAAACGCTTCAGGGCGCCTACCATCAGGTCCGGCGGCCTTCTTGCCCCCTTTGGCGTCACCAGACGCATCCCACACGGCTTTGAGATTGCTGATGCGGGCAAGTCTTTGAAGCGCGGGTACTGCCAAGCGTCCTCCCAGTGTTTCCGAATTAGGCACCCACACTAGGTATCAGCACGTGCGCTTCGAGGCTTCGAGCACGGAACGTGGTTCCGGCTGTTCACCTGTCGCTGCCTGCGATGCTCGCTGCCGGTCTTGATCCGCGACCGATCGGCGCCATCGTGACACCGTGGACGGATTGCAACCGCACTCGCACCATCGGCTGACCGCTTCGCCCCCAACGCGACCGAGACCTGCGCCCCGAACGAGATGTTGGCACCCGCAGCCAGTTCACTCAGCCCCAGTATACTATAGCACACCGCGACCGCCGCCGCAAGCGAAACCGCCCGACGGACACGCAACCCTTGCGCTTCCCCAGGAGCCGCGCCAGCAGCCCCGCCCTTCCGATCAAGCATTCTAGCCCCCTCTTCTCTGCTTGGGTGCAGGGGCCATCCGGAAGGTGCCTGCCAGCACTCGCGTGCGCTTCGAGGCTTCGAGCACGGAACGTGGTTCCGGCTGTTCACCTGTCGCTGCCTGCGATGCTCGCTGCCGGTCTTGATCCGCGACCGATCGGCGCCATCGTGACACCGTGGACGGATTGCAACCGTACTCGCACCACCGACGCTCAATCAGTGGACGTTGCCCGGCGGATGAGTCCGGGAGACGTGAACGATCACAAGTTTGTCACAGGCTCACGAATTTTCAAGCGAAAAAGTGGTGGAAGGTGCCAACGCGTTACCCCCAGCGCACCATGTCGCACATTCCAGATTGCGCGGCAGCTTGGAATACTCCCGCACAGTTAGGCACGTAAGCTACACGCCCCAGATACACTGACATCGATGTGTTCGGCGGTGATGTCCAACCTATTCCGTCCCAACGCCAGACGAGGAGAACGGTGACGAGCGCGCGCCGATGACCAGCGCCGCCTCCCCGACATCCTCAACGCAGCTTCCTCACGATGTTGGAAGAGAACGACGAACATCGACAAGATCGAGATCAGCATCAAAGCACAGGCGGCACCAGCGCCCTACCGACAAGAGCCACCCTCGATGGCGAGACAATTCACTACATACCTTGTATTTTACGTAAATTGCCTATTATCTTGAAACTTGGGCGCTTGGGACATACAGGGTAGTTGGAGGATGGTGTTCAAAATACGGTTCTGAACCGTCAAGAAGTTCAAAACTCAGAACTTCTGCTGACGATCAAAGCCATACGGCGCCTAGCTATTGCCCAGCCGCATATGGGGCGCTGGTATTAAGCATGGAGAACATCGCCCTGAAGAACACCAACATCTACGAGAACAACTAAAGCGGATTTCGGCTCAGTTTAGATTCGGGTAGCCGCATAGCTTGAACCACGCTTTGGCGTCGGTGGCGGTGATCGCATTGAGGGCTGGGCCGAGTTCCTCGTTGAGGGCCTCGACGGTGCGGGCTTCCTTGGCGCGCAGGATTCCTTTGAGCTTGGCCCAGCCGGGCTCGATGGGCGACAGGTCGGGCGAGTAGCGCGGGAGGAAGCGGACACGGATCCCTGCGGTCTCAAAGGCGGCGAGGATATCGGCCCGCTTGTGAGCGGAAAGGTTGTCCATCACGACCACGGCGCCGGGTTTGTCGCGCCGGAGCACGGGCAAGAGCACCTGCTCGACAAAGGCGAGAAACACGGCCGAGGAGGTAGACGCCTCGATGCTCATGGCGGCCAGCATGCCTTCGGCGCTCAACGCCCCGAGCACCGTGACGCGGTGCCACGACCCACAGGGCACGGACCCGAGCGCCCGCTGGCCGCGCGGCGCCCGGGCCTGGGTGGGCGTCATCTGGGTGTTGATGCCGGTTTCATCGAGGAAAACCAAACGCGCCGGTTCGTGGACCACCGCATCGTCCCGGTAGGCCGCGCGTTCCGCGGCGATATCCATGCGCTCTTGCTCGCTGGCCCTCAGCGTCTTTTTTTGCGCGCCAACCCCAGCCGCTTCAAGGTGCGGCACACCACCGCCGGGCTCAGCGCGATGCCGGTGCGTGCGGCCAACCGGTCGCGGTACTGTGCCAGTGTCGCGTCATTATCCTCCCGCACCAAGGCCCGCAGCACGCTCACGCCCTCCGCGTCCAGTTTGGCTGGTACGCCGCCGGCATGGGGCTTGGCGACCCGCCGCCCCTCAAGGCGCGCGGCCCGCACCCAGTTGTACGCGCAGGCTCGGCTGATCTGGAAGCGCCGCGCCAGCAACTCGGGGCCGCCCTCGTGGCGCTCATAAGCCAGCAGAACCCGTTCGCGCAGATCGGCGGAATATGGCTGGCCCATGGCGCGCGGTCCTTCAGCGGTGTCTTCCTCCAACCGCTCAGGCCAGCCAAAATTCCGTCTATACTCAGCGACAATCCGCTTTAAGATCATGCCGAGGAAGTCATCCACATCGTTGTCACGCGAGGCCGTAACAAACCTCACCAATGCATTCCGTTTCAGTGAGTACAAGCGTACCCCACTGACTGCCTTCGTAACTATTGACTGGTCCCTCACTGATGGATGGAGTGAAGTCAACCACCAGGAGCGTCAGAGCCGTTTCATCGCCAAGATGAACCGCTGGCTGCGCAGAAACAATATTGTACCCACGTACATCTGGACGCTCGAAGCAGTTCGCAAGCGTTCGGTCACTGACCTGTTGACAAAGCACCGGGTCCACATGCATCTGGCCGTGCATGTGCCGAAGAAGTTGTTCGCGGAGTTCATTATTAACTTCAACTCCTTCGTACCGGGTCATACTGGGAATCAGCACATTACCTACTTCGAGCGCGACCAGGGCGACGACACGCCCAAGTTCTACTTCCACCCTAATCAACGGCTCGGTGGGATTCTGTACCGCCTCAAAGGGGTCGATCACACGTTGACCTTCTACGGTCCGTCCGGCCCAGAGAACTTCGCCGCCCATCTCGGCATCCAGCACCGTGGGATGCAGGGGGTCATACGGACCAAGCGGGCCGGGGTCAGCCACTCTCTGGGCTTCCGACAGCGGCTCCGGGCCGGGTGGGACGAAGAGACCACGCCGGACGGGCTGGCGGCGCTCTTGCAGCCGGACGGCAAGAACGGCACTCCCCACCCACACGACCTTCCATTCAGCATGGCGGCGTAAATAGTCAATGGACGACAAGTCCGACAACTGCAATGGAGGGTAACAATGTGTCCAGTAACACGATTGTTCATGTGCAAACATGGAAAGTAGCAGAGCTTCTTGAAGAGTACGCGGACGCCATTGGCAAACCAATCAGTCAAGCCGGTACTCAGCTTCTTGAAGAAGGATTGGACACTTGGGAGCGAACCAAGCGCCGCCAGGAGCATGAATACGAGATCAAGAAGAGCGAGGACGAAATCGCCGACTTAAAGTCGAGGCGATTTGTGCCACCCGACAACCCAGAAGGCGATGAACTGGACGCCGATCTCGCTGAATTGATCCGGCGCGCAGGGATCGACAACGTGTACCACGGGGTTGCGCGGCGGTTGATCGAGGAGATCACCAAGACGGACGTAGAAGTGCTGCGTCGCTACGCATTGTCGTTCGTGCAGGCGAACCAGCGGAATGGCCCCCTGCTCGACCGGATCGCCCGTGCACTCGAACAGATCAGCCGGGAGGTCTCTCGCCATGACCGTTGAAGCCTTGGACACGGACGCTCGTTGGAGCTTGCGCCTCTCCGACCCCCAAGCCATGGCCGAGTTGCGTGAGCTTGCCGGGGTGCTGGCCGTCCTCAAGGGGACGACCGTCGGCAACGTGGTGTACACGGCAGTGCTCGAACACGCTGGCGTTCACCTGGGACCGGTAATGGTCAAGGAGATCATAAAGGCGGGCGGGCGCCCCCGTCAGTACCCATCGGCAAGCCCCTAGGAAGCCCGCTGAACCGGGTCTGGCTACCGGAAGGAGGGGCAACAACCACCCCGCCCTTCCGGGCGCCTCTGGCGGTCTTCTGAGGCAGCAGTCCCGATGGCGACCAACCGGCGCCTATTGGAGACCGCCCAGCGCGTCCGAATGCCCCTGATCGCGATGAACGGAAGGGTACCCTCTGTACCACTCAAGGCGCGACTACCACGCTCCCCTCCAGTCTATACGATCTATCGTAGGTGTTTTAGGTCGAGGCCGGGGAACGCGACCGAATCAATGACGTCGCTCTCGTGCGGGAGCAGGTCGCGTGACCCGTAAAGCGCCCCAGTGCCCTGCCGAAAATGCCCCATTAAGCGATCTCGTGTCTCCGCGTTGTCGGTAGCCGCACGGAGCGCATCGGCGAACGTGTGCCGGAACGAATGGAACACCTTCGTTCGCGTCTTCATCTTGATATTAACCAGAAAGACGGCATTCCACCACTTTGAATAGTTAAATCCAAGAAATATTCGCCCATCTTTCGAAAGCAGCTTCCGCCCTTCTACCCAATCCAAGAACCCCAAGTCCTCCAGGTCGTTGTGCATCGGCACTTGCCTCACCGCTGAGGCAGTTTTCAGATTCTTCTTGTTCCCGTTCTTTGACACGGGGTTCACAGAAAAGTGCACTCGCCCATTCAGAACGATCAAATCATCAAACTCTAACTGAGCGATCTCTGACAAGCGCATCCCAGTGTAAAGACCCACGAGCGGAAACCAGTAGCGGTGGTCACCGCGTAGGATGCGCGAGCCGGGTTCGTAGATACGATGTTCGTCTAGGCATCCGGTATAGAGAGGCACGTTGAAGATACGCTTGAGGTCGTCTATCGAATATACCCGGTCGCCCTTCTGATTAGCAGTAGCAAACGCCGTCCGCTCCACGGTGACCTTCCGGGCCGGGTTCTCATCGATTAGATGACGCGCATATGCCCATGTAAAAAACACGCGAATGTTGCTAATGGACCGATTGACAGAGTCATAAGCAAGTGCGCCATTCCCTTTATCGCTGGAGGTAACAAGAAGCTTCTGATAGAATGATTCAATATCGTACGTATCAATATCCGCAATAGGCTTCTCGCCGACCAGCTTTGCCAAACGTTCAAACGTCTTCTTATATCCCTTTCCACTACTCGTGTAGTTGCCGTCCGCGTCGAGATGACCACGTGCGCGAAGAAATTCATCCAAGAACGACGTAAAGGGGCGCGCGGCCTTCTCCTTAAAGGACTGTAGGCGTTGAGGACTTACCTCAGTAGCGGACTGCTGCTGCCCGGCATTCGGCGCGACTGCCACGCACGTGTCTCTCAGGCGTCTACGAACCAGTTGGTCAACGTCAGGCGCCCAACCACCGTACATCTCATGGTGCTCTGCGGTCGCACAGCCGACAAGTATCTGGAATGCTTGGTCTCCAAGGCGGATGTCGCGAGAAGCAAGGTAGGTCTTGAGGGATTCTACGAGTTCGCACTCGCTACCAAGCCCAAGACCGCGATTGCTCCCTAGGGGATCGACTTCAGGATTCGTCTCCCAATGCCAGCGTGCCCAATGGTGTGCAACAATCTCTATCGCATCCAAAGAAACGCCCGGCCAATCACCCGAACGAGCAAGCGCGAGCTTATCTTCGAATCGCTTGCGTGCATCCGCGTAACGGGCGGGCACTTCGGATGCATCCTTGGTCCGCAGACTCTCGATGATCTCTTTCCGTCCCAGGACGCCTTGAAGCTCCTTGGGCACGAGACCCCGGAACCAGTACATACCCGTACGCGGGTGCTTTTGCAGATAGGGTAGTTTCGCCATGCCTTCCATGCCCCCATCGTAGCACAGTTCGTAGCACTGCGCAGGGCTGGAAGTACCTGATCTCGCAAGACTTCTTGCGCATCACCGCGTCGGAGCGGTGGTGGCGTCCCCAAGGGGATTCGAACCCCTGTCGCCGCCGTGAAAGGGCGGTGTCCTAGGCCTCTAGACGATGGGGACGTCGTTGGCGTGGCGGGATTACTAATGGGATGACGGGCCGAGCGCAAGCGTTTTTTCCAACTCCTTTCTACCCCGTTCGCGTATGCCCCCCATGCAGCGCTCCCGAGCCGAATTTGTTTGCATTCACATGGTTTGCGCGGGTGCGGCGTCGTCGATCAGGAGCTGGACTCCCTCCGCCCCGTTCCAGCGGTCGATGCGCAGGACACCGGCGATGTGGAAGGGCGATCCGCGGCCCATCAGCAGGGCTTTTCCCATCTCGCTCTCCAGCGCGCGGAAGGCGATGGCCTTCAGCCGGGCGCCGTCGCTGCCCTGCAGGATGCAGCGGACGTGATTCGCCCCGACCACGTCGGCCCGCACCACGCGGGCGTCGGTGACGGCGAAGCGCGGCTCGGCGTTGCCGGTGCCGAACGGGCCGAGCTGGTTCAGGCGGTCCACCAGGGACGTGTTCGCCGCCCCCACGGACAGCGCGCCGTCCAGTTCCAGCGTCGGCACCAGCGGGGCCGCGGCCACCTGTTCGGCGACGCGGCCGGTCAGGAAGGCCTGCAGGTCGGCCAGCCTGCTCCCGGCCACAGTGAAGCCCGCCGCCATGCGGTGCCCGCCGCCGGCCATCAGCAACCCCTCCTGCCGCGCCGCGATCACCGCCGCCCCGAGATCGACCCCGCGCACCGAACGGCCCGAGGCCTTGCCGATCACCGTGCCGTCCGCCCCCTCCTCCAGGGCGATGACGCAGGCGGGGCGGCTGTAGCGCTCCTTCAGGCGGCTGGCGACGATGCCGATCACGCCGGGATGCCAACCCTCCCCCGCCACGAAGACCAGCTCGGCCAGCTCCTCGGCGTGCTCCTCCAGCCGGGCCATGGCGTCAGCGAGCACGCCCTGCTCCACCGCGCGGCGCTCGGCGTTGTGAGCCTCCAGCTTCTGGGCCAGTTCCATCGCCTCCATGGGGTCGTCGGTGGAGAGCAGCCGCGCCCCAAGGTCCGACGCGCCGACGCGCCCGCCCGCGTTGACCCGCGGGCCGAGCACGAAGCCGGCGTGGTAGGCGTCCGGCTTCTCCTTCACCCCGGCGACGTCGGACAGGGCGGACAGGCCGGGGTTGGCGCGCCGCGCCATCACCTTCAGCCCCTGCGCCACCAGCGCCCGGTTCAACCCGGTCAGGGGAACCACATCGCACACCGTGCCCAGAGCCACGAGGTCGAGCCACTCCATCAGGTTCGGCTCGTTGCGGCCCGCGTAGAATCCGGCGCTGCGCAGCGCCCGGTTCACCGCCACCACGGCCAGGAAGGTGACCCCCGCCGCGCACAGCGTGCGATAGGCGCCGTCCTCGTCCAGCCGGTTCGGGTTGACCAGGGCAACGGCCGGCGGCAGGCGCGGTTCCGCCGCGTGATGGTCGAGCACCACCACCTCCAGCCCGGCCTCCGCCGCCGCCTCCAGCGCCGCGAAGGCGGAGATCCCGCAATCCACCGTCACCACCAGCCGCACGCCCTCGGCCTTCAGCCGCAGCAGCGCCGGGCCGTTGGGGCCGTAGCCTTCCTTCATGCGGTCGGGCACGTAGATGCGCAGGTCCGCCCCCACCGCCCGGAAAAAGCGCCGCAGCAGCGCGGAGGAGGTGGCGCCGTCCACGTCGTAGTCGCCGAAGACGGCCACCGGCTCGCCGTCCATGAGGGCGCGGGCGATGCGCTCCGCCGCGATGTCCATGTCCTTGAAGCGGGAGGGGTCGGGAAGCAGCGCCTTCAGCGTCGGGTTCAGAAAGCCGTCGCAGGCCTCCTCCGTCACCCCGCGGGCGGCGAGCACCCGCCCGACGATCTCCGGCAGCCCCCGCCCCTGCGCCAGCCCCCAGGCCAGCCGCTCGTCGTAGGGCCGCGCCTGCCAGCGCTTGCCGGACAGGGAATGGGCGACGTTCAGGAAGGGGGGAACGGTGTCGGTCATGCTGCCCAGGATGCCACGGATCGGAAAGGCCGAAGCCATAGCAGATGGGGGACGGGCGGGCCAGCGGATGGGGCTCTCCCGGTGGGTTTCCAGCGGGTCCGGTGCCGCCGCGCCTGTACGCAAAGGTGGCAGGCGCCCTTGCCGCACCGCAACTTGAGGCAGGTCATTGCGGGTGGAGAGCCGTCCTGCTCCACTGCGGTCAACACCACGCGGAGGAGGGAACCATGATCACCACGGCGATCTTTCCGGCCCGCTACGTCCAGGGCAACGGCGCGCTCGACAGTCTGGGCGAGGATCTGGCGCGGCTGGGCAAGACGGTTCTGGCCGTCACCGACGGCTTCGTCCTGAAGACGCTGAAAGGCCGGCTGGTCGATGCCGCCGCCGGGCGCGTCACGATGGACATCCAGGAATTCCGCGGCGAATGCTCCGACGAGGAGATCGAGCGGCTGGTCGGCATCGCCCGCGCCATGGGCGCCGACGTCGTGGCCGGCATCGGCGGCGGCAAGGCGCTCGACACCGCCAAGGCGGTCGCCCACGCGCTGGACGCGCGCACCGCCATCGTCCCGACGCTCGCCTCCACCGACGCGCCGTGCAGCGCGCTGTCGGTGATCTACACGCTGGAAGGCGCCTTCAAGCGCTACCTCGTGCTGCCGCGCAACCCCGACCTCGTGCTGGTCGACACCGGCGTGGTGGCGGGTGCCCCGGTGCGCTTCCTCGTCTCCGGCATGGGCGACGCCCTGTCCACCTGGTTCGAGGCGGAGGACTGCCGCATCAAGCGCGGCGGCAACATGACCGGGCGCGTCGGCCCGATGACCGCCTTCGCGCTGGCCCGGCTGTGCTACGACACGCTGCTGGAGTATGGCGTGCTCGCCAAGTCGGCCTGCGAGCAGGGCGTGGTCACCCCGGCGCTGGAGCGCATCGTCGAGGCCAACACGCTGCTGAGCGGGCTGGGCTTCGAGAGCGGCGGGCTGGCGGCGGCGCACGCCGTCCACAACGGCCTGACCGCGTTGGAGGAAACGCACCACTACTGGCACGGCGAGAAGGTCGCCTTCGGCACGCTGACGCTGCTGATCCTGACCGACCGGCCGCCGGCGGTGCTGGACGAGGTCTACGGATTCTGCAAGGTGGTGGGGCTGCCGACGACGCTGGCCGAGATCGGTCTTGGCGACGTGTCGGACGAGCGGCTCCTTCTGGCGGCGGAACGGGCCTGCGCCGAGGGCGAGACCATCCACAACGAGCCGCACGAGATCACACCGCAGCGCGTTCTGGCCGCCATGAAGGCCGCCGACGCCGAAGGGCGGCGGCGGAAGAGCCTATAGGCTTCATCAAATAAGAAAGGGGCGCGCGGCAGACCACCGCGCGCCCCTTTTTCTTGCGCAGCCTCAGGCCATGGCCGGCTTGCGCTGCAGGTTGTGGTGCGCCTCGACGTAGCGCACGGTGCCCGACTTGGAGCGCATGATCACCGAATGGGTGGTCGCGCCGCCGGGGAAGCGGCGCACGCCGCGCAGCATGGCGCCGTCGGTCACGCCGGTCGCGGCGAACATGACGTTGCCGCTGGCCAGCTCGGTCAGGCTGTACTTCTTGTTCAGGTCCTTGACGCCCCAGCGGGCGGCGCGGGCCTTCTCGTCGTCGTTGCGGAACAGCAGACGGCCCTGGAACTGACCGCCGATGCAGCGCAGCGCCGCCGCGGCCAGAACGCCTTCCGGCGCGCCGCCGGAGCCGACATACATGTCCACGCCGGTGCCGACCTGGCTGGTGGCGATCACGCCCGAGACGTCGCCGTCATTGATCAGCATGATGCGCGCGCCGGCCTCGCGGACGCGGGCGATCAGCTCGGCGTGGCGCGGACGGTTCAGGATGCAGACCAGCAGCTCCTGCACCTCGGTGCCCTTGGCCTTGGCCAGGGCCTTGAGGTTGTTGGCCGGGGTCTCGTCGAGATCGACCACGCCTTCCGGCAGGCCGGAGCCGACGGCGATCTTGTCCATGTAGACGTCGGGCGCGTTCAGGAAGCCGCCCTCGTCCGCCATGGCGATGACGGCCAGCGAGTTCGGGCCGCCGGTGGCGCAGATGGTGGTGCCTTCCAGCGGGTCGAGCGCGATGTCGACCTTCGGCCCGCGGCCGATGCCGGCGCCGACCTTCTCGCCGATGTAGAGCATGGGCGCCTCGTCGCGCTCGCCCTCTCCGATCACGACGGTGCCGTCGATGTAGAGGGTGTTGAGCGCCTGGCGCATGGCGTCGACCGCGGCCTGGTCGGCAAGCTTCTCGTCACCGCGGCCCATCAGCAGCGACGCGGACAGCGCGGCGGCCTCGGTGACGCGTACGGCTTCCAGAGCCAGGTTCCGGTCCATACCGGACAGGTCGACATGAACGGACATGTTGTTCTCCCCCGAATCGATGCTCGGTTCTTCTATGGTTCGGTCAAAACTGTTCGATGCGGATCATGCGCGGCGGCTCGACCACCGACTCCTTGGCGGCGATGGTGGCAAGCGCGCGCTGCATGGCCGCCTCGTCGGTGTCATGGGTGGTCAGGACCACCGGCACCGCTTCGCCGGGGGCGCGCCCGCGCTGCAGGAACTGCTCCATGGAGACGTTCTGGTCGCGCATGGCCGCCGCAACATCCGCTATCACGCCGGGGCGGTCCACGACCATCAGGCGTACGTAGTACGACCCCCGGCGGGCCTCCATCGGGGACGGCTGGGCCTCGGAAAGCTGGGCCGCCGGCACGCCGAAGGTGGGGGTGGAGCGCCCGCGGGCGATGTCGATCAGGTCGGCGACCACGGCCGAGGCCGTCGGTCCCTCGCCGGCGCCGCGGCCGACGAACAGCACGCGGTCCACGAAATCGCCCTGGGCGATCACGGCGTTGAACACGCCGTCCACCGCCGCGATGGGTGCTGCCTTCGGCACCATGCAGGGGTGCACGCGCTGCTCGATCCCGTGGTCGGTGCGCCGGGCGATGCCCAGCAGCTTGATCCGGTAGCCGAGCGCGTCGGCGTAGTCGAAGTCCACCGCCGCGACGTGGCGGATGCCCTCGACATGGACGCTCTGGAAGTCCACCGGCGTGCCGAAGGCCACCGAGGTCAGGATCGCCAGCTTGTGAGCCGCGTCCACGCCGTCGATGTCGAAGCTCGGGTCGGCTTCCGCGTAGCCCAGCTTCTGCGCGTCGGCCAGCACGTCCGCGAAATCGCGGCCGGTGGTGCGCATCTCGGTCAGGATGTAGTTGCAGGTGCCGTTGAGGATGCCGTGCACCTCCGACACCCGGTTGCCCGCCAGCCCCTCGCGCAGCCCCTTGATGATCGGGATGCCGCCGGCCACCGCCGCCTCGAAGCCGATGGCGAGGCCGGCGGCCTCCGCCTTGGCCGCGAGCGCGGTGCCGTGATGGGCGAGCAGCGCCTTGTTGGCGGTGACGACGTGGCGTCCCCGCTCCAGCGCCAGCTCGACGGTCTCCTTCGCCGGCCCCTCGGACCCGCCGATCAGCTCGACCACCACATCCACGCCGGGATGGGCGGCGAGCGCCACCGGATCGTCGTACCATTCGACCGTCGACAGGTCGACGCCACGGTCCTTGCCGCGCGAGCGGGCGCTGACCGCCACCACCTCGATGCGGCGGCCGCAGCGCTGCTCGATCAGGTCGGCCTGCCGCTCCAGAAGCTTCAGAACGCCCGCGCCGACCGTGCCCAGGCCCGCGACGGCGATGTTCAGGGGGCCTGCTTTGTGGGAGTCGGACATTAGGCTTTCGCTTTCTCGGGGTCGAGGAGGGCGGCGCGCGCCGCCGGGTCCTTGCTCGCCGCCGCACCGGCGGCGTTGGAGCGGAAGAACTCCTTGATGTTGCGGGTCGCCTGACGGATGCGGTGGACGTTCTCCACCAGCGCCAGACGGACATGGCCGTCGCCGTACTCGCCGAAGCCGATGCCCGGCGCCACGGCCACCTTGGCCTCCTGCAGCAGCAACTTGGAGAATTCCAGCGAGCCGAGATGGGCGAAGGGCTCCGGGATCGGCGCCCAGGCGAACATCGAGGCCGACGGGCTCGGCACCGTCCAGCCGGCCGAGGCCAGCCCTTCGATCATCACGTCGCGGCGCTGGCGGTACATGGTGCGCACCTGCTCCACGCAATCCTGCGGGCCGTTCAGCGCGGCGGTCGCGGCGACCTGGATCGGCGTGAAGGCGCCGTAGTCCAGATACGACTTGATGCGGGCCAGCGCGGTGATGAGCTTCTTGTTGCCGGTGGCGAAGCCGATGCGCCAGCCGGCCATCGAATAGGTCTTCGACATCGAGGTGAACTCGACGGCCACCTCGCGCGCCTCCGGGATCTCCAGGATCGAGGGCGGCGGCTCACCGTCGAAGAAGACCTCGGCGTAGGCCAGGTCCGACAGGATGTAGATGCCGTGCTTGCGGCAGAACTCGACGATCGGGCGGTAGAAGTCGAGGCCGACCACCTCCGCCGTCGGGTTGGACGGGTAGTTCAGCACCAGCGCCAGCGGCTTCGGCACGCTGTGGCGCACGGCGCGCTCCAGCATGATCATGAAGCTGTCGATGTCGGTGGAGGTGCCGTTGGCCTGCCCCACCGGCAGATGGCGCACCGAGGCGCCGGCCAGGATGAAGCCGAACGGATGGATCGGGTAGCTGGGGTTCGGCACCAGGATGATGTCGCCGGGGCTGGTGATCGCCTGGGCGAGGTTGGCCAAGCCTTCCTTCGAGCCGATGGTGACGATGCACTCCGACTCCGGATCGACGTCCACGTTGAAGCGGCGCTTGTAATAGGCCGCGTGCGCCTTGCGCAGGCCGGGGATGCCGCGGGAGTTCGAGTAGCGGTGCGTCTTGGGATCGCGCACGGCCTCGATCAGCTTGTCGACGATGTGCTGGGGCGTCGGCTGGTCCGGGTTGCCCATGCCGAGGTCGATGATGTCCTCGCCGGCAGCTCGGGCTCGCGCCTTCATGGCGTTCACTTCAGCGAAGACGTAGGGCGGAAGCCGCTTGATCCGGTGGAATTCTGAATCGCTCATGGACGCTCCGAAGCCTTGTCCGGCCACGCCACGAACCCATATTTGCGGACCGGGACCACTTATCTACCGCCCCGCATCTTCAGAAGCGAGGTAAAATTCGCGTCCGGCCGCATTCCTGCGCTGCCTGAGGCATACCGGACGCCGAAGCCCGTCTTCAGCCTCCCTTGCGGCCGGAGGCCCGGCGCTGGTGCAGCGCCTCCTCGATCTCCTCGCCGCCGGCGCCGACCAGGGCGACGGGGTCCACGGCAACCTCCAGATCCTCCGGCCGGGCGGGCTTGGCCGGGTGGCCGCGCCGGGATGCCGGCACGCGCAGCAGCGCGTAGGACAGCAGCGACAGCGAAGCGAGGCCCGGCATGATGGCCGTCGTCGCGGTGTAGGGATCGGCGAACAGCGCGGCCACCGCCGTGCCGGCCAGCCCGCCGCCGATCTGCATGAAGCCGATCAGCGCCGAGGCCGCTCCGGCCATGCGGGGGAAGCCGGCCAGGGCGTCGCTGGTCGCCCCGGGCATGACCAGGGCGATGCCGAAGGCCCAGATCGCGGTCGGCGCCATCACGCTCGTCACGGTCGGTTCGCCCGTCAGGGGCGCCAGGGCGAAGCCGAGCCCGCCGACGGCCACGCAGGCCAGCCCGTAGGGGATCAGCCGCATCGCGTCGACCCGGCGCAGCAGCCGCCCGGCCAGGGTCGCCCCCAGCGTGTAGGAACCGGTCTGCAGCAGCATGGCGAAGCCGAAGACGGTCGGGCTCAGCCCCACCCGCTCGATCATCACGAAGGGCAGCAGGGCCGCCATGGTGTAGAGGCCGCCCAGCGTCGTGCCGAGCACCAGTCCCGCCCGCATGAAGCGCCGGTCGGTCAGCAGGGTCCGGTAGTTGCGGAGCACCGGGCCGGGACGGGCCGCCGAGCGGTCGCGCGTCCGGTTGGTCTCCGCCGTGCCCACCGCGAAAACGGTCAGCACGGCGAGGCCGTAGAGCGTCATCACCACGAAGATGGCGTGCCAGCCCACCGTGCCCAGGATCACCCCGCCCAGCGTCGGCGCCACCGCCGGCACGATGGCCAGCATCAGCCCGATCAGGTTGAGGATGCGTGCCGATCGCTGCCCGGTGAACTGGTCGCGCACGATGGCGCGGGAAATGGCGATGCCCGCCGCCGCGCCGATGCCCTGCAACGCCCGCCCGACCAGCAGCCACTCGATGGTGCCCGACAGGGCCGCCACCACGCTGCCCAGGACGTAGGTGACGAAGAAGGCCAGGGCGACCGGCCGCCGACCGTAGGCGTCGGACAGCGGTCCGCAGGCGAGCTGGGAGAAAGCAAAGCCGAAGAAATAGACGGAGAGCGTCAGCTTCAGCGCCGCCGGGGTGGTCTGGAACGCCTCCACCAGCATCGGCAGGGCCGGCGTGTAGAGCGCGAGGCTGAGCGGACCCAGCGTGACGATCAGCGTTCCGATGACGGCCGTCCGCGTCTCCGTCATGGCGGGCGCGTCGGTCTGAACGGGGGTGTGGCTCATTGGCCGGCCCCGCCGCGGTCGTTGGCGATCATGTCGTCGGCGATCATGCGGTTGCGCAGGCGGGCGAGCATGTCCTTGAGCAGCACGACCTCCTCCGCCGAGAGGTCGGCCATGGCCGACTCGCGCTCGGTGCGGAAGGCCTCCAGAACCTGGAGCGCCAGCGGCTCGGCCTGCGGGGTCGGCCGGACGATCTTGGCGCGGCGATCGGCCGGGTCCGGCTCGCGGACCACCAGCCCGCGCGCCTCCAGCCGGTCGAGGAAGCCGACCAGGGTCATCGGTTCCACCCACATGTGGGTCGCCAGCACCGACTGGCGCGAGCCGGGGTGGCGGCAGACATAAACCAGCGCCCGCGCCTCCCCCGCCGTAAGGCCGAGGCGCGCGTCGTCCAGGGCACGGTCGAACCGCGCGCGCAGAAGCCGCGCGCAGTCGATCAGGATCATTCCGAAGGGGGATTCATCAAGCATCCCTTATTGTAAGGGCGCCTTATAATTTCCAGCAACCGCGGGCGGCGCAGGGCGGTCATGCCGCGGCGCCATGGCCGCGCCACACCCGTTTGCGCAACGTGAAGCGACGCCGACGCGCCAAATAGTCGCAGTTTGAAAATCTGTTGCGGACCCGCCACCGCAGGACGTAGGTTTTGCCGAATTGGCAGCAGCAATGGGTGCTCCGTGGTCCGCGCCACCGCCTTCGTAACTGCGCATCGACCGGACGAAGACCGGTGCATCCCTTTCTGTCAAAGGGGCGCCACCAGAGGCCGCAGGACGCTCCGCATAGGTATACTTACGGATTACTGGCGTCCCCTGCCTTTTGCTACACCCCTGCCCTCACTTGGGCTTTCCGGGGGCGGGATTCCCGGCGCTTGGCTGTCCAGGCGTGATGTCCGGCGGCGGGGGAACGTCCATGGGGGTCGGCAGCAGGTTCTTGGCGGCCTCGCGGTCCTGGGCCAGACGGTCCAGGTCCTGCTGGCGCTGCGCGTCCGTCCGCAGGTCGGTGGGGCGCGGCGGAACGCTGCCGAGATTGGGGTATTCGCGGTTCTCGCCGGACATGCCGCGCACCGGGGCCTCCTGGCTGGGCACGTCGCGCCCGATCACGGCGCCGACCAGACCGGTGTCGAGCACGCGGTCGCTGCAGGCCGGCAAGGCGAGAACAACCAGGACGGACAGCGCCGGCCCCAGCCGTCCCGTCTTCGCAACCATGCCGCGTCGGATACCCGTTTCCATTCTGCGAACCCCACATCCGAACCCATCCGGCCGCTTGAACGGTGGTGGGCGAAATGAAATCTTCATACGAGAGGTGTATGACGGACCCCGGCTCGAACGGACATGGCATAAGCTGTCCGGGATGCCAGGACCGGACCGCACTCCGACCGAACAGACTTCCGGCAGGCACTGTATAAACCGCACAACGTCCCTCCTGAAGCCTAAAACTCGCCTAAAGAAGAAGGACCGCACCAATGGCCGAAAACCAGGCCCCTGACGTCAAGCTTCCCGATCCGGTGGAGATGTCGCGGGCGATGACCCGCATCGCCGAGCAGAGCCAGCGGCTGGTCACCGAATTCCTGTCCCGTCAGGCCTCGGACGGCGTCGGCGCGAAGAACCCCGACCCGATGGGCGTCGGCCATGCGTTCCTGGAGATGACCACGCGCATGATGGCCGACCCGGCCAAGCTGATGAAGGCGCAGATGACGCTGTGGCAGGACTACCTGACCCTGTGGCAGCGCACCACCCAGCGCTTCTTCGGCCAGGAGGCCCAGCCGGTCATCGCCCCGGCGAAGGACGACCGCCGCTTCAAGGATTCGGCCTGGGACGAGAACACCCTGTTCGACTTCATCAAGCAGTCCTACCTGCTGTCGGCCCGGTGGATGCAGTCGACGGTCAACGAGGTCGACGGGCTCGACGACCACACGGCCAAGAAGGTCGACTTCTACACCCGCCAGTTCGTCGACGCGATGGCGCCCTCCAACTTCGTCATGACGAACCCGGAGGTGCTGCGCACGACCATCGAGACGGGCGGCGAGAACCTCGTCAAGGGCCTGGAGCACCTGCTGAAGGATCTGGAGCGCGGCAAGGGCGAGCTGCGCATCTCCATGACCGACTACGACGCCTTCCAGGTCGGCAAGAACATCGCCGTCACCCCGGGCAAGGTCGTCTTCCAGACCGACCTGATGCAGCTCATCCAGTACACCCCGACCACGCCGGAGGTGAACAAGCGGCCGCTGATGATCGTGCCGCCCTGGATCAACAAGTACTACATCCTGGATCTGCGCGAGAAGAACAGCTTCATCAAGTGGGCGGTCGACCAGGGCCACAGCGTCTTCGTCCTGTCCTGGGTGAACCCGGATGAGAAGCTGGCCCAGAAGGGCTTCGAAGACTACATGTTCGAGGGCGTGCTGGCCGCGCTGGACGCCATCGAGAAGGTGACCGGCGAGAAGGACGTGAACGCCATCGGCTATTGCCTGGGCGGCACGCTGCTGGCCTCCACCCTGTCCTACATGGCGGCCAAGAAGGACGACCGCATCAAGTCGGCCACCTTCTTCACCACCATGCTCGACTTCACCGAAGCCGGCGAGCTGTCGGTCTTCATCGACGAGGAGCAGCTCACCATGATCGAGAGCCAGATGGCCCAGCAGGGCTACCTGGACGGCTCGAAGATGGCGACCACCTTCAACATGCTGCGCGCCAACGACCTGATCTGGTCGTTCGTGGTGAACAACTACCTGCTCGGCAAGGACCCGTTCCCGTTCGACCTGCTCTACTGGAACAGCGATTCGACCCGCATGCCGGCGGCGATGCACAGCTTCTATCTGCGCAACATGTACCAGAAGAACCTGCTGGCCCAGCCGGGCGGGGTGTCGCTGGGCGGCGTGCCGATCGACCTGCGCAACGTGAAGACCCCGTCCTTCTTCCTGTCGGCCCGCGAGGACCACATCGCGCCGTGGAAGTCCACCTACATGGGCGCCCACCTGTTCTCCGGCCCGGTGAAGTTCGTGCTGGCGGCCTCCGGCCACATCGCCGGCGTGGTGAACCCGCCGGCCGCCGGCAAGTACTGCTACTGGACCAACGCCAAGCTGCCGAAGGCCTCGGACGACTGGCTGGCGTCGTCGGAGCAGACCCCCGGCTCCTGGTGGCCGGAGTGGAACAACTGGGTCTCCACCTTCTCCGAAGGCAAGGTTCCGGCGCGCAATCCGGAAAAGGGCGGCCTGCCCGTCCTGGAAGACGCCCCCGGCTCCTACGCCAAGGTGCGCATCGTCTGATGCCCCGAATCCGGAGGGCGGTCCGCCGCCCTCCGGATGCCCGGACCGAAAGGGACGGCCAAAAAGAAAAGGCCCCGGACCGAAGTCCGGGGCCTTTTCTTTTGTCAGCGAAAACCCCGGACCGAGGTCCGGGGTTCCGTGTCCCGAAAGGGAACCTGCGCCTTACGACGACGGGGCGTTCGCACCGCGCGGCAGGATCTGCGCACGACGGTTGGACGGCTCGCGGACGTTCGGGCCGGTCTGCACCAGGAGCTGGCTCTCGCCCTTGCCCTCGGTGGTGATGGCGCCGGCGGCGATGCCCTTGGAGACGAGGGCCTGCTTCACCGCCTCGGCGCGACGCACCGACAGACGCTGGTTGTAGGCCGGCGAACCCGAGGTGTCGGTGTGGCCGACGACATGGACGCGGGCGTTGGCGCCCTTGCCGATGGCGGCGGCCGCATCGCCGATCACGCGATCGGCGGCCGGGGTGACGTTGGCCTTATCCCAGTCGAAGAACACGAGGTATTCGGTCTGGGCGCGGGCGGCCGGGGCCGGGGCAACCGCCGGAGCGGCGGCCGGCGGGCACTTGTAGCTGCCCTGGTGGGTGGCGTAGCCGCCATCCGCCGTGCGGACCGGGGTGTCGTTCCAGCCGATGACCGGGTTGCACCACTCGGCGGTGTCAGCGCTCTGGGCCTGAGCCCCGGCGGTCAGGCCGAAAGCGACGACGGCGGCCGGCACGACGGCCATGGTAGCGCGGAAGAAGCTGTTCATTTCTCCACTCCCTTAGAGACACACTCCCTACCGCTTGGTTCGCGGAGGACGAATCGCACAAACGATAGGACATATCGCGTGCATGTAACGTGACAAAACGCGAAACATGTGGGGTTTGTCCACGTACAAACATACCCTCCGGAAGTCCTACACGTTTCGTGCCGGTGTCACTGTTGCTAGTATGCCACAGTGCTGCGACGCACTAAAGAGGTATTAGCCCTCTCTGTAGATTTGAGCAAGCCGCACGTAGTTCCGGATGTTTACCGGGAAGAAAGATGTGTCCTTTTCCGTAAGTGCACGCACGGGTCTTGCGGGACTTCCGGCCCAAAGTTGCCCGGCGGCAACACGCTTCCCAGGGGTCACCAGGGCCCCGGCGGCCACCATGGCCCCCGACTCGACGTAAGCCCCGTCCATGACGCAGGCCTGCATGCCGATGAAGCAGCCGCTCTCCAGCGTGCAGGCGTGCAACAGGGCCATGTGGCCGATCGACACGTCGTCGCCGATGTAGGTCCCCTGCCCCGCCGAAGCGACGTGAATCACGGTACCGTCCTGGATGTTGGTGCGCGCACCGATTCGGATCTCGTTCACGTCGCCGCGGATGGTGCAGCCGAACCAGACGCTGCTGCCCGGCCCGATCTCCACGTCGCCGATGACCGAGGCCGTCGGCGCCACATAGACGCTGGGGTCGATCTTCGGATGCGCGCCCTGGAAGGGCAAGATCAGGCCGGACATCGCAGGGAACTTTTCCTCGGGCTGTTTCTCTTCGGTCACGGGAACAGCGGGGCCTGTTCCAGGCCGGTCGTCTCGCCCAGGCCGAACATGACGTTCATGTTCTGGATGGCTTGGCCGGAGGCGCCCTTCACCAGATTGTCGATGACCGAAACGATGATGGCGCCGCGCGGGGTGCGGTCGGGGAAGACGCCGATCAGCGCCTGGTTGGAGGCGCGGACGTGGCGCGTCGCCGGGGCGATGCCCGCCGCCGTGACGTTCACGAAAGGCTCCGATTCGTAACGCGCGGTCAGCGTGGCGCGCAGGTCGTCGGCGGTGACCCCGTCGGCCATGCGGACGTAGATCGTCGCCATCATGCCGCGGTTCATCGGGACGAGGTGCGGCGTGAAGCTGACCGTCACCGGACGCCCGGCGGCCAGCCGCAGCTCCTGCTCGATCTCCGGCATGTGGCGGTGGTGGCCGACGCCGTAGGCGTTGAAGCCCTCCGATACCTCGGTGAAGAGGTTCTGCTGCTTGGCGTCGCGCCCGGCGCCGGAAACGCCCGACTTGGCGTCGATCACGATCCCGCCCGGCTCGATCATCTCGTCCATCAGCAGCGGCAGCAGGGCCAGCAGCGAGCAGGTCGGGTAGCAGCCGGGATTGGCGACCACGCGCGCCTTGCGCACGCCCTGACGGTTGAACTCGGTCAGCCCGTAGGCGACCTCCTTCTGAAGCTCCACGGCGCGGTGCTCATGCCCGTACCAGGTGGCGTATTCGGCGGGGTCGGACAGGCGGAAGTCGGCGGACAGGTCCACCACCTTGATGTGGCGCGGCAGGCCGGCGATGACCTCCTGCGTGGTGCCGTGCGGCAGGGCGCAGAAGACGGCGTCCAGCTTGTCCCAGGCGACCTCCTCGATCTTCACGAGGCCGGGCAGGTTGAACTGGCCCAGATGCGGGAACACCTCCGCCATGGGCTTCCCCGCCTGTCGCTCGGCCGTCAGCGCGCAGATCTCCACGCCGGGATGGCGGAGAAGCATGCGCACCAGCTCGGCGCCGGTGTAACCGGACGCACCGAGAATGCCGACGCGGATGGGGGAAGTGCTGTTGGCCATGGACGCTGTTCCTTTTGACGCACGGGGATGGGCACGGAACGGTGAAGAGAAGTGAAACAGACCTGAAACAAGAAAGGGGCGTCCCGTCGGGACGCCCCTCGCTTGTACAGCAGTAACGCGGGTCCGCGGTAGGCTTTAGCGCTTCGAGAACTGGAAGCTGCGGCGGGCCTTGGCCTTGCCGTACTTCTTACGCTCGACGACGCGGGCGTCGCGGGTCAGGAAGCCGGCGGCCTTCAGCGGCGGACGGAGCGCCGGCTCGAAGTAGGTCAGCGCCTTGGAGATGCCGTGACGGACCGCGCCGGCCTGGCCGGACAGACCACCGCCGGCCACCGTGACCATCACGTCGAACTGGTCGGCGCGGTCGGTGATGCCGAACGGCTGGGCGATCATCATGCGCAGCACGGGGCGGGCGAAGTAGACTTCCTGGTCGCGGCCGTTGATGACGATCTTGCCGGAGCCCGGCTTGATCCACACGCGGGCGACGGCGTCCTTGCGCTTGCCGGTGGCGTAGGCGCGGCCCTGGGCGTCCAGCTTCGGGGCGACCACTTCGGCGGAGGCGGCGGCCGGAGCGGCAGCGATGTCCTTCAGGCCGGAAAGGGTGGTGGTAACCTGAGCCATTGGATTACGCGCTCCGCTTATTCTTCGGGTTCATGGCCGCAACGTCGAGAGCGACCGGCTGCTGCGCCTCGTGCGGGTGGGCGGCGCCCTTGTAGACCTTCAGGTGGGTCATCACCTTGCGGCCGAGCGGACCGCGCGGAACCATGCGCTCCACGGCCTTCTCGATCACGCGCTCCGGGTACTTGCCGTCCAGGATCTGGCCCTTGGAACGGCCCTTGATGCCGCCCGGATAACCGGTGTGCCAGTAGAAGATGTCGTCCTGGCGCTTGTTGCCGGTCAGCTTGACCTTCTCCGCGTTGATCACGACGACATGGTCGCCGCAATCCATGTGCGGGGTGAAGGTCGGCTTGTTCTTGCCGCGCAGGATGTTCGCCAGGATGCTGGCAAGCCGGCCGAGAACGAGGCCGTCGGCATCGACGACGTACCACTTCTTCTCGATGTCGGTCGGCTTCAGATTGAAGGTCTTCATCGCCACACTCGTTGACTAAACGTGGATCGGCGGGCCACCGAAACTGGACGTTCAATCCCCGGGGCGCCGAAGCGGCCGGTGTTGTACGCAGCGCACGGGGACTCTGTCAACGGAAAAATATCTCTTTTACATCAACGGCCTACGGTCGCGGTATCATTTTACCGCGAAAGCAAAGTTATTGATATCATTGGATTTTTCAGGCGTTCTCCGGATCATGGTATCCTGATACCGCAAGCGTCACCGGGTCGTGCGGCGGAATCGAGTAGGTGCCTGTGGCGTGGGCGACGGGCTCCGGATCGCCCTCGGAGAACAGCAGGACCTCGCCGTAGGCCAGCCGCTTGCCCATCTTCAGAATCCGGCAATCCGCGGTGATGGCGACCGGCGCCGGACGGCGCAGGAAGTTGATGGTCATGCTGGTGGTCACCGCCAGTTCCACCCGCCCGATCAGACTGAGCACGGCGGCGTAGAGCGCCACGTCGGCCAGACCGAACATCGCCGGCCCGGTCACCGTGCCGCCGGGACGGACGAAGCTGTCGTTGTAGGGCAGCTTCATGCGCACGGTCCCGGCGCCGAGCTGCTCGATGCTGATTCCATAATTGCCGACCAGCGGCACACCCTCGCGAATCAGGGCTTCCAGTTCCTCGGCGGACACGACCGGCGCGCTCATTCCCTCACCCATGGTTTTTTCTTGTGGTCATCCGATCATGGCGAACATCGTCCGCCCCGCCAAGCGCCTCGCACCGCCGCCAATTTCACACAATCACCCGGAGCCAGCCGGAATTAAATCTACTATTTCAATCAACAAATTGGTTGAGTTGTCCGTGGCGGCACCGTTAGATGGGCGGACCACACGCCCGGTTCCGTGGCGGGGGCGGTCGGGGTACTGTTCCCGCCAACGATCAAAACATCCGGGAGGATTGGACAGCGATGAACGACACCCCGCCCCTCATCGGCGACTCCGCGCCGCTGGTTCTCCGCGAGGACCGCGACGGGGTCGCCACCCTGACGCTGAACCGCCCGCAGGCGCGCAACGCCCTGTCCGTCGGGCTGATGGGCGCGCTGCAGGCGGAGCTGGACGCCATCCACCAGGACCCCGCGGTCCGCGCCGTGGTGCTGGCCGGAGCCGGGCCGGCTTTCTGCGCCGGGCACGACCTGAAGGAGATGCGCGCCAACCCGGACCGCGCGGCCTATGAGTCGCTGTTCGTCCAGTGCTCCAAACTGATGCTGACGGTCAGCCGGCTCCGCCAGCCGGTGATCGCCAAGGTCCACGGCATCGCCACGGCGGCGGGTTGCCAGCTCGTCGCCACCTGTGACCTCGCCTATTGCGCCGACACGGCGCGATTCGCCACGCCGGGCGTGAACATCGGCCTGTTCTGCTCCACCCCGATGGTGGCGCTGAGCCGCGCCGTGGGGCGCAAGGCGGCCATGGAGATGCTTCTGCTCGGCGACCTGATCGGCGCCGACGAGGCGGCGCGCATCGGCCTCGTCAACCGCGCGGTGCCGGCCGACCGGCTCGACGCCGTGGTGGCGGAGGCCGCCGGCAAGATCGCCGCGAAGTCGCCGCTGACGCTCGCCATCGGCAAGGAAGCCTTCTACCGCCAGATCGAGCTGGACGTGGAGGAGGCCTACGCCTACGCCGCCCGCGTGATGACCGAGAACATGCTGGCCCGCGACGCCGAGGAGGGCATCGACGCCTTCCTGCAGAAGCGCCCTCCGGTGTGGTGCGGCCAATGAGCGGCCCCTCCCCTTCGCACGACGGCTACAGCGATGAATTCATCCGCCAAGTCCTGGACCGGGTGAAGACCATCGCCCTGGTCGGCGCGTCGAACGACCCGGTGAAGGCCAGCTTCATCGTGCTGAAATACCTGCGCGACAAGGGCTACCGCGTCATCCCCATCAACCCGAAGCTGGCCGGCCAGACCATCCTCGGCGAGCGGGTCTACGGCAGCCTGTCGGAGCTGCCGGAGCCGCCGGACATGGTGGACGTCTTCCGCAACGCCGCCGCCGCCGGAGGCGTGACCGACGAGGCCATCGCCATCGGCGCCAAGGTGGTGTGGATGCAGCTCGGCGTGCGCAACGACGAGGCGGCGGCGCGGGCCGAGGCGGCGGGGCTGACCGTGGTCATGAACCGCTGTCCCAAGATCGAGCTTCAGCGCCTGTTCCATGAAATCGGGCGCATCGGCGTCAACTCCAACATCCTGACGTCCAAGAAGGCCGCACCGGCCAAATCCTTCAAAAAACTGATGTAAAAAGCAGAGGAAGCCATCATGAGCGAGCAGAAGTCCTTCGGTTTCGAGACCCGCGCCATCCACGCCGGCGCCGCCCCCGACCCCGCCACCGGGGCGCGCCAGACGCCGATCTACCAGACGACCAGCTTCGTCTTCGACGACGTGGACGACGCGGCCTCGCTGTTCAACCTCCAGAAGGTCGGCTTCATCTACTCCCGCCTGACCAACCCGACCGTGTCGGTGCTGGAGGAGCGGCTCGCCAATCTGGAAGGCGGCGCGGGGGCCACGGCCACCTCCTCCGGCCACGCCGCGCAGCTGCTCGCCCTGTTCCCGCTGATGGAGCCGGGGGACGAGATCGTCGCCTCGCGCAAGCTCTACGGCGGCACGCTCAACCAGCTCGGCACCAGCTTCCCGCGCGCCTTCGGCTGGAAGTCCGTCTTCGTGGACACCGACCAGCCGGAGAACGTCCGCGCCGCCATCACCGCGAAGACCAAGGCGATCTTCGTGGAAAGCCTCGCCAATCCCGGCGGCGTGGTCACCGACCTGGAGGCCATCGCCAAGATCGCCGACGAGGCCGGCATCCCGCTGATCGTCGACAACACGCTGGCAACGCCGTACCTGATCAACCCGATCCAGTGGGGCGCCACGCTGGTCGTGCACTCCACGACGAAGTTCCTGTCGGGGAATGGCACCTCAGTCGGCGGCGTGGTCGTCGACAGCGGCACCTTCGACTGGGGCAAGTCCGGCAAATTCCCCGCCCTGTCGGAACCGGACGCCGGCTATCACGGGCTGAAGTTCCAGGAGACCTTCGGTCATCTGGCCTTCACCATCCACGGCCACGCCGTCGGTCTGCGCGACCTCGGGCCGAGCCAGGCGCCGCTGAACGCCTTCCTGACGCTGAACGGCATCGAGACGCTGCCGCTGCGCATGCAGCGCCACAGCGACAGCGCCCTGAAGGTCGCGCAGTTCCTGGAGAGGCATCCGGCGGTGGGCTGGGTCAGCTACGCCGGGCTGGAATCCTCCAAGTATCACGCGCTCGCCAGGAAGTACCTGCCCAAGGGGGCCGGCGCCGTGCTGACCTTCGGCGTCAAGGGCGGCTTCGACGCCGGCGTGAAGGTGGTGGAGAACGTCCAGCTCCTCAGCCATCTCGCCAACATCGGCGACAGCCGCTCGCTGATCATCCACCCCTCCTCGACCACGCACCGCCAGCTCTCGCCGGAAGGTCAGGCCCAGGCGGGCGCCGGTCCGGACGTGCTGCGCCTGTCCATCGGGCTGGAGAGCGTGGAGGACATCATCGCCGACCTCGACCGCGCGCTGTCCGCCTGATGCCGGCTTCCCTCCGTCCGCCGCGGCGTCCGGCCCGGCGGGCGGAGGGATGCCTCGCAAGAGGTAGGCATGACGCGAAAGGCTGAGCGCTGGCCGTTCCATTGACCTCCGCAGGTCATAGCACCGACCCTGACACAAGCAGGGTGGGGACGCGAACAGGGCGGGGAAGCAGGGCATGAGCGGACGGCTCAAGCGGGGAGTGGCGGCGGTCGCGCTGGTGGGGCTGGGCGGCTGCGCAGGGGCGCCGGTGGCGATGACCGCCGCGTCCTTCGCGGTGGATGGGATGCTCTATGTCGGAACCAACAAGAGCAGCACCGACCACATGCTCTCGGCGATGCTGCAGCAGGATTGCGCGACCTTCCGTGTCCTGAGCCAGGGCTATGTCTGCAAGCCGGTGATCGTGCCGGTGGTCCGCAGCGCCGAGAGCGTGCCGGTCCCCCTTCCGGAAACGGAACCGTCGCCCGCCCCCGCCCCGCCATCCCCCGCGCCGCTTCCCGTGACGGCGGAGGTGGAGATCGCCGCGCTGCCGCCGATGCCGCGCCCTACCGAACGGCGTTTCCTCGTGGTGGCGGGCAGCTTTTCCAAACGTGGACAGGCCGAAGCCCAGCGCGCGCGGCTGGGCCGTCCGGAGGCCGACATCGTGACCGCCGACGTGCGGGGCCGGCGCATCCATCGCCTCGTCCTGCCGCCGGAGGACCGCCCGACCGCCCTGCGCCGCTTGGCCGAGATCCGCGCCGCCGGGGTCGGCGACGCGTGGCTCCTGACCTGGACTGGGTGGACGGTGGTCGCCGATCTGCCCGGCGACGCGCCCTACCCCAGCCTGCCGGACCGGATGTGAGCCGTTACTCCGCCGCCGCCATCGGCGCCGCGGCGGGCTTGGCCGGAACGTCGCGGTCGCGCGGAAGCAGCAGCGCCGCCGCGAAGGCGACCAGCGCCAGCACCGACAGCGTGATGTAGAGCATGACGAACTCGCCCGTCCGCTCATAGACCAGGGCGACGAGCTGCACGGCCAGAGGGCCGGCGCCGAAGGACAGGATGAACTTGGCGCCGTAGGCCAGCCCGCGGTGCTTCTCCGGCGTGTAGCGGGCGAGCAGCAGGTTTTCCGCCGGAATCTGCACCTGCGAGGCGACGACGACCAGCGCCGCCGCACCGACCAGCGGCAGGTCGGCCAGGACCGCCACCGCCGCCATCATCGGCACCTGGACCAGCAGGCACAGGGTGTAGATGCGCTTCAGCGGGTACTTGTCCGCCAGATGCCCGCCGATGAGCTGCGGCAGGGCGGCGAACAGATAGACCGCCGTTACCACGCCGCCGACGCCCAGCGTGCTGCCGCCCAGCAGGTCGCTCAGCCGCGCCTCGAACAGCTTGGGCAGCACCACCTGCATGGCGTTGAACATCAGCCCGGCGCAGACCATCGTCACCGACAGAACGAAGAAAGCGCGGATGACGTCGCCGCGCGACGCCTTGGGGATCGGCTTCACGTCGCCCTGGCGATCCTCGACCTTGCCCATCGCGATCAGCAGCGCCAGCGCGACGCCCAGCCCAAGGCAGACCGCGCCCGGAATCAGGAAGGCGGAGCGCCAGCCCAGCCATTCCGTCAGGCCGCCGGCCACCACCGCCGCCGAGGCGATGCCGATGGTGCCGAAGATGCCCTGGTAGCCCAGCGCCTTGCCGCGGTTGGTGGCGTTCTTGACCATCCAGGCCATGCCCACCGGGTGGTAGATGGAGGAGCCGAGCCCGAGAACCGCCAGCGCCCACAGCAGCGCCTCCGGACCGTCGGTCAGGCCGCAGGCGATGGTCCCCGCCCCGGTCAGCAGGAAGAAGACCGCCATCATCCGGCATTCGCTCCAGCGGTCGCCCAGCCAGCCAGCCAACGGCGCACCGACGCCGATCATCAGCGCGCCGAGCGTCCACAGCCGGATCAGCTCGTCGTAGGGCAGCTTCCATTCCCGTTCCAGCGCCAGGACGACGGTCAGGAACAGGGCCGACACGATGTGCATCAGCGCGTGGCCGATCCAGGAAAAGCCGATCGACAGCCGCGCCGATGTGTCGGTCATGGAAATTCTCCGCATCCGGATGATTTGCGCTTGAAAGCAACCCTTGCGAAACTGGCACGCGGGTCGGAGGCGGTCCAATGCGCCGCCGTCATGGCCGACATGCGGCGGCAGGCATGCGGCGGCCACCGGGGCTCAGGCGGTCTCGTCGCGCAGCCAATCCAGATAGGCCGGGTTGCCGCGCCCCACCCTCAGCTCGACCACGCACGGCACCTCGTAGCCGTGCAGCTCCCGCACCCGCGCGGCCAGCGGCTCGAACAGCTCCGCCCGCGTCTTGGCGATCAGCACCGTTTCCGTGGCTTCCTCGATGGCGCCCTGCCAGCGGTAGATGGAGGTCATGCCGTCCAGGATGTTGGCGCAGGCGGCCAGCCGCTCCTCGACCAGCGCGCGGCCGATGCGCCGGGCCTCGTCCCGCGATCCGGCGGTGATGTAGGCGAAGACGAATTCCATGACCGAACCCTTTCGATGTAGGATGCCCGAATCTTGCCACAGGCCGCCGGGCCGCAACATCTTCCGAGGCGACGAACCATGGCCGCACCCCGACGCACCACGTCCCGACGCCGCCCCACCGAGGCGCAGGCGGCGTGGCTGCGCAACGGCCTGGACCAGCCCGGCGGCAAGCTGCCCCTGTTCGACGGCGACGGCCAGCGCGTCAAGCGCCAGACCATCGAAAGCTGCCTGAAATCCGGCTGGGCGGAGCGCTGGTTCCACAACCCGCTGAAGCCGGACTGGCTGGTCTGCCGCCTGACGGACACCGGCCGCGCCGCCCTCGCCACCCGCCCCGCCGCGAAGGAACTCGCCCAGGCGGACTGACCGCCGGACGGCACCGACGGCGTACCGCATGGGTGGGGTGTCGCGGCGCGCCGACGCCCGCTAGGATCGCCGCGCTTTTCGCGGCCCGACCGGGCCTTGTTTCGTAACGGTACCAATCCATGCAGCTCTCCGACCTCGGCCACCGCATTTGCATCCTCGGGCCGTCCAACAGCGGAAAATCCACGCTTGCCGAAGCGATCGCGCGGCAAAGCGGCTTTCCCGTCGTCCATCTCGACCGGCTGTACCACGCCCCCAACACGGATTGGCAGCCGCGGCCGACCGAGGAATTCGTCGCCCTGCACGACGCGGCCATCGCCGGCGAACGCTGGATCATGGAAGGCAACTACTCGCGCTGCATCCCCCAGCGCTTCCAGCGGGCGACGGGGCTGATCTACCTGGACGTGCCCATGCCACTCAGCCTGCTGCGCTACTTCCGCCGAACCCTGTTCGAACGGGAACGGCGCGGCGCGCTGGAGGGCCGCCGGGACAGCATCAAGTGGGAGATGATCCGCCATATCGCCGTCGCCACCCCGAGAAACCGGGCGCGCAACCTGAGCACCTTCGATCAGGCCGACCTTCCGAAGATACGGATCGGCTCCGCACGCGACCTGAACGCCTGGTATCGCCGCTGGGGCCTCACGCGATAAGGCCGCAGCGCGGGCCTCACGCCGGCATGGCCTTCAACTGCTGGTCCACCGCCGCGGCCAGTTCACGGGGCGTGACCGGCTTGTGGATCACCGTCAAGCCGTGGGCGGTGGCGTCCAGCAGGCAGTCGGGCCCCGTCTCTCCGGTCAGGATCACCCCCGGAACCCCGGCGCCGTAACGCTCCCGCACGCGCAGGATGACCTCGGTCCCGATCCGCCCCTCGCGCAGCCGGTAATCGGCGATGACGATGTCGGGAACGCGGGTCTGGGCCGACAGCCGTTCCATGGCCTGGTCGGCGCTGCCCGCCGCCAGCACGGCATACCCCCATTCCGTCAGGATCAGCTGAAGGCCCATCAGCACGATGGCGTCGTCGTCGACCAGAACGGCGAGGCGGCCCTGCCCCATCCCCGGCGCAGTGCTCGCCGCGCCCGCGGCGGCAACCACCGCCGTTTCGCCCATCGGCACCAGCACCCGGAAGGCCGAGCCCTTGCCCACCGCGGAACGCACCTCCACCGGATGGTCGAGCAGCCGCGACAGGCGCCGCACGATGGCAAGGCCGAGGCCAAGGCCCTGGTTGCGGTCCCGCTCCGGGTTGCCGACCTGATGAAACTCCTCGAAGATCCGCTCCATATGGTCGTCGGGGATGCCCATGCCGGTGTCCTGGATGACAATCGACAGGAAGCGCCCGTCCGGCCGGCACTGCACCCGCACCAGACCGCTGTCGGTGTAGCGGATGGCGTTCTCGACCAGGTTGCGCAGCAGCCGGCCGAGCAGCGTGCGGTCGCTGCGCACCCGCCCGGCGGCGACCTCGACCTGCCAGCCGATGCCCTTGCCGGCGGCGACCGGCGCGTAGGCGGCCCGGATCGGGTCCAGCACCTCCCCCACGTCGAAATCCTCGAACACCGGCGTCACCACCCCGGCGTCGAGGCGCGACACGTCGAGCAGGCTGTCCAGCAGACCCTTCAGCGCGTCCAGCCCCTGCTCCAGATGAGTCAGGATCTTGGTGCCCGCGGGAGTTCCGACATGGGCCGACAGGGCGGCGGTGAAGAAGAACAGCGACTGGAGCGGCTGGCGCAGGTCGTGGCTGGCCGCCGCCAGGAACTTTGACTTGGCGAGGTTGGCGCGCTCCGCCTCGTCGCGGGCGGCGCGCAGTTCGGCCTCCATCGCCTTGCGCTCGGTGATGTCCTCGGCGACGGTGATGCGATAGGCCGGCTCCGTGCCGGTGATGCGGGCGAGCGACGAGGTCACCCGCACCCACACCGCTCCGCCGTCCTTGCGGCGGTAGCGCTTCTCCATGGCGTAGCTGGCCAGTTCACCGGACAGCAGCCGCTCGATCTGCTGCTCCTCCGCCGGCAGATCCGCCGGGTCGGTGATGTCGCGGTAGGTCCGCCGCAGCAACTCCTCCCGCGGGTAGCCGACGATGTCGCAGATCTTGGCGTTGACGTCGAGGAGGCGGCCATCCAATCCCACCCGCTCGATGCCCACCGCGGCCAGTTCGAAGACCGACCGGAAGCGTTCGTCGCTCTGGCGGCGCGCGGTTTCGGCCCGCCGCAGGTCGGTGACCTCCATCACCACGGCGCCGACCGCCGCGACCTCCATCCCCTCATGGACCGGGAACAGGGCGGTCAGCCAGTGGCGCGTCACGCCGGGTTCCCTGGGCGTCTCGCCGACGATCTCCCGGTAGGGGATCGGCTCCCCGGTGTCGAACACCCGGTCGATCAGCGGTTCGACGCTGGCGCCCACGACGGGAATCAGGTCCGCCAGCGTACGCCCCATGTGGGCTTCGGCCAGGATGCCGTTGCAATCCGCCAACTGCTCGTTGATGCGGATGTAGCGCCGCGCGCGGTCGAAGAAGGCGAAGCCGACCGGCGCGTTCTGCAGCAGGCTGTTCAATTGCGCCAGCAGAGCGTTCTTTTCCCGGTTGGCGGAATTCAGCGCCGCCTCCCCCCACTTGCGGGCGGTGGTGTCCTGGAAGAAGACGGCCAGCCCGTCCGGCGACGGAAAGGCGCGCACGGCGAACCAAGCCTCGAAAGCCGTGCAGTACTCCTCGAACTCGACGGGCGTCTGGTCCCGCATGGCGCGGCGGTAGTTCTCGCCGAAGGCGCTGGCGGACACCTCCGGAAAGACGTCCCACAGTTCCTGGCCGACCAGCTCACGCCCCCCGGCGATCAGCGTCCGGGCGCGCTCGTTCACGAAGGTGATGCGCCACTGGCGGTCCACCTCGAACACGCCGTCGGTGATGCTGCCCAGCACGGCGGCCGTCTTGTGGGCCAGCGCGTTGGCCTGCTCGCGGATCTGCTGCTGGCGGGACAGCTCCTCGGCCATGCCGTCGAAGGCGCGGGCCAGCGTGCCGAGTTCGGACGACTGGTCGGCCACGCCGCTGCGCGCCGTGAGGTCGCCGCCCTTCCAGCGCTCCGCCGTCGCGACCAGCGCCGCCACCGGCCGCCGCAGGAACCGGCTGGCGCCCCACCAGACGGTGAACAGCGTCAGCAGCAGCACGGTGGCGATGCCCGTCATCGCCTGAATCATCGCGCCGCGGATCGGCCCCAGCGCCTCGCCCTTGTCCAGGCAGACGACGACCCCGATGCCGTCCATGCTCTGGCCGGTCGGCTGATAGGCGACGATGCGCGGCCGCCCGTCCAGCCCGGTCACCTCGGCAACGCCGGGAGCGTCACGGGAGAGCAGCGCGATGACGGACGGGGACAGCATCCCGCCGCCATCCAGGTGGTTCGGTGCCGTCTGATTTGGCGCCGTCTGACTCGGCAGCGGCGGCATCTGGGCGACCACCCGGCCGCGTCGGTCCACCAGGGTGATCCGCGCGTCGGCGGGCAGTGGCCGCTTCGACAGGAAATCGGCGATCCAGGAGATGTCGGTCATCGCCGTCACCACGCCGGCCGCCCGGCCTTCCGCGTCCCGGAAGGCCAGCGCGACGGGCATGACGGAGCGGCCGTCGGTCCGCCCGAAGACATGCTCGCCCAGCGTCATCCGGCCGCTGTCCAGCGCGTCGCGGAAATAGTCGTGGTCGGCGATGGAAATCCCCAACCTGGCGCGATCGGTCGCGCAGCGCACCACCCCGTCCAGCCCGGCGATCACGATGCCCAGATGGCCGGGGTAGGACGCGCGCAGGTCGTCCATCAGCGCCTGGCACGCGGGGGAGCCGGGCGCGCGCGCCGGGTCGGCCTTCACCAGCGTGGTCAGCACCTGCCGCAGCCCGTCGATCATGCGGTGCTGCTCCGCCTCGAACAGGGCGGCGAGGTGCAGGGCGTCCCGCCCAACCTCCGCCTCCCGCGCGGCGCGCAGGGCCAGTTCGTTCTTCACCTCGATGACGGCCGCTGGAATCATCGCCACGAGGACGAGCAGCAACAGGCGGTGAAGAAGGCTCATGCAAGGCGGCTTTCAGAAAATGGTGCCGTGTGACGGTGCGCGTGGCCCGACCGTTCCGTCAACGGGTGCGCGCGGCCTTCCAGGCGCCGGAGCGTTCGGCGCCGGCGGCGATGCGGCGGTCGGCGATCTCCGCTTCCTCCACCTCGGCGATCCCGGCGTGCTTCAGAGCGCGCAGGAGGACGCTGCGGACCGTCGTTCCCTCCTCCTCGGCGCGACGGCGGACGGCGCGCTTGACGCTCTGCGGCACCATGGCGGCCAGCTGAACGTCGGGCTCGCGGCGGTCCGACGGCGCCGGGTTGGCGTTGCACGGGATGGTGTGGGCGGGTCGGAGGGGGTGGTCGCGCATCGGTCCTGCCGTACATGGTTCGAAGGTGCGAAACCATCCCCGGTTATAGTTAATTTCTTGTTAACCATAAATACCCAAGCGGTACCAGGGGTTTATTCTACGCCGGAATAGCGGTTGACCTGTGCAACACTGCACCGAAGAGTGGCCGGCTGGAGCATCCGGCGCAGGATCATCCCCCCGGCACCGGATCACCGCCCCCTTCGCACGGCCAGAGCAGAGGAGCGACGACGTTGTCAGCACGCCCTTCGAAACGCCGCATCGCCATCATCGGGGCCGGCTTCACCGGCAGCGTCCTCGCCGCGCACCTGATGCGCTGCGCCGATGAGCCGACCAGCCTGCACCTGATCGAACGCACGCCCAGCGTCGGCGCCGGGCTCGCCTACTCCACGCCCAACGCCGCGCATCTGCTGAACGTGCGCGCCTACAACATGAGCGCCTATCCGGACGACCCGCGGCATTTCCTGCGCTGGCTGTGGGCGCAGGACGAAGAGGCACAAGAGGAGGGTGCCGGGGCGGTGCCGCCCAGCGGCCATGCCTTCGTCTCCCGCGCCCGCTACGGCGCCTACATCCAGGACGTCCTGCGGGAGGCCGTGGCCGCCGCCCCGCCCCACGTCTCGCTCACCGTGTCGCAGGCGGAGGCGGTGGACATCGCGTCCGACGCGCGGGGCACCCGGCTGCGGCTGGGCAGCGGGACCAGCCTGTCGGTGGACACGGCGGTTCTCTGCGTCGGCAACTTCGCCCCCTCGCCGCCGCCGGTCCCGGCGCCGGAGGTCTACGCCTCCAGCCGCTACGTGGCCTCCCCCTGGGACTGGCCGGCGCTGGCCACGATCGCCCCCGACGCGCCCGTGCTGATCCTGGGCACCGGGCTGACCATGGTGGACACCGTCCTGTCGCTGGAGGACCAGGGGCACCGCGGCCCCATCCTCGCCCTGTCGCGCCGCGGCCTGCTGCCGCAGACGCATCAGGAAACGCGGCCCTTCAAGAGCTTCATCCATCCCCAGGTGATGCCGCGCACCGTGCTCGACGTCATGATCGCCCTGAAGGCCGACGTCCGCCGCGCGCGGGAGACGGGATTCGACTGGCGGTCGGCCTTCGACGCGCTGCGCCCCTACCATCATTTGATCTGGAGTCACCTGCCGCTGGAGGAGCGACGGCGCTTCCTGCGCCATGTCCGCCCCTATTGGGAGGTCCATCGCCACCGCATCGCGCCGGAGGTGGCGGCCCGCATCGCCGCCCTCTGCGCGAATGGGCGGCTGACCATCCGCGCCGGCCGCCTTCAGACGCTGAACCTCGTGCCGAACGGGGTGGAGGCGACCGTCCGCGCCCGCGGGGCGGAGGGAACCGTCTGGACCCGCACCGTGGGCACCATCATCAACGCCACCGGCACCGAGTGCGACTTTGGCCGGATCGGCCATCCGCTGGTGAAGGCTCTGCTGACCCGCGGTCTGGCGCGGCCCGACCCGCTGCGGCTGGGGCTCGACGTCACCATGGACGGCGCCCTGATCGGCGAGGATGGTCGGGTGTCGGACCGGCTGTTCGCGCTCGGCCCGGTCAGCCGGCCGCCCTTCTGGGAGATGACCGCGGTGCCCGAACTGCGCAGCCAATGCGCCCAGGCCGCCCGGCACATCACCCGGTTGCGGCGGTCCGTCTATCCACTGGCGGAGCCGGCGTTTCTCAGCGCGCGGGCGGTGCCCTGAGCGGATGGGAGACCCCCGCTCACCAGGGTGTGCCGTCCCGGTGCGTGAAGAGGTCCGTCACGCTGTCGTAGCGCAGGTCCTCGTCCGGGTAATGCGCCTCGTCCCCGGCGGTGCGGTCGCCGACCTCCAGATAGGTCGCCGGCTCGTCGGTGCGGTTGACGAGCTGGTGCCCGTCGGGCCTTCCGGCCGGGAAACCGGCGCACATGCCGGGGCGCAGGACCGTCTCGCCGGCGTCGGTGACCAGGGTCAGCTCGCCCTCCAGCACATAGACGAACTCATCCTGGCGGGTGTGCCAGTGCCGCAGGGCGGAGGCGGCGCCCGGCTCCAGCCGGGTCAGGTTGACGCCGAAGTTGGTGATTCCCAGCGGGTTGCCCAGCCGCTTGCGCAGGCGCCCGGCGACCGCCGCGCGGAACGGCTCCGGGTAGTCGGTGGCGCCGAGCTTCGCCCCGACGGCGGCGGGGTCGAGGACTGGAACGGTGAGCGGCGCGTTGGTCGGGGCTTCGTCTGACAAAGGTGGGTCTCCCTTCACCGGGGAACGATACCGATCTGTGGATTCGGTCCGGGATCATCACTGTAGGCCATCGGGCACAGACCGACCATCCGGCCTGTTAAGCCACCGGCCGGGCACCTCACCGGGGCAAGGCCCAACGAAAGGGGGAAAGGCGCATGGAGACGACGCTCTACATTCCACCGCTCGGCCTTGCGGGGCAACTCGGCGTGCCCGCCAAGTTTGAGTCCACCGGTTTCGCGGCGGCGGTGATCTTCGCCCATGGCACCTCCAGCGGACGGATGAGCCCGCGCAACGTCCGCGTCGCCGCGCGATTGCGCGAAGCCGGATTCGCCACGTTGCTGATGGACCTGCTGACCGAGGCGGAGAAAGCCGACCCGGCCAACCAGTTCGACGTCCACCGCCAGTCCGAGCGCCTGCTGCTGGCCGTCCGCCACCTGCGCGCGACCACCGCGGTGGAGCGCAAGCCCGTCGGCTTCTTCGGCGCCGGGTCCGGGGCGGCATCGGCCCTGATCGCGGCCGGGCGTGCCGCGGAGCATGATGGAATCGGCGCCGTGGTCTGCCGCGGCGGGCGGCCCGATCTGGCGGGGGAGTGGCTGAACGCCGTCGCCGCCCCCACCCTGCTGGTGGTCGGCGGCAAGGACGCCCCGGCGCTGGACCTGAACAACGACGCCTTCACCCGGCTGCATTGCACCAAGGCGCTGGAGGTCGTGCCGGGGGCCGGCCGCCTGTTCGAAGAGACGGGGAAGCTCGATCAGGTGGCCGATTCCGCGCGGTCCTGGTTCGCCACGCATCTGCTCAAGGCTGCCAACGGCTGAGCGCGGGTCGACAGCGGGAGCGATGCGGGCTACCTCTGGTTTCCCACCGCACCGCAGCATCCGGATCGGACCGCCCATGCCCCAACTCGAAATCCTCAGCCGTCGCCCTGCGGGACCGGTGAAGCCCGTGCCCCTGCTGTTCGTCCACGGCGCCTTCTGTGGCGGCTGGATCTGGGACGAGCATTTCCTGCCCTGGTTCGCCGAGCAGGGGTGGGAGGCGCACGCCGTGTCCCTGCGCGGCCATGGCGCCAGCGAGGGGCGGGAGCGGCTGAACAGCTTTGGCATCGCCGACTATGTGGATGATGTTTTGAGCGCGGTGGACGCCTGTTCGGCGATGCCGGTGCTGATCGGCCATTCCATGGGCGGCATGGTGGTGCAACGCGCCTTGATCCGCCGCCGCTTCCCGGGGGCGGTCCTGATGGCCTCCGCCCCGCCGCACGGCCTGCTGGAGTCCTCGATGCGGCTGGCCTGGAGCGACCCCTACGTGTTCCAGCAGATGGGCAGGCTGATGACCTTCTCCAACGGCATCGAGGCGGAGGCGGTGCGCCGCGCCATGTTCTCCGACCGGGTGCCGCTGGAACTGGCCAAGCGCTACGAGCCGCTGATGCAGGAGGAGTCGCAGCGCGTGCTGCTCGACATCGGCGGCTGGATCCCCTTCCCGCTCCTGCCGGCCCGCGGCGCCCGCGTCGCCGTGCTGGGCGCGGAGGAGGATCGGCTGATCCCCAGGGACCAGGTCGAGGCCACCGCCCGCGCCTTCCGGACGGAGCCGGTGTTCTTCCCGGAGATGGGGCACAGCATGATGCTCGAACCCGGCTGGGAAGCGGTCGCCCGCCACGTGGCTGACTGGGTGGAGACGACTGTTCTGGAAAAGCCGGGGCAGGAGAAGCCGGGGCCGAAGACAACGGCGCCGGCGGGTCCGGACCCCGAGGTGCGCGCCGCCGCCGACTGAGGGCGCGGCGCGCCTCCGGTCACTGCGTGCGCAGGGTCCGCAGGAAGCCGCCGATCTCGCCGTTCAGGGTCTCCGACTGCTGGGCCAGCTGCCGGGATGCCTCCAGCACGGCGTAGGCCATCTTCCCGCACTGCCCGGCGGCGGCCGTGACGCCGGAAATGTCGCGCGCCACGTCGCGCGTGACGTCGGCGGCCTGCTGCACGTTGCGGCTGATCGCCTGGGTCGCCGCGCCCTGCTCCTCCACCGCCGAGGCGATGATCGTGGCGATGCCGTTCACCTGCTCGATCACGCGCGCCACCCCGCCGATCTCCGCCACCGCCTCGCCGGTCGCGGACTGGACGCCGGCGACTTGGGTGGCGATCTCCTCGGTGGCGCGGGCGGTCTGGCTGGCGAGGCTCTTCACCTCGCCGGCGACCACCGCGAAGCCCTTGCCGGCCTCGCCCGCGCGGGCCGCCTCGATGGTCGCGTTCAGCGCCAGCAGGTTGGTCTGGGCGGCGATGTCGTTGATCAGGCTGACCACGGTGCCGATCCGCCCGACCGCCTCGGCCAGCCCGGTCACCTTGCCGGTGGCGCGTTCCGACGCGGTGGCGGC
Source organism: Azospirillum brasilense (assembly GCF_005222205.1). Lineage (NCBI taxonomy): Bacteria > Pseudomonadati > Pseudomonadota > Alphaproteobacteria > Rhodospirillales > Azospirillaceae > Azospirillum > Azospirillum brasilense. The sequence continues at coordinate 2,842,403 of NZ_CP032345.1, read as the reverse complement.
GTCGCGTGCGATCCGCGAGGCGTCGGCGACCCGGCGGCTGATCTCCCCCACCGAGCCGGACAACTGCTCCGTGGCCACCGCGACCGTCTGCACGTTGGCCGAGGTCTGCTCCGTCGCCGACGCCACGGCACCGGCCAGCCGGTCGGTCTGACCGGCGGCGCGGGTCATCTCCTGGGCCTCGCGCTCCATCGCCTCGGTTTCGTGCGACACCGACTTCATCACCTCGCCGACGCTCCGCTCGAACCGTTCGGCGAGGCCGGCGAGGGTGCGGCGCTTGTCCTCCTCCGAGCGGCGCAGCGCGGCGGCCTGATCGGCTTCCAGGCGCTTCTTCTCCTCGGCGTTGCTCAGGAACACGCGGGCGGCGCTGGCCATGGCGCCGATCTCGTCGCGGCGGGTCGCCTCGGGAAAGGCGACGGAAAGGTCGCCGTCCGCCAGGGCGTGCATGCGGACGCTGAGGCTGCGGATCGTGGCGCTGAGCCGCACCCCGACCAGCGCGATCAGTCCAACCGCCGGCACCGCCAGAAGACCGGCCACCGCCAGAACCGTCCACAGCGTGCCCAGGAAGGCGCCGCGGATGTCGTCGATGAAGACGCCCGTCCCGATGTAGATGCCCCAGGGCTGGAAGGTCTTGATGTAGGACAGCTTCGCCGCCGTCTCGTCGCTGTTCGGGGCGACGTTCCAGAAATAGCCGTAGGTGCCTTCACCCGAACCCTTGGCGATCCGCGCCATGTCCATCAGGATCGGCGCCCCCTTGGTGTCCTTCACGCCGGACACATCCTGCCCCATCATCTTCGGGCTGGGATGGGCGAAGCCGAAGCCGTCCAGGGTGATCGCGAACAGATACTCCTGTCCGCCATAGCGCATGCCCAGGAGCGACCGTTTGAAGCGGGCCTGCGCCTCCTCCCGCGTGATCCGACCGGCGGCGGCCTCCGCCTCGTAAGCGGCGGCCATGCTGTGGGCGGCCTCGACCATGAAGCGCAGGGACTGGACGCGGTCGGCGTGCATGCGCTGGTAATTCAGCCAGAGGCCGGCACCGACGATGGCCGCCGACGCGATGCTCGCCAGAGCCACCAATCCCCAGAGCTTCGAGCGGATGGACAAATTATCGAACATGACAACCCTTCCGACAAATCCGCGCCGACGGGCGGTGGCGCGCGGGCCGTTCCTTTGCCGGAATGCTATCGAAGCAATCGTGACTCATTTATTAATAGTTTTATTTAATCTCCCTCAAAGAAATTCAAACAATTTCAGAGCAACCATCGAGATTGTTTTGGTGTCGCAGCCCGAAAATAGATAACTCAAAGGAGACACAAAAGAATGCCGCAGCCAGCTTTGATTGCTCCGCTCAGGCGCCGGGCGCCGATTTCTGCGTCAGGACGAGAAAGACCTTTTCCTCGAGCTGCTCCGGGGTGAAGGGCTTGGCGATGTAGGCGCTGACGTTGTGGGCCAGCGCCCGCTCCACGGCCTTCAGCGTGGCGAGCGCGGTCACCATCAGGAAGGGCAGATCGCGCCGCACCTCGCGCACGCGGCGCAGCACGTCGAGACCGCTCGCCTTCGGCATCATCCAGTCGCAGACGATCAGGTCGTAGCTCCCGTCCCCGGCCAGCCGGAGCAGCGCCTCCTGGCCATCCGCCGCCGTGTCGATGTGGCCGATGCCGAGGTCGCGCAGCACCGATTCGACGAAGTGCCGCGGCCCGTCCTCGTCGTCGACGACCAGGACGCGGATGGCGCCGAGGTCGATGAAGGGCACGCCGATCACCCCCAGCGCCCCGCGCATCCAGGAGGCGCGGGCCGAGCGCTCCTTGCCGCCGGTGGCGCCCAGCAGGAAGGAGCGCACGAAGCGCGGCCGGTGCACCTGCCGGTACAGCGCCTTGGCGACCGCCGCCCGGCTCTTGCCGCGGCAAAAGGCGCCGTCGCCGGCCATCCGCACCATTTCCAGCACCGTGTCGGGGTTCGGCTCGTCCTTGCCCTGGAGGGGGCTCAGCAGGCGCTGGGTGCGGATGAAGGCGTTCTGGATTTCGTCGATCTGCCCGGCCATATGCTCGCGGGCGTCCTCGGCAAAGGCGCTGTCGAGCACGAGCTTCTGGACCTCGGCCAGCCCCTTCAGCTTCTCGGTCTTCTCCTTCCAGCAGTCGAGCAGGCGCCCGGCGAAATCGCGTCCATCGAAGAACTGGGTCAGATAGCCGTTCACCGCCCGCTCGGCGCTCGGCGACAGGGGCATCCTCTGGAGGACGAACAGGATGCGGAGCTTCTGCATCAGCGTCCGCCCCTTGGTGATCTCGGGCAGCGTGTCTTCGTTGACCAGCAGGGCGCTGCGCCGCTGGAGCGCCGCCTCCGTCCGGGCGCCGCCGAAATAGCCCTCCCCGGTGCGCAGCCGCTGCGACACCTGGCTCAGCGCCATGATCTCCCGCTGAACCGCCTCCACCCCGAACAGGTCGCCGGCGCTGGTGATGGTGAACCGGTCGGGCTTCGACAATTCGCGGCGCAGCGCGACGATCAGGCTGTCGCTCAGCACCGGCATGGCGGTGCGGCGCAGCAGAGCCTCAAGCCCACGGAAGACCGGCGGCGCCTCGTCGGACAGCGGCTTGTCCCCGGCGATCAGCGACACGATCATGTCCACCCGGTCGACGAAGGGCGCATCCATGGCGCAGGAGGCGGTGCCGGTGTCGCTGCGCAGGATCTCGCCGAGCAGCCGGTCGAGCGGCGCCAGCGCGTCGGCGTCCTCCAGGCCGTCCGCCAGTTCCAGCAGGAGCCGCGCCTTCTCGGCGAAGCTGCGGCCCTGGTACAGGTGGGTGGTCAGCGCCGCGTCGAGCATGAAGCGCCCGGTGAAGGCGTCGCGGGCGGCGATCAGCCGTTCGGCCGTGGCCGCGTAGCTGGCCGGCGTCAGGTCCGGCGGCTGGGCGTCCTTCAGCCGCTCGCGGGTCAGCCGCGCCACTTCGTTGACCAGGGCGGTCAGCGCGCCCTTGCGGTCCATTGCCCGTTCCGCCTGCTGCAGGATGGCGACGAAGGTCGGGATGTTCGACAGGCTCTGCTGGTGACGGGGGGAATGCAGAAGCTCGGTCGGGGTCAGCGCGTTCTCATCGAAATAGCGCTGGCAGTGCCGGCCGATGCCGTCGCGGCCCTGCGGGGTGTAGAAGTCGTCCGGGGTCCGGCAGACGGCGGCGTCGCCCCCACCGTCCGTGTCCGGGTCACGGCCGCTGTCCCGGCCGTCCGCGATGCTCTGGTCCGATGCCATGCGCTAACCCCGTCTCATTCGGCCAGCAATTCACGCACCGCCTCGATCAGGCGGTCCGGGGCCACTGGCTTCATGACGATCCGGCGGCCCGGCTGTGCCGTCATGTCCGCCGCCGTTTCATGGGACGCGTAGCCGGTCAGGAAGAGGATGCGCAGGTTGGGATTGCGCTCCGTCAGGGCGCGGCTCAGTTCCAGCCCGTTCATGCGGGGCATGGACATGTCGGACACCACGGCGTCGAACAGCCCGCCGCATTCGTCCCAGCGCTCCAGCGCGTCCAGCCCGTCCACCGCCTCGGTCACCGTGCAGCCGGCCTCCTCCAGCGCCAGACGGACATAGGTACGCACGGAATCCTCGTCGTCCACCAGCAGGATGGCGGCCCCCTCGTCCTCGCCCAGCCCCAGCCCGTCCACCAGCGAACCGGCCGGAACGGGAGCGGGGACGGCGGGCAGATGGATGGAGAAGACGCTGCCGCGCCCATCCGCTCCGGCCTCCATCTCGACCGCCCCGCCGGCCTGCCGGGCGGTGCCGTAGACCATCCACAGGCCGAGGCCGGTCCCCTTGCCCGGCTCCTTGGTGGTGAAGAAGGGCTCCCAGATGCGGTCGCGCACCGCCTCCGGCACGCCGCAGCCCTCGTCGATCACCCGGATCACGGCGTAGCGCCCGTGCGCCAGCGCGCCGTGCCGACCGAAGAAGCCGACGTCCGGCAGGACGCTGTCCAGCGCGATGGTCAGGCGCCCACCGTCGGGCATGGCGTCGCGGGCGTTGAGGGCGAGGTTCAGGATGGCCTGGTTCAGCATCACCGGGTTGGCGACGGCGTGGGCGTCCCCGTCGCCGATCCGGATGTCCAGGTCGATGCCGGCGCTCATCAGCGGCTTCAGGAAGACCTTCAGGTCGCGCACCAGCGGCGCCAGCGCCACCACCTCCGTCTCGTCGGACGGACGGCGGCGCGAGAAGTCGAGAAGTTGGGCGGTCAGCGCGGCGGCCCGGTCGGACGCCTTGGCGATCTCCCGCACGCAGGTGGTGACGCGCGCCGGATCGTCCGGCGCCCGCTCGGCCAGCCGGGCGAAGCCGCCGATGGCGGTCAGCATGTTGTTGAACTCGTGGGCGATGCCGCCGGCCATGCGGCCCACCGCCTCCATCTTCTGCGATTTCTGCAGCTCCGCCTCGGCGCGGCGGCGCTCGGTCACGTCGTTCAGCACCAGGAGAACCGCCGCCTCCCGCTGGTAGACCGCGGGGAAAGCGCCGATCTCGACATGACGCTGCTCGCCCGACGGGCGGGCGATCGCGCATTCCACCCGCTGGTGGTCGCCGTCCGCCCCGAGCCCCAGCCGCGAGGTCACCGTCTCCGCCTCGACGATGAAGCGGTTGAGGTCCAGCCCCTCCAGCCCGCCGCTGCCGTCCACCCCCAGGATGGACGCCGCCGCGGCGTTGCCGAAGCGGATGGCCCGGCGGTCCCAGAGGACGATGCCGTAGGGCGCCAGTTCGACCAGCTGGCGGTAGCGCTTCTCGCTCTCGCTGAGCGCGCTGACGGTGGCCTCCAGCCGCTCCGTCTGGCCGGCGAGCTGCTCCTCGCGCCGCTTCAGCTCGGTGATGTCCATCAGGATCTTCACGATGCCGCCGGAGCCGGTGGCGTGCTCGCTGATGCGGTACCAGCGCCCGTCGGACAGGCGGCCGTCCACCGGATCGGTGTGCAGCAGGTGGCGCTTCATCCGCTCGGCGATCCAGTCGGCCATCTCGCGGTCGTCGCCCTCGTACCCGCCGCGCTCGGCCGCGGCACGCAGGATGTCCTTGAAGGCGGTGCCGGGCACCAGCACGTCAGCCAGATTCGGATAGGCGCTGCGGTAACGCTCGTTGCAGAAGATCAGCCGGTCGTCCGGGCTGAACAGCACGAAGCCCTCGGAGATGCTGGACAGCGCATCGTGCACCACCGACTGCATGAAGCGCGCCTCGACCAGGGCCAGCGTCTCGGCGGTCGTCTCGATGCCGGTGCCGCGGTAGCCGGCGAACCGCCCGTCCGCGTCGGTGAAGGGCTGGGCGCTGATGCGGAAGACGCGGGTGTCGCCCGCCCCGTCGCGCAGCGTCACCTCCAGGTCGCGGAAGGCCCGCCCGGCCTCGATGTCGGCCAGATGGTCCAGCCAGGTGTCGGTGTCCTCGACCAGCGCGCCGAGGTCGAGCAGCGATTCGCCGAACACCGGGGCCGGGTCGCCGCCGAGGATCTCCGGCAGCCGTTCGGACACATAGGTGTAGCGGTGGTCGGGGGCGCTTTCCCAGAACCAGTCGGACGCGGCCTCGGCGAAGTCGCGGAAGCGCTGGCGGCTGGCCGCCAGCTCCTCGTTGGCGGCGCGCAGCAGGCGGGCGGAGCGGTCCAGGGCGGCCGCCGCGGCGCGGGCGCGGCGCACCGACAGCACGGCCAGCGCGGCCATCGCCAGCGTCATCACGCCAAGCGGCAGCATCAGCCGGTCGCGCCCCTCCTCCGGCATCATCACGGCCAGCAGGCCGGCGGCGCCGAGCATGAGGAACAGCAGGTCGGTCAGCCCGCCCGGCCCGCGGCGCGGCGCCGCGTCCCCGGCCGGCCGGACGGCACGGACATCAAGGTCGGTGTCGGTGGGGGCAGCCCGCCCCGGCCGGAAAGATCCACGGAGCCCCGCTCCATCGTCATGGGTGTACCGCCGCGCAAGGCGCGATCCGCATAGACCCGTAATAGGAGGGGAGCCGTTAACAGCCCGTTTCGCTGTTCGCCTTCGTACGATCGGATTCTACCGTGAGCATACGATTTCCACCGCTCAGCGCCGGTTCACCAGAACCAGGATCTTCTCTTCGAGCTGTTCGGGAGAAAAGGGCTTGGCGATGTAGGCTGTGACGTCGTGGGCCATGGCCTCCTCGACCGCGATGATGGTGGCGAGCGCGGTGACCATCAGGAAGGGCATGTCGGGACGCACCGCGCGGACGAGCTTCAGGAACTCCAACCCCGACAGGCGCGGCATCTTCCAGTCGCAGACGATGAGGTCGAAGGCGCCCTGCCGCTCCTCGAACCGGGTCAGCGCCTCGCGCCCGTCCTGGGCGATGGTCAGGTCGGTGATGCCGAGGTCGCGCAGGATCATCTCGACATAGCCGCGGGCGGCCGGCTCGTCGTCGGCCAGCAGGACGCGCAGCGTGTTCATGGCGCGCATCGGCAGACCGGCGCCGGCCAGCGTGGCGAAGAACTGCGCGAAGCGGTCGGCCCGCTGCTCCGTCGCGTCCTTGCAGCGGGCGAGGTAGCCGCGCAGGAAGGCGGTGGAGCGGACATGGTGCCCGACCAGCTCGCGCGCCGCCGCCACGCATTTCCCCTCGGTGAAGGCCCCCTCGGCGAGCAGGCTGGCGAACTCCATGACCTCGTCGACGTTGGGCGGACGGTCCTTGGCGATGCGGGCGAAGACCTTGTTGGTGCGCAGGAAGGTGTTCTGGATCTCGTCGAGCATGCGAACGTAGCGCTCGCGCAGCCCGTCCGGCAGGGTGGAGCGCGCCACGCGCCGTTGCAGGTCGGCCAGCGCCTTGATGCGGGCGCGCGGCGTGCGCGCCGTCTCGAACAGGCGCTGGGTGAAGTCGCGGGCCTCGAGATGGCGGCGCAGATGGGCGACGATCATGCGTCGGCTGCGCTCCCCCGACACCGCCCCTTCGAAGGCCAGCAGATCGACGATGCGGGCGTAATGGCTCTTGGCGTGCAGCACCGCCTCCAGCCGCGCGCCGGACAGCAGCAGCGCCACCCGCCGGTCGATCAGCCGCGTCGTGCGCTCGCCGCCGATCACCCCGCCCTTCACCGTCAGGCGCGCGGCGAGGAGGCTGATCGCCGACAGCTCGTCCAGCACCGCCGCGACGCTGTTCGGCTCCGCCTTGGTGCCGGACAGCGGCGCGTCCCCCAGCAGGGCGTGGTGAACCCCCGCTTCCAGCCCCAGCCGGGCGGCGCGCGCCTGATGGCGGGCGACGAAGGCGGACAGACGGTGCAGGACCGCCGGGGCGTCGGGGTGCGACGGCGCCTCGCCCCGCCAGACCATCGCCATGGCGTCCAGCACGCCACGCAGCCCGTCCGCCCAGCCGAACAGCGCCTCGACCACCAGCCCGTTGGCCAGCATCTCCCCGACGATCTGGTCGAGGATGGCGATGCCCTCGCCGGACAGCCCGTCGCCGTCGAGCGACAGGATGCGCACCAGCCGAAGCTCGTGGTTGCGCCCTTCCCCCAACCAGGCGGACAGCCAGCAATCGATGGTGTGGCGTCCGGCGAAGCCCGGCGTCCGCGCCATGGTCTGGGCCACCGTGGCAGCGAACTGCTTGGCGTCGATGGACAGGGCGGTGCCGCTGTGGGCGCGCCGGGCGGTGACGGCCAGCACCTCCTGCTCCAGCCGCTTCAGCTCCTCCAGCCGCATGGCGGGCGACCGGCGGCCGGGGCGGGCCTGCCGCTGCGCGACCCGCTCCAGAACCTGGGCGCGGCGCGGCCAGTCGAGGAAGGAGCGCTGCGGCTCCACCTTGTGCAAGAATTCGGTGGGGGTGATGCCTCGCGTCTCCAGGAACTCCGCCAGCTCCTCCGCGATCAGGAATCGCGCGGCGGGGGCGAAGATCTCCTCGACCCGGACGCAGACGGCGGACTCCGGCGACTCCTCCGGCGCGTCGCCGCTCAGTTCGCCCAGGAGCGCGTCGACGTCGTAGGCTCCGATGGGAATGCCGTCGGTCGAAAGGGTGGAGGACGGCGGAGCGGCGTTCATCGATGCCCCGCCATCAGATCAGCAACGCGTGGATCGCGTCGGCCAGCTCGTCCGGGTTGATCGGCTTGCGCAGGAAGACGGTGCGGCATCCATCCGCCAGCAGGTCGTCCAGGCGTTCCGTCTCCGGCGGGTAGCCGGACATCAGGACGGTGGGAAGGTCCGGATTCTCCCGGCGCAGGGCACGGGCCACCGACGCGCCGCCGACCTGCGGCATCACGAGGTCGGTCACCAGCAGGTCGAAGGCTCCGCCATGGTCGGCGTAGGCGCGCAGGGCCTCGGTGCCGTCGGCGGCGCAGACCACCCGCATGCCCAGGTCCTCCAGCGTCAGGCGGATGAAGTCGCGCACCTGCGCCTCGTCCTCGACCAGCAGGACGGTGGCGGCCATCGACAGCCCCTCCATCTCGTCGTCCTCCGCGTCGAGGAACACGGCGCTGTCAAGACCGAAGGCGTCCAGACCGAAGGCGTCCAGGCCGGGAGCGTCCGCCTGCTGCGGCTCTGCGAGGTCCTCCACCGGGAAGCGGAGCGTGAAGATGGTGCCGCGCCCCGGCTCGCTGTCCACCTCCACCGTGCCGCCCGCCCGCGCGACCGTGGAATAGACCAGCGCCAGCCCCAGCCCGGTTCCGGCCCCCGGCTCCTTGGTGGTGAAGAAGGGCTCGAAGATGCGGTCGATCACCGCCGGGTCGATGCCGCAACCGGTGTCGGCAACGGTGATGGTGACTCCGAGATCGTCCGTCCGCTCCACCGCGATGGTGATCGGCCCGCCCTCCGGCATGGCGTCGCGCGCGTTGAGCACGAGGTTGAGCAGCGACTGGTGCAGCAGGGCCGGGTCGATGGTCACCACCGCCCCGCCGCCCGCGCCCTCGATCCGCAGCGGGTGGCGTTCGCCCAGCGTGGGGCCGAGGAAGCGGCGCAAATCGTCGATCACCGCGCCGACGCGCACGGGACGCGCCGCGTCGGTCTGGCCGGGCCGCCCGAAGCTGAGAAGCTGGGCGGTCAGGCCGGAGGCGCGGTCGGTTGCCTTGACGATCTCGGTCAGGCATTGCTCGACCCGCGGGCGGTCCTGCGGGGCGCGGCGGGCCATCTGGGCGAAGCCGCCGATGGCGGTCAGCATGTTGTTGAACTCGTGCGCGATGCCGCCGGCCAGTTGGCCGATGGCCTGCATCTTCTGGGCCTGCTGGATGGCCCGCTCCGCCTGCTTGCGCCCGGTGATGTCGGTGAGCACGAGGAACCACGCCGCGTCGCCCTCGACCGCGAAGGGGTGGATGCCGACCTCCAGCTCCCGCAGGGCGCCCTGCGCGGTGAGGAAGCGGGCCTCGACCGGCGGCGGGGCCTCCGGACCGCTGCCGGGCGGGGGCAGCCAGTCGAACAGGCGCTGCACCCCGTCGAACTCCGTCGCCTCGACCAGCGGGATGCGCAGCATCGCATCGGGATCGCCATTGCCCAGAATCAGCGCGGCGGAGCGGTTGGCGAAACGCAGCCGCAGCCCGTCCCAGATCAGGATGCCGTAGGGGGCCATCTCGACCAGCCGGCGGTAGCGCGCCTCGCTGTCGGCCAGCGCCTCCTCGTGGCGCTTCAGTTCGGTGATGTCGGTGAGGATCTTGACCACGCCGCCGAAGCGTGTGGCGTGCTCGCTGATGCGGTACCAGCGCCCGTCGCCGAGCCGGTGGTCGGTCGGCGGCCCGCTGCGGATGTGGCGGTTCAGCCGCTCGGCGATCCAGTCGGACGGGTCGCCGAGATCGTCGCCGGCCGCACCCCGCTCCACCGCGACCCGCAGCAGGTCGGCGAAACGGACGCCGGGAACCAGATGGTCGGACAGCAGCGGGTAGGCGGCGCGGTAGCGGTCGTTGCACAGCACCAGCCGCCCGTCGGCGCCGAACAGCACAAAGCCTTCGGAGACGCAGCCGATGGCATCGGACAGCAGCGCGCGGAAATGCGCCTCGCCTGCCTCCAGGAGATGGCTCGGAACCGGGTCGTCCAGGGCGGCCGTCAGCTGGTCGCGCAACGCCCGCAACGGCTCCCGAAAATCGTTCAGTACGCCGGGCGGCGCGGCGGAGAGCCGCGCGCCCAGGCTGGTGAGGAGTTCCGCAAGCTCTTGGTCGGGCCGGTCCATAGCCCGGCATTCAACCACTCCCCCCGGTCCCCCCGCCAGTTGATTCCGCGCTCAGCCCTGCTTCGGGAAATGGTGATGGCCGTGGTCGCAGACGCCGCGCGAATGCTTGTCGTCGCAGCTTTCGCCAGACGCGGTCAGGCCGATCCAGGCGTGCAGCGTGTTGGGGTCGAATCCGGCCTTGCGGTCCGCCCCGACCTGGAGCAGCGGGCGGCGGATCAGGTCGCGGTCGGCCAGCAGGGCGGCCAGCGCCGACTCCTCGTCCAGCTCGTCGGGCTTCACGGCGCCGGTCTTCACGGCGGCGGCGCGGCGGTTGAACCAGTCCTCGACCGGACGGTCCTCGAAGAAGGGGCGCAGGGTTTCGGCGGTGAGGGGTTCGGCGGCCAGATCGCGCTCCACCAGCGTGTGGCCGGCGGCCTGGAGTTGAAGCTTCTGCTTGGCGTTCGCCGTGCAGCCGGACAGACCGTAAAAGATCACTTCCGTCATAGGGTTGGTGCTCCGCATCGAAACAGGACGAATTAGGTCCAGTCTACCGGCGCGGAGACCGGGGGTGCCGGTGACGGAATGTCGCACCCGTCTCCCCTCTCCTGCCCCGGGAGAGGGAGGGACCCGCCGCGAAGCGGTGGGAGGGTGAGGGTATCGCCAAGGATCACCGGCTCCATCCTTGGACGACCCTCACCCGCCCGCTGTCGCGGGCACCCTCTCCCGGGGCGGGAGAGGGAACAAATCACTTGATGCGCTTCAGCGAGTCCTCGACGTAGGTGTTGGTGTAGGTCTTGGACAGGTCGATGTCCGTCGCGGCGACCGCCTTGTCGAAGGCCTTCAGCACCTTGTAGGCGGCCTCCGCCCCCTCCTGGGAAAACCGGCCGTCGGGCGAATAGGTCGGCTTCGAATGCTCGAAGGCCTGGGCGTAGAGCGTCTGGTTGCCGAGGAAGTATTCCGGCGGCAGGACCTTCAGGACGTCCTCGGTCTTGGCCTGATCCAGCCACTTCAGTGTCCGCACGAAGACGTCGACCAGCGCCTGGGTGGTCTTCGGATTCTCCTTGATGAAGGCCGGCGTGGTGTAGAGCACCGCCGCCGGGTACGGCCCGCCGTAGGTGTCCAGCGTGCCCTTCTCCGTCCGGGTGTCGGCGATGGTGGTGACGTCGCCGTCGGCCTCCAGCTGGCTGATCACCGGGTCGAGGTTGGCGATGGCGTCGATTTCGCCGCGCTTCACCGCGGCCACCGCGCTGGGGCCGCCGCCGACGCCGATGAAGGACACATCCTCCGGCGTCATGCCGTGCTGGGTCAGCAGGTAGTTGACCATGAAGTTGGTCGAGGAGCCGGGGGCGGTCACGCCGATCTTCTTGCCCTTCAGCTCCTTGATCGACGTGATCGTGCCGGCCTTGTTGACCGCGGCCAGAACGATGCCCGGATAGCGGCCCAGCAGGGCGACGGCGGTGATCGGCTGACCCTTGGCCTGCATCTGCACCGTGTGGTCGAAGGCGCCCGTCACGATGTCCGCCGAGCCGCCGACCAGCGCCTGGAGGCTCTTGGCGCCGCCGCCGAAGTCGTTGATCTCGACGTTCAGCCCGGCCTCCTTGAAGTAGCCGAGCCGCTCCGCCACCGTCAGCGGCAGGTAATAGAGCAGCGGCTTGCCGCCGACCGCCAGCTTCAGGTCCTTCTTCTCCACCTGCTGGGCGTTCGCCCCGCCGATGCCGAAGGCCAGGACCACCGCCGCGGCGGCGATCACGCTTTTCATACGCATGGCTTCCCTCCCAAGTTTCTTTCTGTATGGCGCAGTCATCCCTGCGCGTTGGTCGTCTGCGCCTCCTGCGGGCGCCAGTGCAGAAGGCGTTTCTCGATGACGGTCACCACGGCGTCGATCACCACGACGAAGATCGTCAGCACCAGCATGCCGGAGAAGACGCCGACCGTGTCGAACACCCCCTCCGCCTGATGGATGCGGTAGCCGAGGCCGGCGGCGGAGCCGAGATACTCGCCCACCACCGCGCCGACCATGGCGAAGCCGACCGCGGTGTGCAGGCTGGAAAAGACCCAGGACAGGGCGGACGGCAGATAGACGTGCCGGAACAGGTGCCGGTTGCTCGCCCCCAGCATCCTGGCGTTGGCCAGCACCACCGGGCTGACCTCCTTCACGCCCTGGTAGACGTTGAAGAAGACGATGAAGAAGACCAGCGTCACCCCCAGCGCCACCTTCGACCAGATGCCGAGGCCGAGCCACAGCGCGAAGATCGGCGCCAGCACCACGCGGGGCAGCGCGTTGACCGCCTTGATGTAGGGGTCGAAGACGATGGAGACCAACGGCGCGCGGGCGAACCAGAATCCGAAGGCGATTCCCGCCACCGTCCCGATGACGAAGGCCAGCGCGGTCTCCAGAAGCGTGATTCCCAGATGGTACCAGATCACCCCGGATGCGAAGTCGCTCCAGGTGCGCTCCAGCACCGCCAGCGGCGTGCCGAAGAAGAAGGGGCTCAGGATCTTCGTCGCGGTCAGGACGTGCCAGATCAGGAAGAAACCGATCAGCACGGCGACCTGCAGCAGCAGGATCACCGGGCGGCTCGGCAGGCGTTTCACACGGGCCACGGCCATGGGGTCCTCACGTCGGCTTGGACGTCATTTCAGTTTGGTTTGGGCGTAGCCCTTCAGCACTTCCTCGCGCAGCTGCCCCCAGATCTCCCGGTGCAGGTCGAGGAAGCGCGGCGTCATGCGGATCTCCGCCACGTCGCGCGGGCGCTCCAGATCCACCCGGTACTCGCCGATCAGCCGCGCGCCGGGGCCGGCCGACAGCACCAGCACCCGGTCGGACATGGAGATGGCCTCCTCCAGGTCGTGGGTGATGAAGACCACCGACTTGCGGTCCGCCGACCACAGGTCGAGCAGCTCGTTCTCCATCAGCTGCCGCGTCTGGATGTCGAGCGCCGAGAAGGGCTCGTCCATCAGCACGATCTTCGGATCGACGATCAGCGTCTGGGCCAGCGCCACCCGCTTGCGCATCCCGCCGGAGAGCTGGTGGGGGTAGCGGTCGCCGAAGCGGTCCAGCCCGACGCGGGCCAGCCAGGGGCGCGCCCGCTCCTCCGCCTCGCGCCGCGGCACGCCACGGAACTCCAGCCCGGCGGCGACATTCTCCAGCGCCGACTTCCAGGGCATCAGCGCGTCCGCCTGGAACATGTAACCGGCGTGCGGATTGATGCCGTCGACCGGCTCCCCGAAGGTCAAGGCACGCCCGGAACTGGGGGCGAGCAGCCCCGCCGCGACGTTCAGGATCGTCGATTTGCCGCTGCCGGTCGGCCCGACGATGGACACGAACTCCCCCGCGGCGACCGACAGGGTCACGCCCTGGACCGCCGTGTAGGTCTGCCCGCGCCCGTCGGGCGATGGAAAGGTGCAGGTCACGCCGTCCAGGCGGAGCGCGGCCTTGTCCGCCCCCTCCGTCCGCAGGGCGGCCGCCACGGCGGCGCTGTCTGACATCAATGCGTTTCTTCCCTGATGGTCGTTTTCACGGCATCTTGGCGGAATGAGGCGGCCTCGGCAATGGGCACCGCCAACAATCGTTTTTGCGGACGATGAAGCTCAGTCCAGCCGCGCGAAGAAGGCCATGATCGCCGACCCCACCCCTTGCGGCCATTGATGCGGGTAAAAGCGACCGTTGCGCGTCCGGTCGTCGGCCAGCGGGCACCACAGCACCGGGTTGGCCTCGCCCTCGGCGCCGTAGCGGCGGCAATTGAAGCGGCGCGGCTCGTCGGGCTCGCTGCCCGTCGGCAACCCGTCCTGGGCCAGCAGCGCGCGGCGCAGGCGCAGGGCTTCGGACAGCGGCACCTGCTCGTCGCGCGGGTTGTGCAGGACCATGGCGGCGACCGGTCCGCCGCAGTCCTTGGGCCGCGCAGCCCCTCCGCCGAGGCTGGCCAGCCCGCGGATCACCCCGCCCCGCGCGCAGGCGAGGCTGTTGGCGAAGGACCCGCCCAGGGAATGGCCGACGACGAACACCCGGCCCATGTCGATGCAATAGCTCGCCGCCATGCTTTCCAGAACGGCGTCGAACAGCCGGAAATCGCGCAGCCGGTCCGGCGGGTCGCCGGGGTCGGACCAGACGTTCAAGCCACGGGAGTCCTTCAGGCTGGCGGGATAGACGACGATCGCCGGCTCCTCCGCCTGCCCTTCCAGGCCGAAGTAGCGCCGCACCTCGGCGTTGCTGTTGGTCCGCCCGTGGAAGGCGACGACGAGGCTGAAAGGACGGTCGGGGCGGTAGCCCTCCGGCACGGCCACGATCACGCCGCGTGCCGCCCCGTCCAACGTCACATGGTCGGGCACCGTTGCCGGGGCCGGCGTTCCGCAGCCGCTCGATAATTGTTGCGGTGCCACATTATTAACCAATTCCGCCGCTAAGCCCTGAGCGGCCCACAGAATCAGCATGGTCGCAGCGCAAAATGCGCAAAATTGTTTCACCATTCACAGCCCGAACGATCGCCTTCCTCCATAAACAGCCTGCGGCGAGGGACGTTGCACCTTTGGGCAGGCCTGGCGTTAACCATCACGCAAGCATTTCCCGGCACCTTCCTTCGCAGAGCAAGGAGGTTTCGATGCCGGTTCGCGCGACTGCACGCATGATGGTTCTGGGGCTGCTGCTGGCCGTCGGCTCGTCTGGGGCCGCGACCGCCGACAGCCTGTCGGTGAACCGTCCGAACCCGGCGCCGCCGCCCGTCGCCTCCGACTTCCCCGACGCCACGCTGGTCCGCGTCGATCAGGTGGACTCCACCACGCTGCGGCTGGACGGCATCATCACCCCGGCCGTGGAGCAGCGCTTCTCCGACGCGCTGCGCAGCGTGCCGGCCGGCCAGCCGGTGGTGGTCGAACTGTCCAGCCCCGGCGGCTTCACGACCGCGGGCTACCGCATGATCGACCTGATGCTGGCGGAACGGCAGGCCGGGCGTGCCGTTGCCACCCGCGTGGCCGGCGGACAGTCCTGCGAGAGCATGTGCGTCGGCCTTTATCTGGCCGGCTACCCGCGCTACGCCGCCCCGACCGCGGAGTTCATGGTGCACGCCCCGCGTCTGGCCGAGAACGGCCGCATGACGCTGCGCTCCACCGACCAGATGGTGAAGCGTCTGGTCGCGCTGGGGGCCGCCCCCGCCTGGATCGAGCGGGTGCGGGCCGCCGGCGGTTTCTCCGGCAGCCTCGACTACCGCGACAACGCCGACCATCTGGCGGCGGTGGGCGCCAACATCGTCACCCACCTGATCCGCTGAGCGTCCTTACGCTTCGCTTTCCTTGAGGCGCCGGGCGATCTCCGGCATGACCGCCGCGTCGACGTTGGCGAAGGCGAAGCGCAGGTAATCGTCCTGGCCGGGACCGAACATGGAACCGGGCAGGCACAGGATGTTGTGATCGCGGGCCAGCCCCTCGGCCACGTCGTGGGCGCGCCTGCCGGCGAAGGGATGCCGGACATAGGCGAAATAGGCCCCGATGCTGGCGATGCGGTAGCCGGTGCCGCTGGCCTCCATTGCCGATTGGAAGGCGTGGACGCGGGCCAGGATGTCGCCGCGCTTCTCCGCCACCCAGCCGTCGAGATTCTCCAGCCCGAACAGCGCCGCCTTCTGCCCGACATGCGGGGCGCAGATGGCCAGGCAATCCATCACCTTGCGCGCCTGGGACAGCAGGCCGGCGTCGGCGATCACCGCGCCGACCCGGTAGCCGGCGAGACTGTAGACCTTGGAGAAGCTGTAGAGCTGGACCAGCGTGCGCCGCCAGCCCGGCCGCTGGAACAGCCCATGCGGCGCCCGCCCCTCCCAATCCGGAAAGTCGCGGTAGGTCTCGTCGAGCAGCAGCTTGACACCGCGCCGCTCGCACAGCTCGTACAGCGCCGCGATGGCCTCGGGCGGGGCGATGGCGCCGGTCGGGTTGTTGGGGGAGATCAGCACCAGCGCGCGGGTGCCGGCGTCGATCAGCCGCTCGGCCTCCGCCGGGTCGGGGATCAGCCCGTTCTCCTCGCGCAGTGCCAGCGGCCGGGCCTCGATGCCCAGCATGTCCAGCGTCATCTTGTGGTTGAAGTACCAGGGGGCGGGCAGGATCACGTTGTCGCCGGCCCGCGCCAGCCCCATCACCGCCACCGCGAAGGCCTGGTTGCAGCCGGCGGTGATCAGCACCTCGCTCGCCGCGACGTCCGCGCCGTAGAGCGAGCCGGTGCGCCGGGCCAGCGCGGCGGTCAGCGGCGGGATGCCGTCGATGGCGGTGTAGCGTGCGGTGTCCGGCGCCCGCACCTGCTCGGCCAGATGGGCGGTCAGCGCGTCGGCGGGCGGGTAGCCGGGCACCGCCTGACAGAGGTCGATCAGCGGCTTGTCCGCCGGAAAGCTGCGGCCTTCCACCCAGCGCCACGCCTCGGCGATGGGCGGGGCCTCCGTGGCGGCGACGAGCGGGTTGACGTCTCTGCGGTCCATTCCCTGATGTCCAGTCTGCGGGGTCCGATTTTTATGGGACGCCATGGTGGACGCCCCGCCGGGCTCACGCAAGGGACCAGAACAGGGGAACGCGCATGGCAGGCCATGCGGAGACAAAGCAGGGGTCAGGCGCCGCCCAGCACCGCGTCCGGCTTGCGGCCCACCAGGGACTCGTAGACCTCCGGGTCGGTCGCCCCTTCCGATCCGAAGACCAGCACGCGGGCGTCCGGAGCAAGACCCAGGCTGGCGCGGGTCGCCGGGTCCGCCGCGGCGCAGAGCAGGCCCGCCAGACCGGCCACACCGGATTCCCCGCCCACGATGGGCCGCCCGCCGTGGCGTCCCTCGGCCAACAGGCGCATCGTCGCCACCGCCGCGTCGTCGGGGATGGTCAGGAAATCGTCGGCGCCGCGCTCCAGGATCGCCCAGGCCAGGAGGGATACCTCGCCACAGGCGAGCCCGGCCATCAGCGTCTCCAGATCGCCCTTGGACGGCGTCGGGCGACCGTTGACGGCGCTCTGGTACAGGCAGTCGGCGGCGTGCGGCTCCACCACCACGAAGCGCGGGCGCTGGCGGCCCCAGCTTTCCCACAGATGGCCGCAGACGGCGGCGGGCAAGGCCCCCACCCCGCCCTGCACGAAGACGTGGGTCGGGCGCTCGCTGGCCGGAAGCTGGCTGATCGCCTCCTCCACCATCACGGTGTAGCCCTGCATGACGTCGCGGGGAATGTCCATGTAGCCGGTGTAGGAGGTGTCGGAGACGACGTGCCGGCCATGCTCCCGCGCGTCCGCCGCGGCCTGCCGCACCGCGTCGTCGTAGTTGCCGGCCACGCGGACGACGCGGGCGTCGAAGGACTCGATCGCCTGCTGCCGCCCCTGCGAGCAGTTGCCGGGAATGTAGATGACGCAGCCGCAGCCGAACACCTGGGCGCCCCAGGCGACGGAGCGGCCGTGGTTGCCGTCGGTCGCCGTGGTCACCGTGATGCCGCGGGTCACCTTGGCGTAGCGCCCGACCACCAGATCCAGCGCGGTCACCGGCACGCCGGGCACGCGGGCCTGCACCTCGCGCACCAGCAGGCGCAGCACGGCGTAGGCGCCGCCCAGCGCCTTGAAGCTGTGCAGGTTGAAGCGGCTGCTTTCGTCCTTGTACCAGATGCGGTCGATGCCGGCGGCGCGGGCCAGCCCGCTCAAGGAGCGCAGCGGGGTCGGGGCGTAGCCCGGCCAGGCGCCGATCTCGCTCATCGCGTCTTGGAAAGCGGCGCGGCTCAGGATCGCCCGCTCGGCGGAGCCGTAGGGCTGGTCCGTGTCGACGCGCGGATTCGAGAAGAGACGCGGGGTGCCAAGCGGCGGCAGGTCGGACATCGTGTTCGCTCTCCAGCGCCGCAGGGACGGCCGCAGCCACGAAAGCATTGCCGGCCACGCCGCGTCAAGCCACGCGCGTTGTCCCCGGACAAAGCGCCGCGAGCTGTGCTAACAGCGCCTCCCCCCGCGGCCCGGCCATGGCGCCGGAGGCCGCGGGGTCCCCGTTCCTGAAGGAGATGGTACCGTCGTGACGACCGGTTTCAACACCACCGCCGCCGACCAGTTGAAGCAGTTCGCCGACCGCATGGAGCGGTTGATGGACGAGATCGACGGCCTGAAGGCCGACCTGAAGGACCTGCGCAGCGAGGTCAAATCCGCCGGCTTCAACATCAAGGCGCTCGACAAGCTGGTCGCCATCCGCCGCAAGGACGCCGGCGAGCAGGAGGCCGAGCTGCTGAACGACCTGATGCTCTATGCCCACGCCACCGGCACGCCGCTGGACATCGTGGTCCCCGAACCGGCCGAGTGACGCCGTAAGGATCGTTGCGAAGCCGCAACATGAATGTTCCGGGAGCGCAACATGACGTTTCGCTCCCGGAACATGTCATTGCGCAAGCGCGTCAAAGCGCCGAAACCTTAGCGCTTCCACTCGCGGCTGGATTTCACGAAGTCGGTCAGCGTGACGCCGATCTTGTCGTCCACGATGACGACCTCGCCGCGGGCGACGAGCACACCCTCCACATAGACGTCGGTCGGGTCCTTCAGGTGCCGGTCCAGTTCCACAACGGCGCCGCGGCCCAGCTTCAGAAGGTCGCGGACGCGCAGCATGGCGGTGCCGATGACCACCTTGATCTCGACCGGCGCGTCGCCGATGGCGAAGGCGTCGCTGCTCATGTCGTCGGACGAGCCGGCGCCCAGCAGATCGTCGATGTTGGCCATGCCGCACTCCTTACACCCCGGGTCATCGGACCCGTCAACCGACTAGAGTTACCGCACCGGGCGCGCCGGGGCAACGGCGACCGTCGCAACGCCCTGCGACAAGGATGGGAAACAACAGCGCAGATTTGGTTTTCCTGCGCCGCCTTGTGTTGATACCCTGCCCGTCCGACGTGAAACCAGCCGCGAAGGCAGAGCCATGACGACCGAATCCCAACGCCCGCTGGTCGACAGCGCCTGGCTGAAGGGCGCCCTCAACCGCCCGGACCTCGTGATCCTCGACGTGCGCACGCCGCCGTCGGGCGGCTTCATCCCCGGCTCGATCCATTCCGACTACGCGAAGGCCGGCTGGCGGGCGACGGTGGACGGCGTTCCGGGCCTGCTGCCCGAAACGGCCGTTCTGGAAGGGCTGATCGGCGGGCTGGGGATCGGCAACGGTGACCACGTCGTGCTGGTCGCCAGCGGCCTGAGCGCCGCCGACATGGGGAACGCGACGCGCGTCTATTGGACCTTCAAGACGCTCGGCCATGACCGCGTGTCGGTGCTGGACGGCGGCTTCGCCGCCTGGAGCGACGCCGGACATCCCGTCGTCACGGCCGCCGCCACCCGCCCCGCCGCAACCTTCACCGCGGCCCCCGCGAGGACCTGCGCGCGCCCCTGCCCGTGGTCGCGGCGGCGGTGGCCGGCGGCTCCGTCCCGCTTCTGGATTCCCGCTCCGCCGAGCAGTTCGAGGGCAAGGCCAAGAGCCCACAGGCCCGCGTTCCGGGCACGCTGCCGGGGGCGGTGCTGATCGAGAATGGCGCCTTCTACTCCGCCGCCGAGAAGCGCTTCCTCCCCGCCGACGCGGTGAAGGCGCTGGCCGATCGGGCCGGGACGGGCGATGCCACGATCACCTTCTGCAACACCGGCCACCTCGCCTCGGTGTCCTGGTTCGCGCTGAGCGAGGTGGCGGGGATCGACGGGGTCCGGCTCTATGACGGGTCGATGTCGGAATGGACCGCCGACCCGGCCCGCCCAGTCAAGAACGGGCCGGCGGCGTAACCATCAAGCGCTCTTGCGGCGCCGGCGGAACCGCCCGAGGTCCGACCGGCGCAGCAGGCCCAGCGCCACCGCCAGCACGGCGTAGACCAGCAGGCCGGCAAGGCCCAGCAGCACCAGCCCGCCCAGCCGTTCGAACAGCCCATGAGCGGTCAGCCAGGACGACAGCTGGGTCTGCACCAGCCACAGCGTGCCGCCCATGGCGAGCGCCGCGATGGCCATGCGCGGCAGGTTGCGCAGCAGCCGGGCGTCGGCCTTGAACAGCCCGCGCCGGGTCAGCAGCCACGCCAGCAGCCCGGCGTTGACCCAGGCGGCGACCGAGGTCGCCACCGCCAGCCCGACCTGGGCCAGCGGCCCCATCAGCGCCAGTTTCAGCGCCACGTTGACCACCGTCGCGGCCAGCGCCACCCGCACCGGGGTCGCCGTGTCGTGCCGGGCGTAGAAGCCGTTGACGAGGCTGCGGATCACCACGAAGGCCGGCAGGCCCAGCGCGTAGGCTTGCAGGGTGGCGGCGGACTGCGCCGCGTCGGTCGGGCCGAAGGCGCCGTGCTGGAACAGCACCGACACGATGGGCAGGCCGGCGACCAGGAAGGCGGCCGCGGCCGGCAGGGTCAGCACCAGCGACAGTTCCACCGCCCGGTTCTGGCTCTCCACCGCGCCGGGCTCGTCGCCGCCCTTGATGCGCCGGGCCATTTCCGGAAGCAGAACGGTTCCCACCGCGATCCCGATGACGCCCAGCGGCAACTGGTTCAGCCGGTCCGCGTAGTAGAGGTAGGACACCGCCCCGGTGGGCAGCAGCGATGCGATCAGCGTGTCGACGAACAGGTTGATCTGCGTCAGGCCGGACCCCAGCGCCGCCGGCCCCAGCACGGTCAGGAACCGCTTCACGTCCGGCGTCAGGCGCGGCAGGGGCAACCGCAGCCCCATCCCGGCGCGGCTGGCCTCCCAATAGAGATAGAGGAACTGCGCCAGCCCGGCGGCGAAGACGCCCCAGGACAGGGCGTGGCCCACCGTGGGCATCAGCGGTGCCGCCAGCACCATCGCCGCGATCAGGCACAGGTTGAGCAGGATCGGCGCCGCCGCCGCCGCCCCGAACCGCCCCATGCTGTTCAGAACCCCGGCCAGCAGCGATTCCAGCGAGATGAACAGCAGGTACGGAAAGGTGATGCTGGTGAAGAGGACGGCCAGCCGGAACTTCTCCGGCTCGTCGGAGAAGCCCGGCGCAAAGACCGTCATGAACTGCGGCATGATCGCCAGGATGCCGGCCAGGAACAGCAATTGCACCGCCAGCAGCAGGCTCATCACCTCCTCGGCGAAGCGCTTCGCGGCGGCCTGCCCGTCCTGCACCAGCTTGGCGGAGAACAGCGGCACGAAGGCCGAGTTGAAGGCCCCCTCGGCGAACAGGGCGCGGAAATGGTTGGGCAGCCGGAACGCCACGAAGAAGGCGTCGGCCACCGGCCCGGCGCCGAGCAGTGCTGCGGTCAGGACGTCGCGCAGGAAGCCAAGGACGCGGCTGACCAGCGTCAGCCCGCCGACGGAGAGGATGTTGCGGAGCACGGTGGGTACGGGTCCTCTGATGGGCGGCGCCATCCTAGCGTTTTCCCCGCCCGCGTCACGCCTTTCGGCATGCCGGCCCATGTGGAATTTGAAGGCGGCGGGCGGAAACGGTCTGCTAGGATCGCCGCCCACCCATTGTCCCATCCCCCACCTTCAGACAAGCGGAACGTCCATGGCCCAGGGTCTTCCCCTCACCTATCTGGAAGCCGGCGAAGCGAACGGCGGCACCCCCCTGCTGGTCCTGCACGGCCTGTTCGGGTCGGCGCGCAACTGGCAGACCCTGGCGAAGCGCTTTGCGGAGCGGCACCGGGTCTACGCGCTGGACCTGCGCAACCACGGCGGCGCCCCCTGGTCGGACGAGATGACCTACCCGGCGATGGCCGCGGACGTGCTGCGCTTCCTCGACGACCGCGGCTTCGCGCGGGCGTCGGTGGTCGGCCATTCCATGGGCGGCAAGGTGGCGATGACCCTGGCGCTGACCCACCCCGACCGGGTGGAGCGTCTCGCCGTGGCCGACATCGCGCCGGTCGCCTACACCCACACCCACGCCCCCTTCGTGGCGGCCATGAAACAGGCCAGGCTGGAGGGCTGCACCCGCCGCTCGGAGGTCGAGGCGCAGCTCGTGGACGCGGTGCCGGAAGCCCCCCTGCGTTCCTTCCTGCTGCAGAATCTCGTTCTGGAGCAGGGGTCGTTTCACTGGCGGATCAACCTCGACGCCATTGGCGCCCGCATGAGCGACCTGATCGGCTTCCCGGATCTGGGCGACGCCCGGTACGACGGCCCCACCCTGTTCATTGGCGGAACCCGCTCCGACTACATCGTGCCGGAAAACCACGCCGCCATCCGCCGCCACTTCCCCAAGGCCGCCATCGAAATGATCGAGGGTGCCGGCCACTGGCTGCACGCCGAACGCCCGCAGGAGTTCGCCGCGCTGGTCGAAGCCTTCGCGTAACGTCTTCGTCGGGCAAAAAGAAACGGGGGCCGCGAAGGCCCCCGTTTCCGCATGCTGGCGATGCGCGATTCTGTCAGAGCGCGCCCTGACGGCGGTCTTGTCAGAGCGCGCCCTGACGGGCGCCGGTCTTGGCGGCCGGGCCGGCGGACTGGTTGAAGGCGTCGCGCAGGTAGGGCGACAGCGCCTGCCGCATCGTGCGCAGCCACTCGTGGATGATGATCAGCGAGCGGGAGGCGACCGGCGGGGTCATGCCCAGCTTCACCAGATCCTCGCGGGTCATCTGGGCCACCTCGTCGATGCGGTGGCCGGTTAGGCGCGCCCAAGCCGGGGCCGTGCAGGGCGCCATGGAGATGACCTCCACGCCCTCGCGCTCCACCATCTCCGCCTTGCGGCGGGCGTACTGGCTGTCGTCGAGCTGCGAGAACGGGCCGGAGAAGCCGTTCTCGACCAGGACGCGCTTGGCCTTCGGGGCGATGGTGGCGATGCGCTCCAGCGTGTTCATGCCGGTGGACAGCGAGGCCAGATCGACGGTGACCGGCACCATGAAGGTCAGCCGCTCGCCCTCGCCGACATAGTAGTCGAAGCCCGACACTTCGGCCCAGTTGAAGAACCACTGGGAGATGTTGCCGCCGAAGTCGTAGAGACGGCCGCCGCGCTGCAACTCCGGGCCGATCTGGTCCCAGAACTCGTAAAAGCCGTCGCCCGAGCCCATCATGTTCATGAAGTCCTGGGTGATGCGGCGGTGCTCCACCACTTCCGGACCGAACAGGCGGTTCAGGCGCTCGTTGACTTCATACTCCACGACCTTGAGCTGAAGGCCTTCGAGCATGGCGGTCGCCATCAGGTGATGGGACAGCAGCGTCTTGCCGACGCCACCGCGGTCGTTGAGAACGAAGATGGTGCCCAGCATGCGATCGCCTTTCCAGAGTCTGTTCGTTGTCGAATCTTGAGGTGTTGAAACGTGAAGGACCGGCTCCTGGAGAGTCGGAGCCTGAGTGTATCGGGACTCCGGGAGCAGAGACGGCTCATCCGGCGCACCGGGAGGCTCCACGGGGAGGGTCGCTGAAAGCACCGGAGCGGCCGGTGAAGGGTCCGGCGGGAGTTCCGGTTCAGGGACCGGTTCCGGAACGGCGGTCGGTTCGGGCTCGGCAACGGGGACGGGCTCCGCTTCCGGCGCGGCGACGTCCGGCGAATGGCCGCTTCCCTCCTCGGCCGCTTCCGGATCAGCGGCCATATCCTCGCCGTCCGCCGGCTGTCCCGCGGCGAGTGCGGCGCGGTGCACCGCGTCCAGCGTTTCGCGCGGGGTCGTGCCACCCGCATCCTCCCCGTCCGCGTCGCCGTCGCGCCCTTCGTTCCCCACGAGGAAGAAGGCGGAGCGCAGGGTGACCGGCGAGATCGGCTGGTTGTCGCGGGCGGTGACGCCCAGCTTGGCCAGCACATCGGAGATTTCCGCCCAGGACAGGCCGCGCTCGCGCATCAGGCCGATGTCGGCGTAGCTTTCGCGGACGGCCTGCATGGCCGAGCGGTTTCCAGTCGGACGATCGGCAAGGAGCCGTTCCAGTTCCGCGCGATCAATCGACACCGTGAGTACCCGGCATGCGTGGTTCTGGGGAGGGGTGGGTAGGATTTGTGATACCGCAGGATTCCGTTCCCCCCGGTGCGGAAAAAATAGTACAAGCGATTGGGGTGCGCAAACGGTTTCCAACCATGTTCAACCGCATTAAACCTGTGACACGGCAACCTTCCTTGGTCTCCGTCAGGATTGCAGGATAGGGCCCGGCGTTTGGCGAAGATGCCCTATGATTTCAGATCGCAGGATCAGCGGACCGCCGACTCCGGCCGGACGCCGGGGACGGCCATCGGCTTCCACGAGCTGCGCCAGGCCTGCGAGATCTCGGCCCTTCGCGAGGATCTGGAACGCGTCCTCCAGGACACCGGCGCCCTGCGCGACAGCATCGAGGACGCGGTGGAGCAGGTGCGCCAGCGCTTCGCCGCCCTGACGGCGGAAGAATTGGCGAACTCCGAGACGATGGCGCCGCTGCTCCAGTTCGCCGTCTCCACTCTCCTGTCCATCCGCGACGAGGCGCGGCGCATCAACACCCAGACCGGCCCGGTCGACGATGACGACCGCCCCACGCGGGCCGTCGCCGAACCGCGCCCCCAGCCTTCCACCGGGGCTCCGGCAGCACCGCCATCCGCGCCACAGACCGCGCCGCCGACCGCACCCCAAACCTACGCGCCGCCGCCGTCCGACGAGCCGGTCCCGTCCTTCGCCTCCGAACCGGCACGCGAGGAGTCGCCACCACCGCCACCGCCGGCGCCCGTTCTATCGCCCTTCGTGCCGCGCGCGCCGGCCCCGGCGCCACTGCGCCCGACGGCACCGGAGGCCACTCCCGACGCCCCGCCGGCTCCCTCCTGGCTCTCGCCATTGTCCGGGCGCAAGGGCGGTCCCGGAGCCACCGGCAGCGCTCCCCGCAGCGGCAACGTGGACTGGCTGAGCCGCCCCAAGCGCTGACCCTCCCCCTTCGCCACATTGTTGCGGGAAGGTCGCACCTCGTCCGAACGGACCCACGTCACACCGATTTTCCTTGAACTCCGAAATGGGTGCGACTACCACTTTATTTGGTAAATGAATCTTTACCAATAACACCTGCGGCGACGCATGGGGGTGGTGCTCATGACACGGGACGATGTGGACACGCTGGCACGACCGGCGTCCAACCTGGACTGGCGGCACCGCTGCCGCCCAGCCGCCCAGGCCGAGCGGACGGAGTCACCCAGGTGCGGCACCCAGGCGGCGGTCCGTCCGCTGCGGTTGCTGATCGTGGAAGACGAGACCCTCGCCGCCGAGGCGGTGGGCATGGCCGCCGTGGACCTCGGCCACATCGTCTGCGGCACCGCCCGCACCGAGGAGGAGGCGGTGGCCATCGCCGGCCGTGAACGCCCCGACGTGGCGCTGATGGACGTGCGGCTGGCCGGCGGCGACGGGATCGAGGCGGCGCGGCGCCTGCGCGCCAACTACGGCATCCGCTCGATCTTCCTCTCCGGCTACGCCAACCACGCGATCATGGCCCGCATCACCGAAACCTACCCGCTGGGCGTGGTCAACAAACCCTATTCGCTGGCTCAATTAAAGCTGGCGCTGGACCTTGCGGCGCGGCGCCTGCACGGCCCGCGCGGCTGATCGCATCCCGCTTGCCCAACAAGGAAGGGCGGCCTCCCCCGTGGGAAGCCGCCCTTTCCTTTTCCGAACCATCGCGGAGCGGGACGCCCCCGCCCCCTGCCCTTACTCCTGGATGAACGCCTTCACGTAGGAGTGCGACAGCGGCTGCACCAGATAGTCGAGCGGGGTGCGGGCGGACAGCAGGATGCGCGCCTCCACCGGCATGCCCGGCTTGATCGTCAGGTTGTGGACCTGATGGGAGTCGCTGTCCTTCAGCTTGATCCGCGCGATGTAGGATTCCTGCCGGGTGATCGGGTCCATCACGCGGTCGGCCGAGACGTAGGTCACCGTGCCGTCCAGCGAGCCGACGACGCGGCTGTCATAGGCGGTCAGCTGCACCTTCACCGGCAGATCGACGGTCAGCGACTTGATGTCCTTCGGCTGGACCTTCACCTCGGCCAGCAGGGCGCGGCCGTCCGGGATGATGTCCAGGATCGGCTCGTTCGCGGTGATCGTGCCTCCGGCGGCCCAATGGCTGTGCATCACGACGGTCCCGGCGTCCGGAGCCTTGATCGCGCGGGTCTCCAGCCGGTTGGCGGCGTCGCGGATCTGCTCGGCGAGGCGGATGACGTCGCCGCGGGACTTCTCCAGGTCGACCAGGACCTTTTCACGGAAGTCGTTGCGACGGCGCAGAAGCTCGCCCTCGGCGTCCACCGCGGCCTGGTTGGCCTGGGCGATGCGGGCCTCAAGCTCGCGGTCGCGGCCCTTGAGCTGCGCCTCCTCCTTCTGCTGCTCGACCAGCTTGGTGCGGGTGGCGTTGCCGCGGGACAGCAGACCCTGGGTGATGCGCAGATCGTCCTCGATGAGCTGGATCTCGCGGGCCAGGAACTTGCGCTGCTCCTGAAGGCTCTTGCCCTCCTCGCGCAGCGTGGCGACGCGCTCCTTGGTCAGCTTGGCCTCGGTGTCGAGCTGGTTGCGGCGGACCTGGAACAGGGTCTCCTGGTTCCCCATCAGCTTTTCCACCGTGCGGTCGTTGCCGCGGCGGCGCAGCAGCTCCTCCGGCCATTCGATGGCGGGCTGCTCGAACAGCTCGGCGGTCAGCCGCGCTTCCAGCGCCTGGGTTTCCAGCCAGGAGGTGCTGAGCACCTGGAGCCGGGTCGCCGCCTCCGTGCTGTCCAGCCGCATCAGGACCTGGCCGGCCTTCACCGTGTCACCTTCCTTGACGAGGATCTCCTCGATCTGGGCGGTCTCGGTGTGCTTCACGATCTTGCGGCCGGTCTCCGGGGCCAGCGCGCCGGAGGCCATGACGGCGCTGTGAAGCGGGGCGAGCGCGGCCCAGGCGGTCATCCCGCCGAAGCCCACCGCCAGCACCATGAAGCCGCCGGCCAGAAGCCCGCTGACCCGGGTGTCGGGAACCAGCGCGCGCAGCGCGCCGATCGACGTCATGGTCTTCGTCTTGTAGGTGTTCATGGTGGTGTCGGTCATCACAGAAGGTCCTTAATCGCCGGAAGTCGCCCGGAACTTATGCTGGGGTACTGATCTGGAGGTTCCGGCGTCAGCCGGCGGCGCTCTGCACCGGCGCCGGGCCGATGTTGCGCAGGCGGCTCCAGTTCGGACCCTGCTGCTCCTGCTGGCGTTGCGGCAGTTCGACCGCCATGCCGTTCTTCAGAACGAAGGTCTTGTCGGAGATGTCGACGAAGGCCGGGGAATGGGTCAGCACGATGGTGGTGACACCGCTGTTCTTGGCCTCGACGATGAACTCGCGCACCGCCTTGTGGCCGATCTCGTCCATGCCGGCCGACGGCTCGTCGAGAACGAGCAGCGAGGGACGGCCGTAACCGGCGCGGGCCAGGGCGATCAGGCGGGCCGAGGCGCCGGTGATCGGGAACAGCGGGTCGGTCACCTCGGTCTCATAGCCGCCGGGCAGGCTCTCGATCCAGGCATGGATGCCGGCGCGCTTGGCGGCGTCCTCGACCTTCTCCCGCGTCGTCTCGGTGAAGCGGGCGATGTTCTCGGCGATGGTGCCGGGCAGCAGGTCGGCGCCCTGGGCCATGTAGCCGATGCCCTGCTCCGGGGTTTCCGGGTTCAGCGAGGCGACGGCCAGACCGCCCAGCCGCACGGTGCCCGCCGACGGCATTGCCACACCGGCCAGCAGACGGGCGAGGACCGACTTGCCGGAGCGGTTGGGACCGGCGATGCACACCGTCTGGCCCGGCTCGACCGCCAGCGTGACGCTGCGCAGGATCGGCTTCTGGTCGCGGGGGGAGACGAACAGCAGGTTCTCGACGGTCAGACGCTCGCGCTCCACCGGGATGATCGGACGCTCCGGCTCGAGCGACAGGCGCTTCAGCAGCGGGAACAGGCGGCGGAAGGCCTGGTAGGACTTCTGGATCTGGCCCCAGGCGCCAGCGGTCTGCTCGACCGGGGCGAGGGCGCGGCCGACCAGCATGGAGGTGGCGATCATGCCGCCGAAGGACAGGTGCTGCTCGATCACCAGCAGGGCGCCGACGCCGGTCACCGCGATCTGGATGACCATGCGGACCCACTTGGTGAAGGCGCCGATGGCGGCGGCGCGCTCGGTCGAGCGGCCCTGCAGGGCGGAGGTGGTCATGGCGTCGCGGGCCACGGCGTCCAGCGCGCTCGGCCCCATGCGCAGGCCGCGCACCGTCTCCGACCGCGACAGCAGGGAGTCGAACAGGCGCTGCGAACGGCTGGCCGGGGCCTTGCTGTCCTCGGCGAAGTGGCGCACCGCCCAGTTGCTCAGATAACCCAGCGCCGTCATGATGACCATCGCGGCGACCAGGATCACGGCGAGCAGCGGGTGGATCAGGTAGATGCCGATGACGTACAGGGGCACCCAGGGCAGGTCCATCAGGGCCGGCAGCGACGGGCGGCTCATCGCGCCCTTGACCTCCATGAGGTCGCTGACCGGAGCGGTGTCCGGACGGCCGCGGCCCGAGGCGTCCAGCACGTCGGCGGTCAGCCGGCGGCGCCAGGTGACCTCCAGCGCGTTGCCCGCGCGGGCCAGGATGCGCGCCCGCACCGTTTCCATGGCGGCGCTCAGCGTCAGGGCCATGACGACGATGACGGTCAGCATGACCAGCGTATCGATGTTGCCGGACGGAATGGCCCGGCTGAAGACCTGAAGCGAATAAAGTGGCATCGCCAACATCAGGAGATTGATGGTGGCGCTGAAGACAAATGCACCAACGAGTACCCGGGTGAAATAACGTCCCCCGTGAGCCATGTCTTTATTGGTCTTTTCAGACCCGCGAGAAAACAGGCGAGGCATTTACAGCCCTCCAATTGTCACCGTTTGCGGCAGTGCCCACTGGATGCAGGCGAGGTCAGTTGGCGCGTTTTTGGTAAATGAAATCTGAAGATTGAGGGACATCACAGGAATGCCACTGAAAACCACCCCCTTTGCGCAGACGACAACGGCGCCTCATGTGAAGGACGTCCCTGTTCCCCCCGTTTCAAGGAACGCCGCATGACCGACACGCTGACCATCGACCCCGGCCATCTCGCCCTGCCCGACCTGCGGCGCATCCTGCGCGACCCGCCCGTCCTGGCCCTGGCGCCCGGCTGCCGCGCCGCCATCGACGCTTCGGCCCGCACGGTGGCGGACGCGGCGGGCGGGGAGCGCGCGGTCTATGGCGTGAACACGGGCTTCGGCCTGCTGGCGAAGAAGCGCATCCCCCCGGATCAGGTGCGGGAGCTTCAGCGGAGGCTCGTCCTGTCGCACAGCGCCGGCACCGGGCCGGACCTGCCGCCGGGCGTGGTGCGGCTGATCCTGGCGCTGAAGGTCAATGCGCTGGCGCGCGGCCATTCCGGCGTGCGCATGGCGGTGATCGAGGCGCTGCTGGCGCTCTACAACCGTGGCGTCCTGCCGGTGGTGCCGGCCAAGGGCTCGGTCGGGGCGTCCGGCGATCTGGCGCCGTTGGCCCATTTGACCGGCGTCCTGATCGGCGAGGGCGAGGCCGACGTGGACGGCGAACGGCTGCCCGCCGCCGACGCGCTGGCCCGCGCCGGGCTGGCGCCGCTGGCGCTGGAGGCCAAGGAGGGGTTGGCCCTGCTGAACGGCACGCAGGTGTCCACCGCGCTGGGTCTGGCCGGGCTGGTCGCGGCCGAGGACGGCTTCGCCGCCGCCCTGGTCGCCGGGGCGCTCAGCGTCGATGCCGCGCTGGGCAGCGACGGCCCCTTCGACGCGCGCATCCACGACCTGCGCGGCCAGCCCGGCCAGCGCGACGTGGCCGCCGTCTACCGCTCCCTGCTCCAGGGCAGCGGCATCCGCGATTCCCACCGCGAGGGGCACGAGACGGTGCAGGACCCCTACAGCCTGCGCTGCCAGCCGCAGGTGATGGGCGCGGTGCTCGACCATCTGCGCTTCGCCGCGGGCGTGCTGGAGCGCGAGGCCAACGCGGTGTCCGACAACCCGCTGGTCTTCCCGGACAGCGGCGACATCCTGTCCGGCGGCAACTTCCACGCCGAGCCGGTGGCGATGGCCGCCGACGTGCTGGCCCTGTCCATCGCCGAGACGGGGGCGCTGTCGGAACGGCGGATCGCGCTGCTGATGGACACCCACCTGTCGGGCCTGCCGCCCTTCCTGGTGGCCGACGGCGGGCTGAACAGCGGCTTCATGATCGCCCAGGTCACCGCGGCGGCGCTGGCCAGCGAGAACAAGCAGATGGCCCACCCGGCCAGCGTGGACAGCCTGCCCACCTCCGCCAACCAGGAAGACCATGTGAGCATGGCGACCCACGCCGCCCGCCGCCTTACGGACATGGCCGACAATCTGGCGGGCATCGTCGCGGTGGAACTGTTGGCGGCAGCCCAGGGGATCGACCTGCGGGCTCCGCTGTCCTCCTCCCCCGCGCTGGAGCGCGCGCGGGGGCTGCTGCGCGCCCGCGTGGCGGTGTGGACGGAGGACCGCGCGATGGCCCCGGACATCGCGGCGGCGAAACGGTTGGTGACGGAGGGCGCTTTCCGTCCCTTCGCGGAGGCGCTCCTGCCCTGATCCGACGACCGGCTGAGACAAGACCGCGCAGGCGGCTCCGGCCGGTATTCGTCAATCCGTTGAAGGGCTAAGCTCAGGCATCCCAAACCAACCGCTTCACCTCGATCCGGAGACCATCATGGAAGGACGCAAAGTCCCCTCGGTCGTGTTCAAGACCCGCGTGCGCGACGAGAGCGTCGGCGGCCCCAACCCGTTCCGCTGGCAGGACGTCAGCAGCGACGATCTGTTCGCCGGCAAGCGCGTCGTCGTCTTTTCCCTGCCCGGCGCCTTCACCCCGACCTGCTCCAACCAGCAGGTGCCGACCTACGACGCGCTTTACCCGGAGTTCCGCGACTTGGGCGTGGATGAGGTCTATTGCCTCAGCGTCAACGACGCGTTCGTGATGTTCCAGTGGGGCAAGCATCTCGGCGTGAAGAACGTCAAGCTGATCCCCGACGGCTCGGGCCACTTCACCCGCCGCATGGGTATGCTGATCAACAAGGATCATGTCGGCTTCGGCATGCGGAGCTGGCGCTACGCCATGGTGGTGACCGACGGCGTGATCGAGAAGCTGTTCGAGGAGCCGGGCATCAACGACGCCGGCGAAGGCGGCGACCCCTACGGCGAATCCGCTCCGGAAACGGTGCTCGCCTACCTGCGTTCGCGCTGAACTGGTATCCCGGTTCTTTGGCCCTCTCCCCTCTGGGGAGAGGGTGGCCCCGAGGGCCGGTGAGGGGGGTTGCGCATAGCGGTAAGTTCGGCACAAGCGCATCCCCCTCACCCTGACCCTCTCCCCAGAGGGGAGAGGGGATTATAAGCACCGGTCTTTTCAGGCCGGAACCGCGGTCCCCTCCGCCGGCTCCGCCTTGGCCGCCTGCGCCTTGCGGCGTTCATGGGCCGCCCAGGCCCGCTCGTGCAGGTGATAGGCCACCGTGTTGCACAGCGGCTCCACCAGCGCCAACGCGCCGCCCACCGCGATGCTGCCGGTCATCAAATAGCCGACCGTGAAGGCCACCGAGAAGTGGATGCAGGCAAAGCTGAAGGTCTTGGTCATCGCGAGGCTCCCGAACACCGCCGTTCTTGTTCAGCCTCAGCATGAGCGCTGCCCGACAACAGGTCCAATCGAATGATAAAAACCCATCAATAGACGCAGCCTATCATTTATCGAAAGGGACGGCGACGGTCGCCCGCTTCCGGCACGCTCCCGCGGCGCAACCGGGTGCCCGGCGGAACGACCGCGAAGGGGCGGCTGTGCGGCGGCTCCAGCAACCGCACCTCGGGCCGCTTGAAGAAGGGGATCAGCGCCGCCCCCATGACGAACCCGCCGACATGCGCCCAGAAGGCCACCCCGCCGCTGTCGTCGGAGGTCGGGGTGGTGACCCCGCTCAGGATCTGCCCGACAAACCAGAAGCCCAGCACCAGCACCGCCGGGACGCTGATGACGCGCACGATGATGATGAACCAGAAGAAGACGCCGACATTCGCCCGCGGGTGCAGCACGAGGTAGGCGCCGAGCACCCCGCCGATGGCCCCGCTCGCCCCCACCATCGGCACTTCGGACGTTGGAGCGGCGAAGCTCTGAGCCAGCGCCGCCGCCGTCCCGCACAGCAGGTAGAAGACCACGAAGCGGCCCCGCCCCATGCTGTCCTCGACATTGTTGCCGAAGATCCAGAGGTACAGCATGTTGCCGGCGATGTGCAGGAAGCCGCCATGCATGAACATGGAGGTGATGACGGACATCCAGGGCGGAACCACCCGCAACGGCTCCGGCAACTCGGCGTGGCCGAACAGCACCGCCGGAACGAGGCCGAAGGA
This sequence comes from Azospirillum brasilense, assembly GCF_005222205.1. Lineage (NCBI taxonomy): Bacteria > Pseudomonadati > Pseudomonadota > Alphaproteobacteria > Rhodospirillales > Azospirillaceae > Azospirillum > Azospirillum brasilense. Next base: position 2,810,136 of record NZ_CP032345.1, on the reverse strand, counting down.
ATAGACCGCGAGATTTCCGGCCCGCGCCCCCAATGAGAGCTGCCACAGGAACACCATCACGCACAGCGCGATCAGCGCCATGGTGACGACCGGCGTCCGCCGCGTCGGGTTGTCGTCGTAGATGGGCAGGAACAGCATCGGCGGCGCTTTCGGTTGAGACAACCCTGTTCAGTACGATGGTCCCGCTCCTTGGTTCCGCCAAGACGTACGGGAGACGCGTACAGGCGGAAGGCGGCAAAGAAAAACCGGCGCCCCTTGCGGAGCGCCGGTTTCGCTGACTTAAGCTGCGGTGTGGATCAAGCGCACGCCATCAGGTGCCCTGGGGCTCCGGGTCCATCCCGCCGCTTTCCTTGGTGGTCGGCACCGACGGGCGGCGGCCCGAGGTCGGGGTCGGCTGCTTCGGCGGGGCCGGGGAGAAGCCTTCGCGCTCGTCGTTGCGGATCAGCGGCTCGCCGCGCAGCAGGCGGGCGATGTCCTCACCGCTCAGGGTCTCGTACTCCAGCAGACCCTTGGCGATCGTGTGGAGCTGGTCGATGTTCTCCGTCAGGATGCGGCGGGCCTCGCCGTACGCCTCGTCCACGATCCGGCGAATTTCCTCGTCCACCGTGCGGGCCGTGGCGTCGGACATGTTCTTGTGCTGGGTGACGGAGTGGCCGAGGAAGACCTCCTGCGTCGGCTCGCCGTAGAGCAGCGGGCCCAGCTTGTCGCTCATGCCCCATTCGGTGACCATGCGGCGCGACATGTCGGTGGCCATCTTGATGTCGCCCGACGCGCCGGTGGTCACGCGGTCCTTGCCGAAGATCAGCTCTTCCGCGATGCGGCCGCCCATGGCGACGCGCAGGTCGGCGTGCAGCTTGGCCTGGGACAGCGAGATGCGGTCGCCTTCCGGCAGGCGCATCACCATGCCCAGGGCGCGGCCGCGCGGGATGATGGTGGCCTTGTGCACCGGATCGCTGTCCGGCTGGTGGATGGCGACGATGGCGTGACCGGCCTCGTGGTAGGCGGTCAGCTTCTTCTCGTCCTCGGTCATGACCATGGAGCGGCGCTCCGCGCCCATCATGACCTTGTCCTTGGCGGCCTCGAACTCGGCCATGCCGACGACGCGCTTGCCGATGCGGGCGGCGAGCAGCGCGGCCTCGTTGACGAGGTTGGCGAGGTCGGCGCCCGAGAAGCCCGGGGTGCCGCGCGCGATGACCTTGGCGTCGACGTCCGGGGACAGCGGCACCTTGCGCATGTGGACCTTGAGGATCTTCTCGCGGCCCAGCACGTCCGGGTTCGGAACGACGACCTGACGGTCGAAGCGGCCCGGACGCAGCAGCGCGGGGTCGAGCACGTCCGGACGGTTGGTCGCGGCGATGAGGATGACGCCCTCGTTCGCCTCGAAGCCGTCCATCTCGACCAGCAGCTGGTTCAGGGTCTGCTCGCGCTCGTCGTTGCCGCCGCCCAGGCCGGCGCCACGATGGCGGCCGACGGCGTCGATTTCGTCGATGAAGATGATGCAGGGGGCGTTCTTCTTGCCCTGCTCGAACATGTCGCGGACGCGGCTGGCGCCGACGCCCACGAACATCTCGACGAAGTCGGAGCCGGAGATGGTGAAGAACGGCACGTTGGCCTCACCCGCCACGGCGCGCGCGGTCAGGGTCTTACCGGTGCCCGGCGGGCCGACGAGCAGCACGCCCTTCGGGATCTTGCCGCCCAGACGCTGGAACTTCTGCGGGTCCTTCAGGAACTCGACGATTTCGGCCAGCTCCTGCTTGGCCTCGTCGATGCCGGCGACGTCGTCGAAGGTGACCCGGCCGACCTTCTCCGTCAGCAGGCGCGCGCGGGACTTGCCAAAGCCCATGGCCTTGCCGCCGCCCGACTGCATCTGACGCATGAAGAAGATCCAGACGCCGATCAGCAGCAGCATCGGGAACCAGGACAGCAGGACGGAGAACAGCGACGGCACGTTGCTGTCGTCCGGAACGGCGCTGATGCGCACGTTCTTCTGCGTCAGCCGCTCGACCAGCCCGGCTTCGGGCGGGACGTAGGTGCTGAAGGACCGGCCGTCGGTGAAGTGGCCGGAGACCTGGTTTCCTTTGATGGTGACGTCGGCCACTTGGCCGCGGTCCACTTCGGCGAGAAGCTCGCTGAACGGAACCGTCGTCTGCGGGCTGCGCGTGGAGGAGCTCTGGAAGAGGTTGAACAGGGCCACCAACAGCAGCCCTATGATGATCCAGAGCGCGAGATTCTTGCCGAAATTGTTCACGTCAAAAGCCTTTCTGCGAACCCTGCGCGGAAAGGTAGGCTGATGCGGAGCCACCCCTCCCGGGCTTACGGGCACGTTCCCAGATTAAATAATGCCGACACGGTCCGAAACAACCGGAAAAGCTGGACCGGCCAACACCACCCCGGGCGCGTGCAAAGCGACCGCCGAAAGGGGGAATCCGGGCCGCGAAAAGCCCAGATGCGGCGCCGCCACCAGCCCATTTCCGTCCCACAGCGCCGGCAGCGTCTCGCGGACCGGTTCGGGCAGGCCGATGCGGCCCGAATCCGGGCTTGCGGACCGCACCCTTTGCCACCCCTCCTGCCCCAATTTTCCCACGGTGAGCGAACCGCCCGCCCCTACCCCCAGCCGAACGGCGAATCGGCGATCCCACCAGACCTCTCCGCCTGGGGTAAGGTCCAGCCGTTCGGTGACCCCGACCGGCTCCCGCGCGATCACCAAACGCCCCCTCCGCGGGACGATGCGGCAGCCGCCCAGCGTGCGCCCGCGGAAGCCGCTGTCGGCGATCTCGGCGAACAGACGCTCCACCGCCTCGTCCTTCGGTGGGTAGGCGCCGCCCCCCGTCGCAGCGATGCAGCGTGCCAGCGCGCGCAGGCCAAGTTCCTCCGCTGCCTCCAGCAATGGCTTCGGGTCCAGCCGCAACCAACCCTCGGGGTACATCTCCACGGCCTCGGCCAGCAGGGCGGCGGTCCCCGCTTCCAGCGCGTTGCGGGCGCGGGCGGCCCGGCGGGCGAGGTCGGCCAGACGCGGCGTGTCCAATCCCTCGGCGACCAGCGCCTCCCCCGCCGCACGCAGGCGGGCGCGAGCAAAGCGCGGGTTGCGGTTGGACGGGTCCTCGATCCACTCCTGGCCAAAGGCGCGGCAGGTCGCCACCATCCGCCCGTGGGACAGGTCCAGCAGCGGCCGGATCACCCGCACCGCCCCCGCGGCGCGCACCGCCGCCATACCGGCCAGCCCATCAATGCCGGAGCCGCGGGCGAAGCGCAGCAGCACCGTCTCTGCCTGGTCGTCGCGATGGTGGGCGAGCGCCAGATGGAGGATGCCCTCCTGCCGGCAGTGTTCGGCCAGCAAGCGGTGGCGCGCGGCGCGGGCCGCCTCCTGGATGCCGGTCGCCGGCTTCTCTCCGTCCCAGCGCAGAACAGCGTGGGCGATGCCGCGCGCCTGGAGCCAGCCGCCCACCCGGGCGGCCTCCGCCGCCGACTCCGCGCGCAGGCCATGATCAACGATCAGCGCGAGGACATCCCCGCCCCGTTCCGCCGCCCATCGTTGGGCGAGCAAAGCCAGCCCGAGGCTGTCCGCCCCACCGGACACGCCAACCGCCACACGCGGCCGCGTCTCAAAGCCGCCCAGCCGGTCCATGCGGGTGGCAAACTCACCCGCGGAAATCGGCCCGGACGGGTCGGACGCGTTCACCGCACCCGTCAGGCGCAGTTCAGGCGGCGGCGCTCGGTGTCGGCGCGACGCTTCACGCTGGCCGACGCCTCCGGGAACTTGGTGATCAACTGGTTGAACGCCGTGCAAGCGTCCTTCTTCTGGTTGAGCTGCTGCAGCGACATGCCGAGCTTCAGCAGATTGTCCGCCGCCTTGTTGTTCTTCGGGTACTTCTGCACGCCCTCGGCGAAGGCCACGGCGGCGTCCTGGAACTTGTTGCGGACGTAGTAGGTCTCACCCAGCCAGTACTGGGCGTTGCCGGCAAGCTGGTGGCCCTTGTTCTTCGCCAGGAAATCGCTGAATGCCTTCTCCGCCTTGTCGTAGTCGGACTGGCGCAGCAGCTCGAAGGCGTGCTCGTACTGCTTCTCCGGGGTCGAGTTGGCGGGAAGCGGCGCCAGGGCGGCGGTCTGCTTCTCCGCCGGCTTGTCGGCTGTCCTTTCAGGGGCCTTCTCGGGCGCCTTGGCGGCGCTGGGGGCCGCGGCCGGAGCCGCCGCGCTGGGCTTGGCCGGGGCGCCGAACGGGTCGCTGGCCGCCCCGCCGCCCTTGCTCTCCAGCTCCTTCAGGCGAAAGTCGATGTCGCTGTTGACCCGCTCCAGCCGATCCTTCATCTGCGAGATCTGATAGGTCGCCTCTTCGTAGCGCCCGGTCAGCTCCGACAGGGCGCGCTCCAGCTTCTGCAGCCGCACCTCGAAATCGGCGGCCAGCGAAGGCTGGATCTCGGCGGTCTGCCCCCGCGTGTAGGAATTGCCCGGGTAGGCCTGGGCCACCTCGATGCGCCCGCCCAGCGCCTCCACCCCCGACTCCAGCCGGTCCAGACGGTCCTGCAGCGAAACCGTCTGCGCGAGGACGGAACCGCTGCACAGCAGGCCGCCGAGCAGAAGGGCGGCGAAAGAAGTGGTCTTGGTCATGCGTCGAGGGTCCTGTCCGGGCGGGAAAAGCCGTCGTTGAGAGGGTGCCGGCCCAAGCGGGCGAAACTATGGCGGCTGTTTACCAGAAGCGCGCGCCCCTTGCACGGTGGTGATTTGGAAATCTCCCGCGCACCGGGCGCACACCCGGAAGAGACCACAGAAAAAAGCCCCTTCCCGGTGTCCCGGAAAGGGGCCTTCTCCGAAGGAAATCCTTAAGAGCGTGTTACGCCTTGAGGATGCCGCGGCCGGCGAAGCGGGCGGCGGTGCCGAGCATCTCCTCGATGCGGATCAGCTGGTTGTACTTGGCCAGACGGTCGGAGCGCGACAGCGAGCCGGTCTTGATCTGGCCGCAGTTGGTGGCGACCGCCAGATCGGCGATGGTGCTGTCCTCGGTCTCGCCCGAGCGGTGCGACAGGACCGCCGTGTAGCCGGCCTTGTGCGCCATGTCCACGGCCTCCAGCGTCTCCGACAGGGTGCCGATCTGGTTGACCTTGACCAGGATCGAGTTGCCCACGCCCTTCTTGATGCCGTCCGCCAGACGCGCCGGGTTGGTCACGAACAGGTCGTCGCCGACCAGCTGCACCTTGCCGCCGATGGCGTCGGTCAGCGCCTTCCAGCCTTCCCAGTCGTCCTCGGCCATGCCGTCCTCGATCGAGATGATCGGGTAGCGGCCGACCAGATCGGCCCAGTAGGAGACCATCTGCTCCGGCGCCAGCGACTTGCCCTCGCCGGCCAGCTCGTACTTGCCGTTCTTGAAGAACTCGGTCGAGGCGGCGTCGATGGCCAGCATGACGTCGTCGCCCGGCTTGTAGCCGGCGGCCTCGATCGCCTTCATCACGAAGCCCAGCGCGTCCTCGGTCGAGGCGAGGTTGGGGGCGAAGCCGCCCTCGTCGCCGACGTTGGTGTTGTGCCCGGCGTCCTTGAGCTTCTTCTTGAGCGCCTGGAAGATCTCCGAGCCCATGCGGATGGCCTCGGCGCCGTTCTCGGCGCCGACCGGCATGACCATGAACTCCTGGATGTCGATCGGGTTGTCGGCGTGGGCGCCGCCGTTGATGATGTTCATCATCGGCACCGGCAGCAGGTTGGCAAAGGCGCCACCGACGTAGCGGAACAGCGGCAGGGCCGCCTCTTCCGCCGAGGCCTTGGCGACGGCGAGCGAGACGCCGAGGATGGCGTTGGCGCCGAGCCGGCCCTTGTTGGGGGTGCCGTCCAGCTCGATCATGGCGAGGTCGAGGGCGCGCTGGTTGGAGGCGTCGAGGCCGGCGATGGCGTCGAAGATCTCGCCGTTGACCGACTCCACGGCCTTCAGCACGCCCTTGCCGCCGTAGCGGGACTTGTCGCCGTCGCGCAGTTCCACCGCCTCGTGCGCGCCGGTCGAGGCGCCCGACGGGACGGCGGCGCGGCCGAAGGCGCCGGATTCGAGCAGGACGTCCACCTCGACGGTCGGGTTCCCGCGGCTGTCGAGGATCTCGCGGGCGTGGATTTCGGTAATGGCGCTCATGTTTGTCCTTCCTCCGCGTTGCGCGCGTCCGCTGGGTGATCTTTCCAGGCGGATGATCTTTCCAGGCGAAAAAGAAGCGCGCGGGCTTGATAGCCTCGCGTGCGGGGGGATGCAAGGCCGCTGGGGCGCAAACTCGCAGGGAAGGACGCCCGGACGGTGGAGCACCCTATCCGGTTGTGCAGCGCACCTGCTTCCAAAGTCGCATAGACCACCTTGTCCCGTACCCGTAGCGTTCTAACGTTCGCTAGCGGGGCCGCCCGCGGCGGGCGGCAACAGCCCCTGGGAATCACCCCAAGGCCAATCCAAGCGCGGAGGACCCAACCATGAAGACCTGGCGCAAGCCCCAGATCGTCGAAATCGCCGTCGGCACCGAGATCAACGCCTACGCCTGCGCCCGTCTCTGAGCGCCGGCCGGTTCCCATGCGTGACGACCGCCGCCTGATTCGGGCCGCCTGATTCGGAAAGGCATCCCATGCTGACGATTCTCGTCCTTGGCTCCGCCGCGGGCGGCGGTTTTCCCCAGTGGAACTGCAACTGCGCGGGCTGCCGCCGCGCCCGCACCGGCGATCCGGCGGCCCGGCCGCGCACCCAGTCGTCGCTCGCCGTCAGTGGCGGCGACGGGCGCTGGCTGCTGCTGAACGCCTCGCCGGACATCGGCCGGCAGATCCTCGCCAACCCGGCGCTGCACCCGCAGACCGGCGTGCGCCACAGCCCCATCGCCGCGGCGGTGCTGACCAACGCCGACATCGACCATGTGGCGGGGTTGCTGACGCTGCGCGAATCCCAGCCGCTGGCCGTCTACGCCACCGACCGGGTGCACGGCGTGCTGGAGGCGAACGCCGTCTTCCGGGTGGTCAACCCGGAGTTGGCGCCGCGCCGCGCCATGGCGCTGGATCGGCCCTGGGTTCCCGCCGACGCCGCCGGAACCCCCTTCCCCTTCGAGATTGAAGCCTTCGCCGTGCCCGGCAAGGTCGCGCTCTATCTGGAGGACCCGTCGGCCGCCGGCTTCGGCTCGGTGGCGGAGGACACGGTGGCGCTGCGCATCCGCGACCGCAACGGCGATGGGGAGTTCTTCTACATCCCCGGCTGCTCGGCCATGCCGGGCTGGCTGGCCGACCGGCTGCGCGGTGCGCCACTGGTGCTGTTCGACGGCACTACCTGGACCGACGACGAGATGATCCGTGCCGGCACCGGCAGCAAGACCGGCCAGCGCATGGGCCACATGGCGATGTCCGGCCCGGACGGCTCGATCGCCGCCTTCGCGGACCTGGGCGTGCGGCGCAAGGTCTTCGTCCACATCAACAACACCAACCCGGCGCTGCTGGACGACTCGCCCGAACGGGCCGCCGCCGCCGCCGAAGGTTGGGAGATCGCCCACGACGGGATGGAGTTCACCCTATGACGTCACCGCTGTCGCGCGAAGGTCTGGAACGCGAGCTGCGCGCCATCGGCGAGCGCCAGTACCACGACCTCCACCCCTTCCACAAACTGCTGCACGGCGGGAAGCTGAAGCGCGGGCAGGTCCAGGCCTGGGCGCTGAACCGCTTCTACTATCAGGTCTGCATTCCGAAGAAGGATCTGGCCCTGATGGCGCGGATGGACGATCCGGCGCTGCGCCGCATCTGGATTCAGCGCGTGCTCGACCATGACGGCTTCGGCGAGAGCCGGGAGCGCGAGGAGGGCAAGGTCGGCGGAATCGAGCGCTGGCTGCGCCTGACCGACGGGCTGGGTCTGGACCGCGACTATGTCACCTCACTGAGGGGCATCCTGCCGGCGACCCGCTACGCCGTGGATTCCTACGTCAACTTCGTGTCGAGCAAATCGACGCTGGAGGCCGTTGCCTCGTCCCTGACCGAGCTGTTCGCCCCGGCCATCCACCGCGAGCGCATCGCCGGGTTCGAGGCCTATTACGCCTTCGCCAACGACGCCACCCTGTCCTACTTCCGCAAGCGGCTGGACGAGGCGCCGCGCGACGTCGAGTTCGGGCTCGACTATGTGCTCGACAACGCCCGCACACCGGAGCAGCAGCAGCAGGTGATCGCCGCACTGCGCCACAAGGCGGAGCTGCTGTGGGCGCAGCTGGACGCGCTCCACCACGCCTATGTGTCGCCCGGCCTGATCCCGCCCGGCGCCTTCGTGCCGGACGACATGGAACCGACGGTCTACCGGCGATGACGGACGGCGTGACCGAGGAGGACCGGGTCCGGCTGGCCCCCGGCGTCATGCTCCGCCAGGACCGGGTGCGCGGACACTGGCAGCTTCTGGGGCCGGAGCGCGTGCTGATCCTGGACGAGGTGGCGCTGGAGGTGGTGCGGGCCGTCACTGCACGGCCTCAGGCGGACCAGCCTCCGGCAACGGTGGGCACGGCCATCGCCGCGCTGGCCGCGCAATTCGACGCGCCGCGGGAGGAGATCGCCGCGGATGTGTTGGAACTGTTGGGCGACATGATCACGAAGGGGTTCCTGACCCGATGACCTTCTGTGGCGCCACGACCGGACTCGAACCGCCGCTGGCCCTGCTGGCGGAACTGACGCACCGCTGCCCGCTGCGCTGCGCCTACTGCTCCAACCCGTTGGCCCTCGACCCGGCCAGCCGCGAGCTGGACACCGCCGCCTGGTGCCGCGTGCTCGACGAGGCGGCCGACCTCGGCATCATCCAGGTCCATTTCTCCGGCGGGGAGCCGACGGCGCGCAAGGACCTGGAGGCGCTGATCGCCCACGCCACCGCGGCCGGGCTCTACGCCAACCTCATCACCTCGGCGGTGCTGCTCGACCGGGCGCGGCTGGAGCGGCTGCGCGACGCCGGGCTCCAGCATGTGCAGATCGGCTTTCAGGACACGGTGCCCGCCAAGGCCGAACTGATCAGCGGCTTTCCCGGCGGCCAGCCGAAGAAGCTGGAGGTGGCGCGCGCGGTCACCGACGTTGGCATGGCGCTGACCGTCAACGCCATCGTGCAGCGCCACAACATCGACCGGGTCGACGATTTCATCGACATGGCGCTGGAGCTGAAGGCCGGCCGCATCGAGATCGCCAACGTCCAGTATTACGGCTGGGCGCTGAAGAACCGCGCCGCCCTGATGCCGACCCGCGAGCAGCTGGTCCGCATGGACGAGCGGGTGCGCGCCCGCCTGCCGGAGCTGAAGGGCCGGCTGGTCGTCGACTACGTGGTGCCGGATTATTACGCCAAGCGCCCCAAGGCCTGCATGGGCGGCTGGGGGCGCAAGTTCCTGAACGTGACGCCCAGCGGCTCGGTCCTGCCCTGCCACGCCGCCGAGACGATCCCCGGCATGAGTTTCGACCGGGTGACGGAGCGTCCGCTGGCCGACATCTGGGCCAACTCCGCGGCCTTCCAGCGCTACCGCGGCACCGACTGGATGCCCCAGCCCTGCCGGAGCTGCGACCAGAAGGAAATCGACTGGGGCGGCTGCCGCTGCCAGGCGCTGGCGCTGACCGGAAGCGCCGACAACACCGACCCGGTGTGCGACCTCTCGGAGCATCATGGTCTGCTCGCCGAGATCGCCGCGGAGGACGGCGGCACGGCTGAGGCGCCGATCACCTACCGGAGCTTCAGCCTGTAAGGGCGGCCCCCATTCCACAGTTTAGGAAAGAGGGCCGCTTCCCTCTCACTTCTTCGGGGCGGTCGCCGCCGAGGCGCTGGTCTTGGAGCCGCCGACCGCGGCGATCCGGCCCTTGATGTCGTCGTAGACGTTCTGCGGGACGATCTTCTTGCTGACCAGCTCGTCCTTGGACCGGTAGGGGCGGTTCTTCACGATGGCCTCGGACCGCGCCTCGCCGATTCCCGGCAGGGTCTGAAGCTCGTCCTTGCCGGCTGTGTTGAGGTCGATGACCTTGGCCTTCGCCGTCGTCGACGACGATCCGCTGCCCATCGGCGGCGCGGTGGTGGTGCCGCTGTGGCCCGGCGGCATGGCCGGCTTGGCCTGCGGCATCGGCGTGGTGGAAGGCGTTGCGGACGGCGCGGTCGATTGCGCGAAAGCGGGAACGGCGATCATCGCGCCCACACTGGCGATGGCGGCGATGGCGCACAGGCGGATCGGCTTCATGGCGTTGCTCCATGGCTCATTCCGCGGGCGCTCCACCATAAGCGCGGCGCCCGCGGTGCCAAGGCAACGCCGCGACCGCCACGCCGTTCCCAAACCTGTCCTTTCGTCAGCCTTTTGCGAGCCGATCGAAGGCCTGGAGCCGCGCCAGCAGGGCCGGCATTTCCTTCAGCGGGACCATGTTCGGGCCGTCGCTGGGCGCGCAGTCCGGATTCTCGTGGGTCTCCATGAAGACGGCGGCGACGCCCACCGCGATGGCGGCGCGCGCCAGCACCGGAACAAACTCGCGCTGGCCGCCGGAGGTGGTGCCCTGCCCGCCCGGCTGCTGAACGGAATGGGTGGCGTCGAACACCACCGGGAACCCGGTCTCCGCCATGATCGGCAGGGACCGCATGTCCGACACCAGCGTGTTGTAGCCAAAGCTGGCGCCGCGCTCGCACAGCAGGACCTTGTCGTTGCCCGACGCCACCAGCTTCGCCGCGACGTTCTTCATGTCCCAGGGGGCGAGGAACTGGCCCTTCTTGACGTTGACCGCCCGGCCCGTCTTGGCGGCGGCGATCAGCAGATCGGTCTGGCGGCACAGGAAGGCCGGGATCTGCAGGACGTCCATCACCTCGGCCACCGGGGCGCACTGGTCGGCCTCGTGCACGTCGGTGATCACCGGGCAGCCGAACCGCTCCTTGATCTCGGCGAAGATCGGCAGCGCCTTGTCCATGCCGAGACCGCGCGCCGTGCTGATGGAGGTGCGGTTGGCCTTGTCGAAGGACGACTTGTAGATCAGCCCGATGCCCAGCGCGCCGGTCATCTCCACCAACGCCGCGGCCGTCTCCAGCGCGTGGTCGCGGCTTTCCATCTGGCACGGTCCGGCGATCAGGGTGAAGGGCCGGTCGTTGGCGATGGTCAGGTTGCCGATCTGGACGGTCTTGGCGGTGGTCATCCCGTGCTCTCCAAAAAGCAAAGCGAGGGGGCGCATGCCGAAGGCCCCCTCGCGCTGCCCATTCCTTCCCAGATATCGGCGATCCCGGTCAACCGGAATGGCGTCAACCCAGATGCTGCTTGAAGAAGGCTGCCGTGCGTCCGTTGGCCAGCTCCGCCGCCTCGGCGTCGAAATGGGCGCCGCCCGCACGGGCGAAGGCGTGGTCGACGCCGGGATAGACATGGGCGGTGACATGCGGGTTGCCCTTCACCGCGGCCAGGATCTTCTCCCGCGCCTCCGCCGGGACGAACTGGTCCTTCTCGGCGATGTGCATCAGCAGCGGCTTGGTGATGCTCGCCGCCTCGCCGGCCAGACCGTCGAGGCCGACGCCGTAATAGCTGACGTTGGCGTCGGAATCGGAGCGCGCCGCCATCATGAAGGCCAGCCGCCCGCCCAGGCAGTAGCCGACCGACCCCGCCTTGCCCGTGCAATCCGGATTCTGGCGCAGCCACGCGAGCGTGGCCTTGAGATCGTCCACCGCCTTGTCCTGATCCATGCCGTTCATCAGGGCGAAGGCGCGGTTCCATTCCTCCTGGGTCTTGTCCGTGATCTGGACACCCGGCTCCTGCCGCCAGAACAGGTCCGGGCAGACGGCCAGCCAGCCTTGGGCGGCGAAGCCGTCGCACAGGTCGCGCATGACCTGATTGACCCCGAAGATTTCCTGGATGACGACGAGTCCCGGCGCCGGTCCGCCGCCCGTCGGCTTGGCCACATAGGCGGAAAAGCTGCCGCCGTCGCCGGCGGGAATGCTGATGTCGGTCATGGTTGTGTCCCTTCCCTTGGTTTTTCCCTGGCCCATAACGCAAAAGCGGCGACCGTTGGCTCGGCCGCCGCTGTCACTATACCCACGGGAAACCCGGAACCGGAACACGCGGGGGAGGAATGCCCTCCCCCGTATGGTCACATCAGACCAGCCGGCTCTGCTCGATCGCCGCCTTGATGAAGGAGGTGAAGAGCGGGTGCGGGTCGAAGGGCTTGGACTTCAGCTCCGGGTGGAACTGCACGCCGATGAACCAGGGATGGTCCGGGATCTCGACGATCTCGGGCAGTTCGCCGTCCGGCGACAGGCCGGAGAACAGCAGGCCGACCTTCTCCAGACGCTCCTTGTAGTAGACGTTCACCTCGTAGCGGTGGCGGTGCCGCTCGGTGATGTCGGTGGTGCCGTAGACCTCCGCGACCTTGCTGCCGGGGACCAGCTTCGCCGGGTAGGTGCCGAGCCGCATGGTGCCGCCGAGATCGGTGCCTTCCGTGCGCTTCTCCAGGCTGTTGCCGCGCATCCACTCGGTCATCAGGCCGACCACCGGGTTGCCGGGCTTGCCCAGCTCGGTCGAGCCGGCGTCGACGATCCCGGCCATGTTGCGGGCCGATTCGATCACCGCCATCTGCATGCCGAAGCAGATGCCGAAGTACGGCACCTTGCGCTCGCGGGCGAACTGGGCGGCGCGGATCTTGCCCTCCGTGCCGCGCGAGCCGAAGCCGCCCGGCACCAGGATGCCGTGGACGTTCTCCAGCCTCTGGACGGCGGTGTCGTCCTCGAAGATCTCCGAGTCGATCCAGTCCAGCTTGACCTTCACGTTGTTGGCGATGCCGCCGTGGGTCAGAGCCTCGGCCAGCGACTTGTAGCTGTCGAGCAGGCTGGTGTACTTGCCGACGACGGCGATGGTCACCTCGCCCTGCGGCTTGCGCACGCGCTCCATGATGCTGGTCCAGCGCGACAGGTCCGGCTTGCCCTCGGTCGGCAGGCCGAAATAGGCCAGCACCTGGGTGTCGAAACCTTCCTCGTGGTAGCTGACCGGCACCTGATAGATCGAATCGACGTCCAGGGCGGCGATCACGCGTTCCGGACGGATGTTGCAGAACAGCGCGATCTTGCGGCGCTCGTTGTCCGGAATCGGACGGTCGGCGCGGCAGAGCAGGATGTTCGCCTGGATGCCCATGCCCAGCAGTTCCTTCACGGAATGCTGGGTCGGCTTGGTCTTCAGCTCGCCCGCCGTCGGGATGTAGGGCAGCAGGGTCAGGTGGATGAACAGCGCGTTCTCCGGACCGACCTCGTTGCCGAACTGGCGGATGGCCTCCAGGAAGGGGGTCGACTCGATGTCGCCCACCGTGCCGCCGATCTCGCAGAGGATGAAATCCTCGTCGGTCGTGTCGGCGCGGATGAAGTCCTTGATCTGGTCGGTGACGTGCGGAATCACCTGCACGGTGGCGCCCAGATAGTCGCCGCGGCGCTCCTTGGCGATCACCGTCGAATAGATGCGGCCCGTGGTGATGTTGTCGCCACGGCGCGCGGCCACGCCGGTGAAGCGCTCGTAATGGCCGAGGTCGAGGTCGGTCTCAGCGCCGTCGTCGGTCACATAGACCTCGCCGTGCTGGTACGGGCTCATCGTGCCGGGGTCCACGTTCAGGTACGGGTCCAGCTTGCGAAGCCGCACCTTGTAGCCGCGCGCCTGGAGAAGCGCCCCAAGCGCCGCCGACGCCAGACCTTTGCCCAGCGAGGAAACGACGCCACCGGTGATGAAGATGTAGCGAGTCATGTCCGTCCGAAGACCTTCAGAGCCTGATCCGTTCCCCGAGTTCGGACCGTCCCCCGGGCTCTGCCCGGATCGACGATCCTCAAAAGAAAGAGGCGGCTTCGGGGGAGGCCGCCTCGCGTCGGACCCGGCCGGAGCCGGGTCGCGTTTGCCGGGCCGCTGTTACTGGGCGACCGGCGGGGCGGGCTGCGCCGGCGCGGCCGGCTGGGCGGGTGCCGCCGGGGCCACGGGCTGGGCCGGCATCGTGTCGATGATCGAGGTCGGCGCCTTGTGCGCGCCCGCCAGGACCGCCAGGACCAGGCTGGTCGCCATGAAGCAGCCCGCCAGGATGCCGGTGGTCCGCGTCAGCAGATTGGCGGTGCCGCGGGTGGACATCATGCCGCCCATATTGCCGCCGCCGATGCCGAGACCGCCGCCTTCCGACCGCTGGATCAGGATGACCCCGACGAGCGCCAGGGCGATCAGCAGGTGAATGACCAGAAGCACCGATTCCATGCAACCCGTTCCCTTGATCCCTTCCCGGAGCGATCCGCAGGGACCGCCCAAACCAACAGCGCGCCACGGACCTTGGCAAGGGCCCGTGGCGCGCGCCCACTGTTTTTAACGCGGTCCTGCGCGATATGCTAGCGGCAACTGGTGGCGATCGCCCAGAAATCGTCCGCCTTCAGCGCGGCCCCGCCGACCAGCGCGCCGTCCACATTCTCCACCGCCATCAGTTCCGCCGCGTTGCCCGGCTTCACCGAACCGCCGTAGAGGACGCGCACCGCGTCGGGATCGGCGGTCTTGCCGGCCAGCTCCGCCCGGATGTGGGCGTGCATCGCCTTGACGTCGTCGGGCGTGGCGGTCTTGCCGGTGCCGATGGCCCAGACCGGCTCGTAGGCGATGACGGTGTTCGCCGCGGTGGCGCCCTCCGGAATCGAGCCCTTGAGCTGGCTGGCGACGACGCTGTTCGCCTGCCCGGCGTCGCGCTGGGCCTCCGTCTCGCCGACGCAGATGATGGCGATCAGGCCCGCCTTGTGGGCGGCGGCGGCCTTGGCGGCGACCTGGGCGTCGGATTCGGCGTGGTCGGCGCGGCGCTCCGAATGGCCGAGGATGACGTAGCGGCAGCCGGCATCGGTCAGCATGGCCGGGCTGACGTCGCCGGTGTGCGCGCCGGAGGTCTTGGCGTGGCAGTCCTGCGCGCCGAGCGCCAGCGGGCTGCCGGAAATGGCGTCGCCCACCGGGAACAGCAGCGGGAAGGGCGGGCACACCAGCATGTCGAAGGCGACCGTCCCGGCCCCCGTCAGGCGTCCGGCGAGGTCAGAGGCGAGGTCGAGCCCGTCGGCCTTCAGCCCGTTCATCTTCCAGTTCCCGGCAATCAGTTTGCGGCGTGCGGCCATGGCGTTTACGTCCTCCGGCTCTCGTTTGTTGGTGCGGGTGTTCGTTGGCAAAGTGCGCCCCCTGTCTAGCAAGGAGTGCGGGGCATTTCCACCCGCCCAACGGGTTCTTTCCGATGGGGAATCGCGGGGGAAATGGGGTGTTGCCGGGCTTTCGCGGGGTGCCTATGATGCCGCCCCGGCCGCAGGGCCGCCCTTTGCGCACTCACTTCGGGTCCCATGCTTCAGTTCATCCGCACTTACGCCGGTTCGTGGGTCGTCAAGATCCTGTTCGTGCTCCTCATCGTCAGCTTCGCGGCCTGGGGCATCGGCGACATGATCCGCACAGGCGGGATCTCCAGCACCGTCGCGTCCGTCGGCAAGGTGGATATCGACCGGGCGGAGCTGGACCAGGAGTTCCGCCGCCAGATGGAGCGGCTGCGCCCGATGCTGGGCGGCAACCTGACGACGGAGCAGGCGCGCCAGTTCGGCCTGCTCGACCAGTCTCTGTCGGCGCTCGTGCAGCGCGCGCTCTACGATCAGGCGGCGCGCGACGCCGGGATCTCGGTCGGTCCGGACGTGGTGCGCCGGCGCATCGCCGAGGAACCGGCCTTCCGCAACGCGCAGAACCAGTTCGACCCGAACCAGTTCCGCAGCGTGCTGCGCAACAACCAGCTCACCGAGGACGGCTACGTCGCCCTGCTGCGCCGCGAGACCGCGCGCGAGCTGGTCGCCGGGGCGGTCGGCGCCGGGGTGACCCCGCCGAAGCCGCTGGTCCAGGACCTCTACCGCTTCCGCGGGGAGCGCCGCGTGGCCGAGGTGGTCACCCTGCCCAACGCCGCCATCGGCGACGTCGGCGTGCCCGACGAGGCGGAGCTGACCCGTTATTACGAGGACCATCAGGTCCGCTTCACCGCGCCGGAATACCGCGCGCTGAGCATCGCCCAGCTCTCCGCCGACGAGATCGCCAAGGACATCCAGATCCCCGACGCCGAGCTGCGCGCCGCCTATGACGAGCGCGCCGACGAACTCGGCACGCCGGAGCGCCGCACGGTGGAGATGGTGCTGGCCGACGACGAGGCGAAGGCCAGGCAGATCGCCGAGGCCGCCAAGACCAAGGGCCTGACCGCCGCCGCCAAGGACGCCGGGACCGACGTCATCACGCTCGACAACGTCACCCGCAACGAGCTGCCGGAGATCGGCGACGCCGCCTTCGCGCTGGCCCAGGGTGCGGTCAGCGACGCCGTGCGCAGCGGGCTGGGCTGGCACGTCCTGACGGTCACCGCCGTCCAGCCGGGCGCCACCAAGAGCTTCGAGGAGGCCCGCGACCAGCTCCTGGCCGAGCTGCGCAAGGAGAAGGCGATGGATTCGCTCTACTCCATCGCCAACCGGGTCGAGGACCAGCTCGCCAGCGGCGCCCCGCTGGAGGAGGTCGCCCAGGCCCAGTCGCTGCCCATCGCCAAGATCGCCGCGGTGGACAGCAGCGGCAAGGCGCCGGACGGCCAGGACGCCGCTCCCGGCCGCGCGAACTTCGCCGCCATGGTGCAGACCGCCTTCCAGCTCGCCTCCGGCGCCACCTCGAACCTGACCGAAGCGCCCAACAACGTCTTCTACGCGGTGCGCGTCGACGGCGTGACGCCGGCCGCGCCCAAGCCGCTGGCCGAGGTGCGCGATCAGGCCGTCGCCGGCTGGCAGGACGACAAGCGCGCCAAGCTGGCCGCCGAGAAGGCCCAGGACATTGCCGCCAAGCTGAAGCAGGGCTCGGAGGCCGCGGCGCAGGACGTCGCCGGCCAGTCCGGCGCCAGCTTCGCCATGACCACGCCCTTCACCCGCGACGCCCGTTCGGTCGAGGGGCTGCCGGGCGAGCTGGTGCGCAAGCTGTTCGAGGTGAAGCCCGGCGAGACGGTGACCGGCGCCACCGCCGACAGCCAGGTCGTCGCCCGCCTGAAGGAGATCATCCCGGCGGACCCGGCGGCGGCCGACGCCACGCTGGCGACCGTGGAGAGCACCGTCGCCCAGGGGCTGGAAAGCGACATCATGGCCCAGTTCGGCAACGCGCTGCGCAACAGCTACCCGGTCGAGGTTCACCGCAACCGCATCGACCAGTTCTTCGCCAGCGGCAACTAACCACACTCAATCGAGGCCCGTCCCGTGAAGGTTCAGCCGGAATCCGCCGCCTTCCACACCGCTTATGAGGCCGGCACGCCGCAGGTGGTGTGGACCACGCTGGTCAGCGATCTGGAGACTCCCGTCTCCGCCTACATGAAGCTGGCCGACGGGCGCCCCTTCGGCTTCCTCTTCGAATCGGCGGAGCGCGGGGCGGGGTCGCGGCGCGACCGCTACTCGGTGATCGGCTTCAAGCCCGATCTGGTCTGGCGCTGCCGCCGCGACCGGGCGGAGGTGAACCGCAACGCCCTGCACGACCGCGACGCCTACGAGCCCGTCGACGCCGCTCCGCTGGAGTCGCTGCGCGCCCTCATCAACGAGAGCCGCATCGACCTGCCGGACGCGCTGCCGCCGATGGCCGCCGGCCTGTTCGGCTACCTGACCTACGACATGGTCCGGCTGATGGAGCGGCTGCCGGACGACAACCCGGACGAGCTGGGCATCCCCGACGCCATCCTGTCGCGGCCGAGCATCGTCGCCATCTTCGACAGCCACACCGATTCGGTGACTCTGGTCACCCCCGTCTGGCCGAAGCCGGGGGTCGACGGCGCCGCCGCCTACGGCGACGCCCGCGAGCGGCTGATGGACGCGGTGGCCGATCTGGAGCGCCCCCTGCCCTACCGGCGGGAGCCGCGGACCAAGGACGGGCTGCCGCTCGCCTGGACCTCCAACACGACGCGCGAGGAGTATCATGCGATCGTCGAGCGGGCGAAGGAGTACATCCGCGCCGGCGACATCTTCCAGGTCGTGCCGTCCCAGCGCATCCGCTTCCCTTTCAAGCCGTCGCCGCTGGCGCTGTACCGCACGCTGCGCCGCCTGAACCCGTCGCCCTTCCTGTTCCACTGCGACTTCGGCGAGCTGTCGGTCGTCGGCTCCAGCCCGGAGATCCTGGTGCGCGTGCGCGACGGCAAGGTGACCGTCCGCCCCATCGCCGGCACCCGCAAGCGCGGCGCCACGGCGGAGGAGGACCAGGCGCTGGCCGAGGACCTGCTGAGCGATCCGAAGGAGCTGGCCGAGCATCTGATGCTGCTCGACCTCGGCCGCAACGACGTGGGCCGCGTGGCGCGCACCGGCACCGTCAAGGTGACGCAGAAGATGATCGTGGAGCTGTACAGCCACGTCATGCACATCGTGTCCAACGTCGAAGGCGACCTCGACCCCAAGCACGACGCGCTGGATGCCCTGATCGCCGGCTTCCCGGCCGGCACCGTCTCGGGAGCGCCGAAGGTCCGCGCCATGCAGATCATCGACGAGCTGGAGAAGGCCCGCCGCGGCGTCTACGCCGGCTGTGTCGGTTATTTCGGCGCGTCGGGCGCCATGGACACCTGCATCGCGCTGCGCACCGCCGTGCTGAAGGACGGCATGATGTACGTGCAGGCCGGCGGCGGCGTGGTCGCCGACAGCGATCCGGAGGCCGAGTATCAGGAGACCGTCAACAAGTCGATGGCCCTGATCCGCGCCGCGGAGGAAACCGTCCGCGAGACCTCCGCCCGGTAGGGACCGTATGCCCCTCGATGCGCTGCTGCTGCCGCTGATCGTCAAGATCGTGGCGGCGGCCCTGGTCGTCGTCGCCGCCTCGCTGGCGGCGGAGAAGGCCGGCCCCTTCTATGGCGGCATGATCACCGCCCTGCCCGTCTCGACCGGCCCGGCCTTCGTGCTGCTCGCGATGGAGCATGGCGACGGCTTCGTCGCCGATGCCGCCCTGTCAGGGATGGTCGGGAACGCGACGATCGTCCTCTATCTGGCGCTTCTGGTGCGGATCGCCCCGCGCTGGAGCATGCCGGCGACGGTCATCACCAGCTCCGTCTTCTGGATCGCCACGGCGGCCAGCCTGCGCTCCGCCGTCGAATGGACTCTGCCGCTGGCGCTTCTGCTCACGCTGGCCTGCTATGGGATCGCCGCCTGGGCGGTGTCGGCGCCGATTCCGGCGGACAAGCTGGTCCGGACCGCGCGGTCGCGCTGGTACGACATCCCGGCCCGCGCCGGACTCGTCGGCCTGCTGGTCGCCACCGTGACCACGCTCAGCCACAGCATCGGGCCGGCAGCCACCGGGATCGCCGCCGTGTTCCCCATCGCTCTGACCAGCCTGACGGCGATCCTGCACGGCCGCCTGGGCGGCGGCGTGGTCGCCGCGGCGATGCGCAGCGCGCTGCTGACCAACCCCGGCCTCGCCCTGGCGCTGACCACCGCCCATCTGCTGGCCGAGCCCGCCGGACGGTTCGTGGCGCTCGGCGCCGCGCTGGCGGTCTCGCTGTCCTGGGCCGGCGGCCTGCTGGTGTGGCGGCTGCGCCGTCCTCAGGCGGCTTAAAACGAACTTCCGTTCGCTTTAGACTCACATCGCCTCACTTGCCGGCGGGCTTCGGCCGCATGTGCGGCCGGGGCCGCCGTCGCGGTCCAAAGCGGATTGCAATCCGCTTTAGGGCTTTCTCAGGCCTGAAGCCCTTCTCAGGCTTGGCCGCCGAAGTCGAAGCCGGCGCCTTCCACGGCCTTCCTCACCGTCTCCGGCGCGACTCCGCCCTCGACGGCCACGGTGCCGGCCTCCAGGTCCACCGTCACGGCGGCGCCCGGCGCCAGCTTGCCGATGGCGTTGGTGACGGAGCGGGCGCAGCCGCCGCAGGTCATGCCGCCGACCTTGTAGGTGTCAGCCATGGAACTCTCCTCAAGCGGGACCGGCGGTCACCCGCCGGCGTGATGGGCGCGCACGACGGCGCTGACCGGAACCAGGACGAAGCCGCGTTTCTGCACCTCCGGCATCCAGGAGGCCAGTGCGTCGATTGTCGCATCGTGCGGGTGGCCGATGGCGATGGCGTAGCCTTGGCGGCGCGCCACCTGCTCCGTCTTGGCGAGCTGGGCGCGCACCGCCGGCACGGTCATCTCGTTGTCGAGGAAGATGTCGCGCCCGGCGAAGGGCATCTGAAGCTCCCGCGCGAGGGTCAGGCCGGCGCTCTTCGCGGTGGTCCGGCTGTCCAGCCACAACAGGCCGCGCCGCGCGATCTCTCCCAGCACGGGCGCCATGGCCGCGGAATCGGCGGTGAAGCGGCTGCCCATGTGGTTGTTCACCCCGACATAGCCGTCGAAGCTGTCGAGCGCCGCCTTGGTCCGGCGCAGGATCTCCCCCTTGTCGAGCGACACGCGCAGCGCCTGCGGCCCCGGATCGGCCGAGCCGCTGGGCTCCATGGGAAGATGCAGCATCAGCTCGTGCCCGGCGGCGCGGGCGGCGCGGGCCTGGGCGGGCAATTCGTGGGCGTAGGGCAGCCAGGCCAGCGTCAGCGGCGCCGGCAACGACACCGTGCGGTTCGAACGTTTGCGGTCCACGCCCATGTCGTCGATGACAATGGCGATGGCCGGCTTGCCCGGCGGGGCGCGGAAGGGCAGCGCGTTCTTCTTCCACAGCGGCGATCCTGGCGCCACCTTGGGCGGTTCCAGCGGGGCGACGGGGGGCGGCAGCATCGCCACCACCGGCTTCGGCGTCAGTGCCGGCGGCGGGGGCGGTGCGGGCACCGGAACGGGCGACGGGGCCTCGGTCACCTGGGGCGGTGGCGCGGGAACGGGCGCCGGAGCGGGTTCGGCCTCGCGAACCGGCGGCGGCGGCGGTGGGGGCGGTGCCTCGGCGACCTTGGGCGGCGGAGCCTTGATCGGAGCCGCGGGAGCGATGACCGGCGCCTCCCGCTCCACGACGGTCTCCGTCTCCGGCGCGCCGCGCCCGAGGATGAAACGGGCGCCGAGCGCCACAGCGAAGACCGCGATCACACCGGCCAGCGCCAGCAGAACCGGCGATACGGCGCGCCCCGGCACCGCCCGTCCGGACGCGGCGGCCGGCACTTTCGGCGATGGCTTCCGTGCCGCGGCCTTCTGGGGTTTGCGCGGCGATTTTCTGACCATGGGAAGAAATCTCGAACCCTGGTTTCCGGTTTGCGCGCAAGGTGGCACCCCCGCACCGTCCCTGCAACAGCGGAGCGGGGTGGAGGCCTCCGCCGGCTGGGACTATGCTGTGACCGCCATGCTCCGCACCCTCCCCCTCCTGGCGGTCCTCGCCGTCGCCACCACCGGCCCCGCCGTCGCCAACGAGGTCCGCTGCCCGCCCAGCCTGACCGTGCAGGCTCAGCCGGAGGCGCCCGGCGGCTGGTCGCCCTACCCGGCGAAGGACCAGCACGCCTTTGCGGGCGTCGCGCTGGTGGAGGGCGACCGGACGGCGCAGATGACGTCTCCCTCCCCGGCGGCGCTGGAGCCGGACCGCAGCCTGCGGCGGGGCCGCTCGGAGGTCCGGCAATGGGACTTCCCCGCCGCCCGGCGCGACAGCGTCTTCCTGATCTGCCGTTACAACGGAACGCAGGCCACGCTGGCCATCGACCTGCCGCGCACCGTGCGGCGCTGCCAGATCACCGAGGAGACCGACGCGCGCGGCATGGTCCTCGACAAGCCGGCGACAGCGCCGCAGTTCCTCTGCCACTGATTCTCCGCCAAGTCGAGGTTCGGACGGGCTGGAAATCCACCGCTCCAGCCGCTAGGGTACCCGCCTTGGAACAAGGCCGGAACGCTATTCCGGGACGATCGGGCCGTGACCGACGGACCGGAAAAGACAGGCCGGAAGGATGCCGGGGCGCCCCATGCTGCTGCTCATCGATAATTACGACAGCTTCACCTACAACCTCGTCCATTACCTGGGCGAACTGGGCGCCGAACTGGACGTCCGCCGCAACGACAGCCTGACGGTGGAGGAGGCCATGGCGCTCCGCCCCGAGGGGATCGTGCTGTCGCCCGGCCCCTGCGACCCGGACAAGGCGGGCATCTGCCTGCCGCTGATCGACGCCGCCGCCAAGGCGGGCGTTCCGCTGATGGGCGTGTGCCTGGGCCATCAGGCCATCGGGCAGGCCTTCGGCGGCACGGTGCTGCGCGCGCCGGTGCCGATGCACGGCAAGGTCGACCGCATGTTCCACCAGGGGCGCGGCGTCCTGAAGGACCTGCCCTCGCCCTTCCGGGCCACCCGCTACCATTCGCTGATCGTCGAGCGCGCCACCCTGCCCGCCTGCCTGGAGGTGACCGGCGAGACGGAGGACGGCCTGATCATGGCGCTGTCCCACCGCGAGCTGCCGATCCACGGTGTGCAGTTCCACCCGGAAAGCATCGAGAGCGAGCACGGGCACAAGATCCTGGAGAACTTCCTGAACACGACCCGCCGGCTGGAGACCGCCGCATGAGCACGCCGTCCGCGCCGCACGGCGACCTGACCGACATGAAGGCGATCCTCGCCAAGGTCGCCGCCGGCAACGCCCTGAACGAGCCGGAGGCCGCGCTGGCCTTCGACATCATCATGTCGGGCAACGCCACCCCGTCGCAGATGGGCGGCTTCCTGATGGCGCTGCGGGTGCGCGGCGAGACGGTGGACGAGATCACCGGGGCCGCCCGCGTCATGCGCGCCAAGGCGATCCCGGTGGAGGCCCCGGACGGCACCATCGACACCTGCGGCACCGGCGGCGACGGCTCGGGCACCTACAACATCTCCACCGCCGCCGCGGTCGTCATCGCCGCCTGCGGCGTGCCGGTGGCCAAGCACGGCAACCGCGCCATGTCGTCCAAGTCGGGCGCCGCCGACGTGCTGGGTGCCCTGGGCGTCAACCTCGACTGCGACATGGGTCTGGTGCGCAAGGCTCTGTGGGACGCGCGCATCGGCTTCCTGATGGCGCCGCGCCACCACCTCGCCATGCGCAACGTCGGCCCGACCCGCGTCGAGCTGGGCACCCGCACCATCTTCAACCTGCTGGGACCGCTGTCCAACCCGGCCAGCGCCAAGCGCCAGCTTCTCGGCGTCTACGCCAGGCAATGGGTGGAGCCTCTGGCCCATGTGCTGAAGCGGCTGGGGTCGGAGGCCGCCTGGGTCGTCCATGGCTCCGACGGGCTGGACGAGATCACCACCACCGGCCCGACCACCGTCGCCCAGTTGAAGGACGGCGAGGTCACGGTCTTCGAGATCGAGCCGGAGCAGGCCGGCATCTTCCGCGCCCGGCCAGAGCTTCTGAAGGGCGGCGACGCCCATGTGAACGCCGAGGCCATCCGCGCGCTGTTCGACGGCGCCCAGGGCGCCTACCGCGACATCGTTCTGCTGAACGCCGCCGCCGCGCTGCACGTCGCGGGCAAGGCCGGCGACCTGAAGGAGGGCGTCGAGCGGGCCCGCGACGCCATCGACAGCGGGGCGGCCCGCGCCGTGCTCCAGCACCTTGTTTCCATCACCAACTCGTCCGCCACCAACGAACCGGTTGCCGCGCCATGAGCGACGTCCTGACCCGCATCTGCGACGACAAGCGCGCGCTGGTCCAAGCCCGCAAGTCCGCCCGCCCGCTGTCCGCGGTGGAGGACGCCGCCCGCGCCGCCGACCCGGCGCGCGGCTTCATCCGCGCCCTGCGCCGCACGGTGGACGGGGGCCGCTACGGCCTGATCGCCGAGATCAAGAAGGCCAGCCCGTCGAAGGGCCTGATCCGTCCGGACTTCGACCCGCCGTCGCTGGCCCGCGCCTACCGCGAGGGCGGCGCCACCTGCCTGTCGGTGCTGACCGACGAGCCCTATTTCCAGGGCTGCGACGACTATCTGCTGTCCGCCCGCGCCGCGGTGGACCTGCCGGTGCTGCGCAAGGACTTCATGGTCGATCCCTACCAGATCGCCGAATCCCGCGCGCTGGGCGCTGACTGCATCCTGATCATCATGGCGGCGCTGAGCGACGCGCAGGCCGCCGAGATCGAGGACGCCGCCCTCGCCTGGGGCCTCGACGTGCTGGTCGAGGTGCACAACCGCGAGGAGCTGGACCGCGCGCTGGCGCTGAAGACTCCGCTTCTGGGGGTGAACAACCGGAACCTGAAGACTCTGGCGGTGGACATCGCCACGACGGAGGAACTGGCGGCCCACGTGCCCGCCGACCGGATGCTGGTCGCCGAAAGCGGCCTCTACAGCCCGGCGGACCTGTCGCGCATGGCGGCGGTCGGCGCGCGCTGCTTCCTGGTCGGTGAATCGCTGATGCGGCAGAAGGATGTGACCGCGGCCACCCGCGCCCTGCTCGCCTGACACCAAAGAATAAAGCAATGGGGAGGAGCGACGACGTGCCGAACGTGAGCATTGCCCTTGAAAGTCCGCTCCAGGACGAGGTGGTTCAGCTCATCGAGGAGCTGGACCGCTATCTGGGCGACCTTTACCCGGCCGAGAGCAACCATCTGCTCGACCTGCAGTCGCTGGCCAAGCCGGACATCCGCTTCCTGGTCGCCCGGCGGTCGGGAACCGTGGTCGGCTGCGGGGCCGTGCGCATCGACACCGAGGGCGGCTATGGCGAGGTCAAGCGGATGTTCGTCCAGCCGACCGCACGCGGCGGCCAGATCGGACGCCGCCTTCTGGAACGCATCGAGGACGAGGCGCGCGGCGCCGGCCTGTCGCTGCTGCGGCTGGAAACCGGCGTCTATCAGGACGAGGCCATCGCGCTATACCGCAAGCAGGGCTTCGCCGACCGCGGCCCCTTCGGCCCCTACGGCCCGGACCCGCTGAGCCTGTTCATGGAGAAACCCCTATGACCGACCAGCCCGCGAGCGGCTTCACCCATTTCGACGCCGAGGGCCGCGCGGTGATGGTGGACGTGTCCGGCAAGGCCGACACGGAACGAACGGCGACCGCCCGCGGCTCCGTCCTGATGCAGCCGGAAACGCTGGCGCTCATCCTGCAAGGCGGCGTCAAGAAGGGCGACGTCCTGTCGGTGGCCCGGCTGGCCGGCATCATGGGGGCCAAGCGCACGCCGGACCTGATCCCGCTGTGCCACCCGCTGATGCTGACCTCGGTCAAGGTGGACCTGACCTGCGACCCCGAGCGCAACGCCGTGGACATCACCGCCACCTGCAAGCTGAGGGGGCAGACCGGGGTGGAGATGGAGGCGCTGACCGCCGTGTCGATCGCCGCACTCACCGTCTACGACATGTGCAAGGCGGTGGACCGCGGCATGACCATCACCGAGGTGACGCTGCTCCACAAGGCCGGCGGCAAGAGCGGCGAATGGGGGAGCGCGGCCTGATGCTGCAGGTCGGTGAAGCCCGCGCCCGCATCCTCGCCGCCTTCACCGCCCTGCCGGCGGAGACGGTGCCGCTGCCCGACGCGCTGGGGCGCGTCCTGGCGGAGCCCGCCGTCGCCCGGCTGACCCAGCCGCCCTTCGCCGCCGCCGCCATGGACGGCTGGGCCGTCCGCGCCGCCGACATCGTCCAGGCGTCGGAGACTGCGCCCGTCACCCTGCGCCGGATCGGCGAGTCGGCGGCCGGCCACGCCTTCGCCGGATCGCTCGGCGCGGGCGAGGCCGTGCGCATCTTCACCGGCGCCCCCCTGCCCGCCGGGGCCGACGCCGTGGTGATGCAGGAGGATTGCGAGGACGCCGGGGATCGCGTGCGCGTCGGGCGCGCCGTGCCCGCGGGCCGCTTCATCCGCCCCGCCGGTCTGGACTTCACCGCGGGAGAGGAGTTGCTTCCCAAGGGACGGCTGCTCACCGCCCGTGACGTCGCCCTGGCCGCCGCGGCCAACCTGCCCTGGCTGCGCGTCCACCGTCGCCCGCGGGTCGCCGTGCTCGCCACCGGGGACGAGATCGCCCTGCCCGGCGATCCGCTGGGTCCGAGCCAGATCGTCAGCTCCAACGCGCTCGGCCTGTGCGCGCTGGTCACCAGCCAGGGCGGGCTCGCCCACAACCTCGGCGTGGCCAGGGACGATCCGGAGCATCTCGCCGCCATGGCCGCCGGGGCGGCCGGCTGCGACGTGCTGGTGACCACGGGCGGCGCCTCGCAAGGCGAACACGACCATGTGCGCGACGTGCTGGGCGGGCTGTCGCTGGACTTCTACCGGGTCGCCATGAAGCCCGGCAAACCGTTGATCTTCGGCACGGCGAACGGCGTGCCGCTGCTCGGCCTGCCCGGCAACCCGGTCTCCACCGGGGTCGCCGCCGTGCTGTTCCTGGTGCCCGTCCTCCGCCGTCTCCAGGGGCTGCCCGCCGAGAACGCCACGCTCGCGGCCCGGCTCGGCGCGCCGCTGAAGGCCAACGACGACCGCACGGATTTCCTGCGCGCCACCCTGTCCACCGGAGCGGACGGCGAGCCCGTCGCCACCCCCTTCCCGCGCCAGGACAGCGCGATGATGTCCCGGCTGGCCCGGGCCGACGCCCTGATCGTCCGCGAGCCGCAGGCAACCGCCGCCGCCGTGGGCGACCGCGTGACGGTGATCCCGTTGAGCGGCGGTGTCCTGTCGCTTTAATCCGTTCTGCACCCCCGATCCCTTTGGCAATCGCTTTGGGAGTCCTGTCCGTCGATTTGCGATTGATTTCATCCGTAGGGCTTGACGGGGGTTAAGAACCAAACTAGAACAAGATGGAACGTTTTGCTTTTGTTCCATATCTAGTGCGGAACCGGCCGGGAGGCACAAATGCTCACGCGCAAGCAGCATGAATTGCTGCTTTTCATCAACGAGCGGCTCGGGCAGGGCGGTGTGTCCCCTTCCTTCGACGAAATGAAGGACGCTCTCAACCTGAAGTCCAAGTCGGGCATCCACCGCCTGATCACCGGGCTGGAGGAGCGCGGCTTCATCCGCCGCCTGCCCCACCGCGCCCGCGCGCTGGAGGTGCTGCGCCTGCCGGAGGGGCTGGAGACCGCCCGCCCCCGGCCGCCGCGCGCCAAGTTCCAGCCCAACGTCATCAAGGGCGACTTCAGCTTCGCAGGGCGGGAAGCGAATCCGGCGTCCGAATCGGTTCAGCTTCCGCTCTACGGCCGGATCGCCGCCGGCACGCCCATCGAGGCGCTGCGCGACAGCTCCGCCTTCGTGGACATTCCGGCCGCCATGCTCGGCATGGGCGACCACTACGCGCTGGAGGTCGCCGGCGATTCCATGGTGGAGGCCGGCATCCTCGACCATGACACGGTGGTCATCCAGCGCTGCGACAGCGCGGAGAACGGCTCGATCGTCGTCGCCCTGGTCGATGACGCCGAGGTCACGCTGAAGCGCCTGCGCCGCAAGGGCAACACCGTGGCGCTCGAACCGGCCAACGCCGCCTACGAGACCCGCATCTTCGGCGCCGACCGCGTCCGGGTGCAGGGCCGCCTCGTCGGTCTGGTGCGGAAGTACTGACGGCAGGACGATCCGGGGCGGCGCTTCAGCGCGCCCCGGTCTTTCTGTCGGGCCGCATCCCGCCCATCGTCCAGGGGCGGTCGCCGCGCCGCCCACGCACGCTTTCCACCCCGATACCCTGGTCCGACAGGGTGAGCGCGTGTGCGCCCTCCCGCCGCAAGCGCCAATGGTCGATGACCAGCGGCGCCCGGCACCCGCGCGACGGAACCGCGGTCACCACCGCATCGGCCACCGCGCAATCCTCCGGCAAGGCGTCCGGCTGGCGCAGCAGCGCCACGGTCTTTCCCTGCGCGCGGTAGAGGCAGCCCAGGGCGTCGCAGCGCAGCCGCCCGTCGAGGCTGACACCGGCGAGCGGCCAGACATCCTGACCGGCCTTGTCCTCCGGCTTCTCCATGCCGTCGCGCCGCCTCCAGCTGTTGGCGACCCGCCCGTCGCTGGCGGTGGAGAGGCTGAGAATCCCCTCCGCGCTGCGCACGGCCATCAATTTTCCGTCCTCCGACACCAGAATGTCGGGCCGCGGCGCAAAGGCCGGGGCGACCATACCGCCAGCCAAGGCCACCAGCCCCAGCCAGCGCCAGCGCCCCGTCCAGATGGCCAGCCACAGCCCGCCCAGCGTGACCGCCGCGATGGCGGCGTCCGGCATGGCCGGCAGGAACGCCGTCGCTCCGGGCAGCGCCGCGGTCCGCTCCGCCGTTTCGATGACCAGCCGGACGCCCCAACTCATCGCCGTCACCGCCGGCCCCTCCAGCCCGAAGGGCAACAGCAGGTAGGAGAGCAGGCTCAAGGGCATGATCCACACCGTCGTGATGGGGATCGCCACCATGTTGGACAGCACGCCGTAAAAGGCGACCTGCTGGAAATGATAGAGCCCGTAGGGCGTCGTTGCGACCGTCGCCACCACGCTGGAAAAGGCGATGCCGCCCAGCGTCATGGCGCCCTTGCCGAGCCAGCCCATCTCGCGCCGCCGGCTCACCGCCCAGGGCGTGAAACGCTCGAAGGCGGCGATCAGGGCGACGACCGCCGCGAAGGACATCTGGAAGCTCGGCCCCAGCATCCCCTCCGGGTCGTAGAGGACGGTGACGATGCCGGCGAAGGCGACCAGCCGCATGCTGATCGGCGACCGGTCGGCGATGACCGCACCCATGACGAGGCCGGTCATCAGCACCGACCGCAGCGTCGGCAAGGGCGCCCCCACCAGCAGCGTGTAAAGGATCGCCGACAGGATGCCGGCCAGCGCCGCGATCTTCTTGATCGGCCAGCGCAGCGCGATCCAGGGAGCCAGCGCCAGCAGCGCCCGCACCACCCAGAAGACGATCCCGGCGGCGATGCCGACATGCAGGCCGGAAATGGACAGGAGGTGCGCCAGACCGCTGTCGCGGAAGGCGTCCATCATCGGCTCGGGAATCGCCGCCGCGTCGCCGTTCAGCAGGGCGGCGGTGACGCTGGCCTCCGCGGGGTCGGTCACGGCGGCGCGCACCCGCTCGGCGATGGCGGCGCGCGCCCGCTCGAAGGCCACGGTCACCCGGCGCCAGCCGCCGGGCGGCGGCGCCTCCTGCACGACGGGGGCCCCCATGACGAAGCCGACCGCGCCAAAGCCTTCGAAATAGGCGCGCCGCTGCAGGTCGAACGCCCCCGGCTCCGCCGGGGCGGCCGGCGGGTGGAGCATGGCGCGCAGCCGGACCACCGTCCCGGCCTCCGGCGGGGTCACCTTGGCCGGCAGATGCAGGCGCACCCGCTCCGGCGTCGCTTCCGGGGCCAGCCGCTCCACCGTCGGCTCCCCGATCATCAGCCGCGCGCCGGTGGGCTGCCGTTCGACCGCCAGCACCCGCCCGGTGACCTGCACCGGGCCAAGCTCGCGCGTCAGCATCGGCGCCGCCGCCGCCAGGCTGTGCAGTTGCGCCGCGGCGAAGCCCAGAGCGACGCTCAACAACCCCAACAGCAGGACGACCGGCGCCAGACGCCGCCGCGCCAGCCACAGCAGAACCAGACAGCCAGCCGCAGCGCCCGGCCCCAGCCAGGGCGGCGGCTCGGCGGACAGGCCGAAATACAGCGCCACGCCCGCCCCGGTTCCCACCGGCAGCCAAAGCGCCCAGCGCTCCCGCTCCGCGGCGAGGCATCCCAGAGCCGCCGCGGCAAGGCGCGTGGCGACGCCGCGACGGACCGGAGCGGCATCGCCCTCCTCCGCCGCCATACCCCCGGCTATGCCCTCTTCAACCCCGTGGGCCATACTGTCGCCTATGCGCGCAAGGCAAATGCCTCCGGCGCCGTTAATGTGTTACACCACCGCACCACCGCAGTCGCACCGCAGCAGCCACAGCGCGGCCGCCGCAGCACTGTAGCAGCGCCGAACCCGGAATTGAGCCACCCATGACCGTCGTCACCCGTTTCGCCCCGTCGCCCACCGGCTTTCTCCACATCGGCGGTGCCCGCACCGCGCTGTTCAACTGGCTGTACGCCCGCCGCAACGGTGGCACGTACCTGTTGCGCATCGAGGACACCGACCGCCAGCGCTCGACGGACGCCGCGGTGGACGCCATTCTCGACGGCCTGACCTGGCTCGGCCTCGACTGGGACGGCGACGCGGTCAGCCAGTTCGCCCGCAAGGACCGCCACGCCGAGGTGGCGCAGCAGATGCTGGCCGCCGGCCGCGCCTATTACTGCTACGCGAGCCCCGAGGAGTTGGAGGAGATGCGCGCCGCCCAGAAGGCCGCCGGCCAGCCGGTGCGCTACGACGGGCGCTGGCGCGACCGCGACCCGTCGGAGGCGCCGGCCGGCGTGAAGCCGGTGATCCGCCTGAAGGCGCCGCAGGAGGGCGAGACGGTTCTGAAGGACCGCGTCCAGGGCGAGGTGACGGTGCAGAACGCCCAGCTCGACGACCTGATCCTGCTGCGCGCCGACGGCACCCCGACCTATCTGCTGGCGGTGGTGGTGGACGACCACGACATGGGCGTCACCCACGTCATCCGCGGCGACGACCATCTGACCAACACCTTCCGCCAGATCCAGATCTACAACGCCATGGGCTGGGACCTGCCGGAGTTCGGCCACATCCCGCTGATCCACGGTCCGGACGGCGCCAAGCTGTCGAAGCGCCACGGCGCGCTGGGCGTCGACGCCTACCGCGACATGGGCTACCTGCCGGAGGCGATCCGCAACTACCTGCTGCGGCTCGGCTGGGCGCACGGCGACGACGAGATCATCTCGACCGAACAGGCCGTGGAGTGGTTCAACCTGGAGGGCATCGGGCGCTCCCCCTCGCGCTTCGACTTCGCCAAGCTGGAGAACCTGAACGCCCACTACATGCGGCAGGCCGACGACGCCCGCCTCGTGGGTCTGGCCGCGCCGCGGCTTGAAGCCGAGCTTGGCCGCGCGCTGACCGAGTCGGAGCGCGATCTGCTGACCCGCGCCATGAACGGGCTGAAGCAGCGCGCCCGCACCGTCGTCGATCTCGCCCAGAGCGCCCGCTTCTACCTCGCCGCCCGTCCGCTGGCGATGGACGAGAAGGCCGCCGCGCTGTTGGACGAGAAGGGCCGCGGCGTCCTGACCGACCTCGCCGCCCGTTTCGAGGCGGAGGCGGATTTCACCGCCGCCGCGCTTGAGGCGCTGGTGCGCGCCTTCGCCGAGGAACGGGGCGAGAAGCTGGGCAAGATCGCCCAGCCGCTGCGCGCCGCGCTCACCGGTTCCACCGTGTCGCCGCCGATCTTCGAGGTGGCGGAGCTTCTCGGCCGGGCGGAAACGCTGGCCCGGATGAAGGATGCCGCAACTGCAGCACGGGGATAACTTCCGTGCGTTGATATCCGCCCGGCATAGAACTATGCTGCGCGCATTCGAAAAGGGCGTTAAGCCCCAACCCTAAAGATAAGGACGTGCCGAGATGACCCAAACCGCGGACAAGGCCGATACCTTCACCCTGATCGACAACCGGACTGGAAAGCAGGTCAGCCTGCCCGTGATGAAGGGAAGCACGGGTCCGGACGTGATCGACATCCGCAAGCTCTACGCCGAGACCGGTTGTTTCACCTACGATCCGGGTTTCACTTCGACGGGCAGCTGCGAGTCCAAGATCACCTACATCGACGGTGATGAGGGTGTTCTGCTGCACCGCGGTTACGCCATCGACGACCTTGCCGAGCACGCGACCTTCCCGGAGGTCTGCTTCCTCCTCCTCAACAACCACCTGCCGAACGCCGCCGAGAAGGAAGAGTTCGAGGGCATCCTGCGCAGCCACTCGATGGTGCATGAGCAGCTGACCCGCTTCTACAGCGGCTTCCGCCGCGACGCCCACCCGATGGCGGTTCTCTGCGGCGTGACCGGCGCCCTCTCGGCCTTCTACCACGACTCGACCGACATCGAGGACCCGGTGCAGCGCAAGATCGCCGCGCACCGCCTGATCGCCAAGATCCCGGCGATCGCCGCGATGGCCTACAAGTACTCGGTCGGCCAGCCGTTCATGTACCCGCGCAACGACCTGTCGTATGCCGAGAACTTCCTCTACATGACCTTCGGCACGCCGTGCGAGCCGTACAAGGTCAACCCGGTCCTGTCCAAGGCGATGGACAAGATCTTCATCCTGCACGCCGACCACGAGCAGAACGCCTCGACCTCGACCGTCCGTCTGGCCGGCTCGTCGGGCGCCAACCCGTTCGCCTGCATCGCCGCCGGCATCGCCTCGCTGTGGGGTCCGGCCCATGGCGGCGCCAACGAGGCCGTGCTGAAGATGCTGGAGGAGATCGGCTCCGTCGATCGCATCCCGGAGATCGTCCGCCGCGCCAAGGACAAGAACGACAACTTCCGCCTGATGGGCTTCGGCCACCGGGTCTACAAGAACTACGATCCGCGCGCCCAGGTCATGCGCAAGACCTGCCATGAGGTCCTGGCCGAGCTGGGCATCAAGGACGAGCCGCTCCTCGACATCGCGATGGAGCTGGAGAAGATCGCCCTCGAGGACCCGTACTTCGTCGAGAAGAAGCTGTACCCGAACGTCGATTTCTACTCGGGCATCATCCTGAAGGCGATGGGCTTCCCGACCAGCATGTTCACCGTGCTGTTCGCCGTGGCGCGCACCGTCGGCTGGATCTCCCAGTGGAAGGAGATGATCGAGGATCCGGTCCAGAAGATCGGCCGTCCGCGTCAGCTCTACACCGGCGCGACCAAGCGGGACTTCATCCCGCTGGCCGAGCGTGGCTAACCGGCCGACAGCACACATCGGGACGGGTGGCTCCGACGGGGCCACCCGCAGCCCGGCTGCGTTCATCGTTCCGGCACGGCGGGTCCGTCAGGGCCAGCCGGCCGCGAACGACAACAAGCCGCCGCTCTCGCGGCGGCTTCGCCGCATCGTCTTCTATGCGGTGATCGTGGCGATGATCGCCGCGGTGGTGCTGATCTGACCTCTCAGCCCTGGGTGATCGGGATGTGCGGCCCTTCCGCCGCCACACGCTCCATCCATGCGCGGACCGCCGGATAGCCGGACAGGTCGAAACCACCCTCCTCCGCCACATGCGTGTAGGCGTAGAGCGCGATGTCGGCGATGCTGAAGCGGTCGCCCACGAAGAAGCGACGCTCCGCCAAATGCCCATCCATGACGCCCAGCGCGTCGTAGCCGAGCCGGCGCTTGGTCACCAGCCCCAGCTTGCGCTCCTCCGTCATCTCCACATGGTGGGTGATCCAGAAGCGAACGGTCGCGACGTTCGGTTCGTGGCTGTACTGCTCGAAGAACATCCATTGCAGGACCCGCGCGCGTCCCTCCCGATCGTCGGGCAGATAGGGCGTGCCTTCCGCCAGATACCAGAGGATCGCGTTGGATTCCGGCAGATGGCTGCCGTCCTCCAGCTGCAGCGTCGGGATACGCCCGTTCGGGTTCCTGGCAAGAAACTCCGGGGTGCGGGTTTCCGCCCGGTCGATGTCCAGTTCGATCCGCTCGTAGGGGATGCCGAGCTTGTGCAGCAGCAGCCGGCACTTGTAGCCGTTTCCGGAAGACAGGTTGTCGTAAAGGCGCAGCATGGGGGCGTGTCTCCGCTCCAAATCCATCCGATGGCGGATATAACCACGAAACGGAGTCAGGCGCCAGCGCGGCCCTGCGGAAGCGGTATGCCGAGCCGCTCCAGCCGCGCCCGATCAGCCGCGGCCTCCGCCAGCAGCCAGTGCCGGAAGGCGCGGAGCACGCCGCGCCCGCGCCCTTCGGCCGGGGCGGTCAGCACGTAGCGATCGCCGCAGGCCACCGCCGGTCCGAAGGGGCAGACGAGCCGTCCCGCTTCCAGCGCCTCCAGCACCAGCGACGGGCGCCCGAGCGCGATCCCCTGCCCGGCCATGGCCGCCTGGACCACCATCACCGATTCCGAGAAGCTCAGGCTGCCCGCCCCATCCAGTTCCACCCCGCTGCCCGCGCGCCACAGGCTCCAGTCCGGGGATGCCTGATAATGCAGCAGCGTCTGGCGGGACAGGTCAGCCGGGCCGGACAGCCGTTCGGCCAGCGCCGGCGCGCAGACCGGAAGCAGCGGCTCATCCGACAGAAGCGCCCCCGCGGGGCCAGGATCGCCGCCGCGCACGTAGCGGATGACCGCCCAGCCCGCCTCGGCCTCCGACACGCGATCGGTGTTGCCCCCCTCAATGTCCAGCCGCAGGCCCGGCCGACCGTCCAGGAAACGCCCCAGCCGCGGCACCAGCCACAGGGCCGCCCAGGTGCGCGGCGCGGCGATGCGCAGCCGTTCCGGCCCGCTGCCAGCGATGCGGTCCCAGCTTTCCTGAACGCGCCCAAGCCCGGCGGTGCAGGCCTGCGCGAGGTCGCGCCCGGCGTCGGTCAGGTGAAGCCCCTGCGGGGTGCGATCGAACAGGCGGACCTTCAGCCGCTTCTCCAAATCGCCCACCTGACGGCTGACCGCCCCATGGGTCAGGCCAAGCTCGTCGGCGGCGCGCGTCATGCTGCCGTGGCGGGACGCCGCTTCGAAAGCAGCCAGGGCGGTGAAGGGAAGGCGTGGCATCGGCGGCGTGTCTGAAGGACGATGTGAGGATTCCTCACACCCCTGCCCTGCGAAGTCAATTGTGGACCGGGGGAGCGGCGGGCAGGCTTGGGCGCAGAAACCGAACCATCCCGGCACCTCCCATGACGATGACCTTGTCCATCACCGACATTTCCACTCTCGATGACGGCCGCCTGCGCGTGGAACTGGAAGCCCTTCTGGAGGACGCCGTGAACAGCGGCGCTTCGGTCGGCTATCACGCCCCGCTGGCCCCTCACTGGAAGCGGGCCTTCTGGGACGGCGTGGCCGGGCTGCTGTCGGGTGGCGCCCACCGGCTGCTGATCGCCCGCGGGCCGGAGGGAGAGTTGCTGGGAAGCGTG
The DNA here is from genome assembly GCF_005222205.1 of Azospirillum brasilense. Classification (NCBI taxonomy): domain Bacteria; kingdom Pseudomonadati; phylum Pseudomonadota; class Alphaproteobacteria; order Rhodospirillales; family Azospirillaceae; genus Azospirillum; species Azospirillum brasilense. The sequence continues at coordinate 2,775,484 of NZ_CP032345.1, read as the reverse complement.
CAGTTGGCGCTCTGCACCAAGCCCAACGGCGCGCACCGCGCCGAGGTGCAGAAGCTGCTCGTCTTCACCCGCCATCGCCGGAACGGCATCGCGCGACGGCTGATGGCGGCTGTGGAGGACACGGCCCGCGGTCTGGGGCGGTCACTGCTGGTGCTCGACACGCTGAAGGGCGACCGCGGCGAGCCCTTCTACGAGGCGACGGGCTGGCGGAGGGCCGGGCTGATCCCCGGCTACACGGTGGAAGCGGACGGCGCCTTTCACGACACCGTCCTCTTCTACAAAACGCTGTGACGACGCTTACTTCGTCTCGATCAGCTCGACCTTGTAGCCGTCCGGGTCCTCGATGAAGGCGATCACGGTGGTGCCATGCTTCATCGGGCCGGGCGGACGCGGAATCTTGACGCCTTCCTTGGCGAGCTGCTCGCAGGTGGCGTAGATGTCCGGCACGCCCAGCGCGATGTGGCCGTAGGCGGTGCCAATCTCATAGGGCTCCGCCTGATCCCAGTTGTGGGTCAGTTCCAGGACGGCGGTGTCCTTCTCGTCGCCGTAGCCGACGAAGGCCAGCGTGAAGCGCCCGCCTTCATAATCGTTGCGGCGCAGCAGCTTCATGCCGAGCAGGCGGGTGTAGAAGTCCAGCGACTTCTCCAGATCATAGACCCGGAGCATCGTGTGCAGCAGGCGGAATTGGCTCATGGTCTCTTCTCCCAAGCGGATTCTTGCGCTCTCGTCTTATCCGGCCTCGTCCTATCTGGCTGGCCGGCGGCAACCTCCAGCACGACCTGGGCGGCGCGTTCGCTGGGCGGCGTTCCGCCCTGCCCCAGCCAGCGCGCCACCTCGGCCACCCCGTCGATCTGCGTGGCGCGGGCGGCGGGATCGTCGAGCAGCCGGCCCAGTTCGGTGGCCAGCCGGTCGGGCCGGCAGTCCTCCTGAAGCAGTTCCGGCACCAGCATGCGGTCGAGCATCAGATTGACCAGATTGACGTATTTGACCCGGATCAGCCGCCGGTACAAGGCCACCGTCACCGGGTTTAGGCGGTAGGCGATCACCGTCGGCAGACGGGCCAACGCCAGTTCCAGCGCCACCGTCCCGGACGCCGCCAGCGCGGCCTCCGCCGCCGCGAAGGCGTCGTATTTCGGGCCGTCGCCCTCGACGAGGATGGTGGGCATCGGCCAACCCGCGACCTCCGCCGCGACGCGGTCGCGCACCGTCGCCACGGTCGGCACCACGGCGACCAGCCCCGGATGGGCCGGCAGCAGGCGTTCGAGCGTGGCGCGGAAGTCGGGGAGCAGGCGCGACACCTCGCCCTTCCGGCTGCCCGGCAGGACGGCGACGATCCGCGCATCCGCTGCCAGCCCATGAGTCTCCCGGAAGCGCTGCGCGTCGCCATGCCCGGCGCCGCTCTCCACCACCGAATGGCCGACGAAGGTGCAGGGAAGCCCTTCCTTCTCGAAATAGGGCGGCTCGAAGGGCAGGATGGCCAGCAGATGATCGTAGACCGCGGCGTATTTGGCGGCGCGCTTCGGCTTCCACGCCCAGACGGTGGGCGCCACGTAATGGATCAGCGGGATGTCCGGCGCCTGAGCCTTGACCCGCTTGGACACCCGCACCGTGAAGCCCGGCGAATCGATGCCCACCACCGCGTCGGGCCGCAGCCGCAGGATCTCCGCAACCGTCTGGTCGATGCGACGCAGCAGGTTCGGCAGATGGGGCAGCAGTTCGAACACCCCGAACAGGGTCAGCTCGCCCATCGGGAACAGGCTGTCCAACCCTTCGGCGATCATCTTCTCGCCGCCGATGCCGGCGAAGCGCACCCGCCCGCCGGTCAGCCGCTTGCAGGCGGCCATCAGCCGCGCGCCCAGCGCGTCGCCGGAGGGTTCCCCGGCGATCAGGAAAATCAACGGATCGCTCAAGGCTGACGCTCCGACGAAACGGTGATGCCGACGACGAAGAGGCCCAGCCGGTCGGCGGCTTCGGCCACCGCGGCGCGGTCCACCAGCAGGCTGCCGCCGGCCTCGACGGCGATGCCGCGCAGACCGGCACGGGCGGCGTTCTCCACCGTCGTCACGCCCATGGTGGGCAGGTCGAGGCGGCGGTCCTGCTGCGGCTTCTTCACCTTGACCAGCACGCCGCCCGAACCGGGGCGCGCCAGCCCGGCGCAGCGGGCCAGCATGGCATCGGTGCCCTCGATGGCCTCGACGGCGAGCACGATCCCCTGCTGCACCACCGCGCCCTGCCCGACGTCCAGGGCGCCGAGCGTGCGGGCGACCTCGACGGCGCGGGCGATGTCGCGCTCCGCCTCGCCGTCCGGCCGCAAGCGGCCCACCGGCCCGGCCGGGGTCAGAAGCTCGCCCAGCAGGTCGTGCAGACCGACGACGCGGAACCCCTCCCCTTCGAGTTCGCGCGCGACCGAGCGCAGCAGCCCATCGTCGCCGAGCGCGCGGGTGCCGACCTTGGCGAGGAACTTGGTGGTGTACCAGTCGGGAAGAAGCTCGGTGAAGGATGGCCGCCGCACCGGTCCGGCAAAGACCAGCTCCGCGACCTTTTCCTTCTTCAGCCGGTCGATGATGCTGCCGGCGGCGCCGAAGCGGCTCCACAGATGGGGAAGGCCGTCGACGGTGGCGGGGTCGGTATGGCCGTCGAAGGCGACGACGAAGACCTCGCGCCCCTGGCCGCGCACCGCGGCGGCGATGCGGGCCGGCAAGGTGCCGCCGCCCGCCAGGATGCCGAGCTTGGGAAGAGGCTGCGACATGGCCGGGACTCTCCCAGAGACAGAACGTAAAGAAGACGGAGCGCGACCGCTCCTCAGCCCTCGCGCGGCTGGCAGAGCGACCGCGAGGCGCGCGCGAAGGTCAGCACGTCGGCGACCAGCGTCTGCTGCCCCATGTCGCGCCCGACCTCGTCCATGCGCTCGGCGAAGGTGCCCTCGTTGCCGAACAGCAGGCGGTAGGCGGCGCGCAGGGCGTGGATCTCGTCCTTCTGGAAGCCGCGGCGCTCCAGCCCGACGAGGTTCAGGCCGGCCAGACGGGCGCGGTCGCCCATGACGAGGCCGTAGGGGATCACGTCCTTCTCCACGCCGGACATGCCGCCGATCATGGCGTGCGAGCCGATGCGGACGAACTGGCGGACCGCCGACAGACCACCGATGGTCACGAAATCGCCGAGTTCCACATGGCCGGCCAACGTGGCGTTGTTCGCCAGAACCGCGTTGTTGCCGACGATGCAGTCGTGGGCGACGTGGACGCCGACCATGAACAGGCCGTTGTCGCCGACCCGCGTGACCATGCCGCCGCCCTCGGTGCCGGGGCTCATGGTGACGTGCTCGCGGATCTGGTTGTTGCGTCCGATGATCAGTTCGGACGGCTCGCCCTTGAACTTCAGATCCTGCGGGCGATGGCCGATGGACGCAAAGGGGTAGATGACCGAGTCCTCGCCGATGCGCGTGCGGCCCTCGACCACCACGTGGGAGGTCAGCCGCACGCGGTCGCCGAGTTGGACATCCGGCCCGACCACACAGAAGGGACCGATGGAAACGTCTTCGCCCAGCCTGGCGGCCGGATCGACGACCGCCGTCGGGTGAATGGAAACGCTCATTTCTCGTCCAGGATCATGGCGGAATAGACGGCTTCGGCGACCAGGACACCGTTGACCTTGGCCTCGCCCTTGAACTTCCACACGTTGGCGCGCTGGCGCTGCTTGCTCACATGGATGTGGATGGTGTCGCCGGGCGTGACCGGGCGGCGGAAGCGCGCCTCGTCCACGGTCATGAAATAGACCAGCTTGCCCTCGGACTCCTTGCCCAGCGTGGCGACCACCAGCACGGCGGAGGTCTGCGCCATCGCCTCGATGATCATCACGCCCGGCATCACCGGCCGCGACGGGAAGTGCCCCTGGAAGAACGGCTCGTTGATGGTGACGTTCTTCACGCCGGTGGCGCTTTCGCCCAGGGTGATGTCGATCACCCGGTCGATCATCAGAATCGGATAGCGATGCGGGATCATTTCCATGATCCGCATGATGTCGAGGTCGGCTATCTTCTTGTTGTCCGCCGTCACATCCATGGTCCGGCCGCCCGCCTTTCAAAATCCACGAAAACGCCCCGCGCCGCGCCTGCGGCGGCACGGGACGCAGCCCCTTGTGCCCCATTTCCGGGAATTTGGCAATGCCGACGCCGCCCGCTTTCCGGCGCCGCTCTTTGCGCAAAGAAAAAGCCGCCACGCCTCCCTGCGGAAGCGTGGCGGCTCTTTTTGGTGCGCCTTACTGCTTGGGAACGGTCAGCGCAACCTGGGGCAGCTTCTTGTTCACCCGCTCCAGCACCACGTCGGTGACGTCGAGCTGGGTGTCGACCAGGACGAACTGCTGGCGGGCGAGGACCAGGTTGGCGCCGCGCTCGCGCGCGACGTCGGCCACGATCTCCACCATGTTCTTGTGGACCACGGCCATCGCCTCGTTCAGCGCGTTTTCCAGGGCGCGCTTACGGCTCTGCACCGTCTTCTGGACCTCGCCGACCTGCTTCTCGAAGTCGCGGCGCTTGTTGGCCAGCGCGTCCGGCGCCAGCACGGTCTGCTGCTTGCGCAGTTCCTCCTCGGACTTGCGCAGCTTGTCCTCCAGCGAGGCGATTTCCTTCTGGTAGGTCTCGCGCAGCGATTCGAAGGACTTCGAGACGCCCTTGGAGGCGTTCGACTCCTGCATGATCTTCTGGACGTCGACCACCGCGATGACCGGCGCCTTGAGGTTGTCGGTCGGCTTGTCCTGGGCGAAGGACGGCGTCGCCATCGCGACGCCCGCCATCACCGCACCGGCGGCGACCAGCGCCCTGAGCTTGCTGAACTGCATGTTAGAACCTGGTTCCAAAGCTGAAGCGGAAGATCTCTTTCTTGTCGTAATCTTCCTTGAGAATCGGGACCGCAAAGTCAAGGCGGATCGGCCCGAAGGGCGAGCGCCAGGACAAGCCGGTGCCGACCGACAGGCGGACCGATTCGTCGTCGGGGACGAGCGGATCGTTGATGTCGACCTTGCCCAGCGTGCCGACGTCGGTGAAGGCATGACCCTTCAGGCCGAATTCCTCGGGCAGGCCGACCGGGAAGGTCATCTCGACAGACCCGCGGTAATAGCGGGTGCCGCCCAGGGCGTCGCCGGTGCGCAGGTCGCGCGGGCCGATGCCGGCGGTGTTGAAACCACGCAGCGTGTCACCGCCGATGAAGAAGCGATCGGACAGGGCAATGCCGTCGTCACCGATGCCGACAATGTAGCCGATCTCGCCGGTGGCGCTGACGACCCAGTTGTCGTCGAACAGCGGCAGGTAATAGCCGGCGCCGAGACGATTGCGCAGGAAGCGGGCGTCGCCACCCAGACCCGCGAGATCGTTCGTCAACCGGATGTAATAGCCTTCGGTCGGGTTCAGGCGGCTGTTGCGGCGGTCGTACGTCAACTCCTGCCCGATCAGCGAAGTCAGGCGCGAGCCCTTCTGGTCCTGAATGTACCGGGAGGCCGAGCTGGGAACGCTGGTGATGTCGGTGTTCTGAAGCTGGTAGTAGACGCGCTGGCGCAGGTTCTCCGTCAGCGGATAGCCCATGCGCAGGGCCATGCCGGTGCTCTTCTCGTCGAAGGAGCTTTCGTCCTGGTAGTCGCGGGTGATGCGGAACAGGTCGAAACCGGCGGACAGGTCGCGGTCGAGGAAATAAGGCTCCGTGAAGGAGACGTCGTATTCCTGGCGGCTGCCCGACACGGTGGCGCCGAAGCGCAGGTCCTGGCCGCGGCCCAGCAGGTTGCGCTCGCGGATCGAGAAGTCGGCCAGCGGACCGTCCGAGGTCGAGTAGCCGGCGCCGATGGAGATTTCACCGGTCGACTGCTCAGTCACCTCGACGTTCATCACCGTGCGGTCGGGCGCCGTGCCTTCCGCGGTGGTGATGTTGACGCGCTCGAAATAGCCCAGATCCTTGATGCGCTGCTCGGAGCGGCGCAGCTTGGTCGTGCTGAACGGGTCGCCTTCGGACAGCAGCATCTCGCGCCGGACCACCTTGTCCAGCGTGCGGACGTTGCCGGTCACGTCGATGCGCTCCACGAAGACGCGCGGCCCCTCGACGATGTCATAGACGATGTCGATGGTCTGGTTTTCGCGGTTGCGCGAGATGCGCGGCCGGACGTCCACGAAGGCGTATTGCAGGTCGCCGACCGCGTTGGACAGCCTGGTGATGGTGTTCTCCACCTCCTGCGCGTTGTACCAGTCGCCCTCGCGCGTGGTCAGCACGCTGCGCAGCTGCTCCGGGTCCAACGCCTTCAGCGAGGTGCTGATATCCATCTTGCCGAACTTGTAGCGCTCGCCCTCGTCCACCGTGAAGGTGATGACGAAGTCCTCGCGGTCCGGCGTCAGCTCCGCCACGGCGGACACCACGCGGAAGTCGGCGTAGCCTTCCTTGAGGTAGTAGCGGCGCAGCAGGTCGCGGTCGTAGTTCAGGCGGTCCGGATCGTAGTTGTCGTCCGACGTCATGAAGCGCCACCAGGCGCTCTCCCGCGTCTGGATCGCCTCGCGCAGCGTCCCGTCGGAGAACTTCTCGTTGCCGATGAAGGTGATGCTGCGCACGCCGGTGCGCACACCCTCGTTGATCTCGAACACCAGATCGACGCGGTTCTGGTCAAGCTGGATGATCTTCGGCTCGACGGTCGCGGCGAAGCGACCCTGGCGGCGGTAGATGTCCAGGATGCGCTGCACGTCGCTCTGGACGCGGGTGCGGGTGTAGACGACGCGGGGACGAAGCTGGATTTCCTTTTCCAGATTCTCCTTCTCGATGCGCCGATTCCCCTCGAAGGCGATGCGGTTGATGATCGGGTTTTCCGCCACCTGGACCACCAGCGCGTCGCCGTCGCGCTTCAGCACGACGTCGGCGAACAGGCCCGTGTTGAACAGGGCCTTCAGCGACTGGTCGATGCGGTCGGGATCGAAGGGGTCGCCGGGCGCCACAGCGAGGTAGGAGCGGACGGTCGTCGGCTCGATGCGCTGGACGCCCTCCACCCGGATGTCCCGGATGGTGCCGCCCGAGAACATCTGCGCCACCAGCGTCCCGTCACCGAAGGCGGCGGATTTCGCCGCTCCCGGATTGGGCGCGCCCGCCTGGGCCCAGGCTGCGTGGGAAAGGGCAAGAGAAACCGTCGTCATGGCGCAACCGGCCATCAGGCCGAACGCCAGAACCCTGCTCGACACCCGCAAAGCTCGCTCCCTGGCTTTGGGGGCATCCCTCAGGAAATGAGCCCCCTAAAGAAATCCACCACGCGAAGCTGAACGAGATCGTTCCACGTGGCGAAAACCATGAGCGTTAATACCAAAGCAAGCCCGATGCGGAAACCGTATTCTTGCGCTTTAGGTCCGAGAGGACGCCCACGGAGTCCTTCAAGGGCGTAAAACATCAGATGGCCGCCGTCAAGCAGCGGAACCGGAAACAAATTGATCATGCCGAGGTTCACGGACAGGAAGGTCATGAACCAGATCAGCGGATACCAGCCGGATTGGGCGACCTCGCCGGACATCTGGGCGATGCGCAGCGGCCCGCCGAGCTCCTCGGTGCCGCGCGACCCCTCGATCATTTGACCGAGCGCCACGAAGGTGCCGGACACCATACCGACGACCTCCCTGCCCGCCTGCCACAGGGCGGTGAGTGGGTCGTGACGCTTCGTCTCCGCCCCGCCGCGCATGATGCCGAGCTGGCCGATCCGGTGGGTGTTGCCGAGTCGGTCGGTGACCTCGCGCACGTCCGGAGTCGCCGTCAGATTCACCGAACGCCCGTCGCGCTGCACCACCATCTCCAGCGGCGCCCCCGGCTGCATGGAGACGATCTGCCGGATCTCCTCGAATCGCTGGATGCCGCTGCCATTGATCGAGACGATCAGATCGCCCGGCTGCAGCCCGGCGCGCTCCGCGGCGCTGCCCGGCTGCACGCCGCCGACGTCCGGCGGGGTGAAGGACTGGCCGGCGGTGGCGAAGAGGACGGTCAGGACGACGATGGCGAACAGGAAATTCGCGATCGGCCCCGCCGCCACGATGGCCGCCCGCTGGCCGAGCCGCTTGTGGTGGAAGGACACCGCCCGCTCCTCGGCGCTCATGCTCTGCGTGTGGGCGCCGGGCGTGCTCGCCGGGTCGGCGTCGCCGAACATCTTCACATAGCCGCCGAGCGGGATGGCGCTGAACTTCCAGCGGGTTCCGGAGCGGTCGGTCCAGCCGAACAGCTCAGGGCCGAAGCCGATGGAGAAGACCTCGATCCGCACGCCGTTGCGGCGCGCCACGAGGTAATGGCCGAGTTCGTGCACAAACACGAGCACGGTGAGGACCAGCAGAAAAGACAGAAGCGTGGTCCCGAAGCCGCCCATGACGTCCATCACATCCTTTGCATCCCGGAGCGGCTCCTTCGCGGTCCGCGCCCGGAAAAAGACTCAGCGTGCCAGGGCCGCGACCCGGTCCGCCGCCACGCGGCGCGCCTCGGCGTCGGTGTTGCGGACCGCACCCAGGTCGCGGAGCGGCCGGTGCGGCAGCGTGCCCAACACCCCCTCGACGATCCGTTCGATGTCGAGAAAGCCGATCCGGCGGTCGAGAAACGCCTGCACGGCCACCTCGTTGGCGGCACTGAGAATAGTAGGAGCGCCCCCACCGCTTTGCAAGGCGGCCCGGGCGAGCCTCAGGGCCGGGAAACGCTCGGGGTCCGGCGCCTCGAAGGTCAAGGTTGCGGCCTTGACGAGGTCGAGCCGCTCGGCGGGCGTCGGGATGCGCGCCGGCCAGCCGAGCGCGTAGGCGATCGGCGTGCGCATGTCCGGCGTGCCGAGCTGCGCCAGGACCGAGCCGTCCACATACTCGACCAGCGAATGCACGACCGATTGCGGGTGGACCAGCACGTCGATCTTCTCCTCGGGAACACCGAAGAGGAAATGCGCCTCGATGATCTCCAGCCCCTTGTTCATCATGGTGGCGCTGTCGATGGAGATCTTGGCGCCCATCTCCCAGGTCGGGTGGGCGACCGCCTGCTCGCGCGTCGCCGCGGCCATGAAGGCGCGGTCCTTCGTCCGGAAGGGGCCGCCGGAAGCCGTCAGGATCAGGCGCTGGACGCTGTCCAGCCGGTCGAAGTCGAAGACCTGGTAGATCGCCGAATGCTCGCTGTCGACCGGCAGCAGGTTCGCGCCGTGGCGGCGCACCTCCTCCATCATCAGGGCGCCGGCGCAGACCAGCACCTCCTTGTTGGCGAAGGCGACGCAGGCGCCGCGGCGCACGGCGGCCAGCGTGGGCTCCAGCCCGGCGGCGCCGACGATGGCGGCCATCACCCAGTCGGCGGGACGCTCCGCGGCCTCGGCCACCGCCTGCGGACCGGCGGCGGCCTCCACGCCGGTTCCGGCCAGCGCCTCCTTGAGATCGGCGTAGGCGGCAGGGTCGGCGACCACGGCCAACCTCGGGCGGAGCTGCCGCGCCTGCTCGGCGAGGAGGGCGACATTGCGGTTGGCGGTCAGCGCCTCCACCGCGAAACGCTCCGGATCGCGGGCGACGAGGTCCACCGTCTGCGTGCCGACCGATCCGGTCGACCCGAAGATCGTCACGCGGCGCGGCGCGTCCCCCGCCCCTTCAGCCTTCAAAACCATGACCTCGTCACCACCATGCGATTGCCGTGCCGATGGTCGCGTGGAACAGGGCCAGCACCGGGGCGGCGGCGAGCAGCCCGTCGATGCGGTCCAGGATTCCCCCGTGACCAGGAATGAGATGGCCGCTGTCCTTCACGTTGTAACGGCGCTTGACCGCGGATTCGAAGAGGTCGCCCGCTTGCGCCACCACGGCCAGAACGGCGCCCACCGCAAGAGCCAGCAGCGGCCGTTGCGCGCCGGCCGCCAGAGCCACCCCCCACCCCACCAGGGCGGAGGAAGCCATGCCGCCGATCAGGCCGGCCCAGGTCTTCTTCGGGCTGATGCGCGGGGCCAGCTTCGGTCCGCCGATGGTCCGTCCGGCGGCGTAGGCGCCGATGTCGGTCGCCCAGACGCCCAGCATGGTGAAAAGGAACAGCGCGAGGCCGGACTCCGGATCGTCGCGCAGCCACATCAGACCGGCCAGGCCGGCGACGATGTAGAGGACTCCGCCACCGGACAGTCCGCGGTCCGGTCCGCCCGACGCCAGCGCGACGCCGGCGGAGGCCAGGATGGCGACGACGACGGCCGCCCACGGGCCAGCGGCGATCTGCGCCGCCAGCGCCAGCAGGACGCCGGCCACCGATAACGCGATGGCGGCAGCCTTGCGGTGGCAGGGAACGAGGTTGCCCCACTCCACGGCGGAGGCCACGGCGCCGAGCGCGATCAGGAGGTGGAACACCCAGCCGCCGGCCCAGACGGCCGCCAGAACGAGCGGAGCCAGAACGAGCGCCGAGATGGCGCGCGTCTTCAGGTCGCCGGATTTAGCGGGTGCCGGTGGTTGCGCCGAAGCGACGTTCCCGTCGGTGGAACTCTTCAATCGCCGCCTCCAGGTCACGCTTGGAAAAGTCAGGCCAGAGCGTGTCCACGAAGACCAGCTCGGCATACGCCGCCTGCCAGAGCAGGAAATTGCTGATGCGCTTCTCGCCGCTGGTGCGGACGATCAGGTCGGGGTCCGGGATGTCGGCGGTGAACAGGCGTTCGGACAGCCGGTCCTCGGTGATGTCCGCGGGATCGAGCGTCCCCGCCTTCACCTCCTCAGCCAGACGCCGCGCCGCCAGCGTGATCTCCTGGCGGGAGCCGTAGCTCAACGCCACCACGAGGGTCAGCTTGCGGTTGTCGCGGGTCAGGTTCTCGGCGTTGTCGATCAGGCCGACGATGTCCTTGGACAGGCGGGCCCGGTCGCCGATGACGCGCAGTCGCACGCCGTTGCGGTGGAGGTCGGCAATCTCGCTGCGCAGGTAGAAGCGCAGGAGCTGCATGAGGTCGGACACCTCCTCCTCCGGCCGACGCCAGTTCTCGGACGAGAAGCTGAAGATCGTCAGATAGCCGATCCCCAGCTCGCCCGCGGCCTCGACCGTCCGGCGGACGGCGTCCACGCCCTTTTTATGGCCGGCGGTGCGGGGCAGCCCTCTGGACTTCGCCCAGCGCCCGTTGCCGTCCATGATCACGGCCACGTGCGCGGGCGGGCGCAGGGGGCGGCTGTCTTCCGCGTCGCGCATGCCGTCAGACCTGCATGATGTCCTTTTCTTTCGCCGCAAGCGCATCGTCGACCAGCTTGATGTACTGGTCGGTGAGCGCCTGGACCTTCTCGCCGAGCCCCTTGTGCTCGTCCTGCGAGATGTCGCCGGCCTTCTCGGCCTTCTTCAGGCCGTCCATGCCGTCGCGGCGCACGTTGCGCACGGCGACGCGGGCCTGCTCGGCGTATTTGTGGGCGACCTTGGCGAGTTCCTTGCGGCGCTCCTGCGTCAGGTCGGGCAGCGGCACGCGGATCGACTGGCCTTCCGTCTGCGGGTTCAGGCCGAGACCCGAATCGCGGATGCCCTTCTCCACGGCCTTGACCATGCCGCGGTCCCACACCTGCACGACGATCAGGCGCGGCTCCGGCACGCTGACGGTGCCGACCTCCTTGAGGTGCATCTTGGCGCCGTAGGCCTCGACGGTCACGGGCTCAAGCAGGCTGGCGGAGGCGCGGCCGGTGCGCAGACCGCTCAACTCCTTGCGAAACGCCTCAAGCGCTCCTTCCATGCGGCGCTTGAGATCCGATGCGTCGGGCGCAGCCACGGGCTCACTCCGTTTCTTCGTTGATGATCGTAAACTTGCCCCGGCCCTGCATCACCTCGGCGAAGGCGCCGGGGGTGTGGATCGAGAACACAAGTATGGGGATGTGGCTCTCGCGCGCCAAGGAGATCGCGGAGGCGTCCATCACCTGCAGATCGTTCGCCAGGACTTCGAGATAGCCCAGGCGCTCGTAACGCTCCGCGTCCTTCACCTTCTTCGGGTCGGCGGTGTAGACGCCGTCCACCTGCGTGCCCTTCAGCAGAGCGTCGCAGCCCATCTCCGACGCGCGCAGAGCGGCGGCGGTGTCGGTGGTGAAGAAGGGGTTGCCGGTGCCGGCGGCGAAGATCACCACGCGGCCCTTTTCCATGTGCCGAATGGCGCGGCGCCGGATGTACGGCTCGCACACCGAGGACATGGGAATGGCCGACTGCACGCGGGTCGCCACACCCATCCGCTCCAGAGCGCTCTGCATCGACAGGGCGTTCATGACGGTGGCGAGCATCCCGATGTAGTCGGCCGAGGCGCGCTCCATGCCGCTCGCCGCACCCTTCACGCCGCGGAAGATGTTGCCCCCGCCGATGACCAGGCTCACCTGGACGCCCAGCTGGATCACCGCCTTCACCTCGTTGGCGACGCGGTTGACCACCTCCGGGTCGAGGCCGTAGTCGCGCTGACCCATCAACGCCTCGCCCGACACCTTCAGCAGGACTCGTTTGAAGCGGATGCCGTCAGCCGGCTCGGTGGTCCCGGTGGTCTGGGCCATGGGGGGCTTTCTCCCGGTTGGTGTGAAGAGTGCGTGCGGCGGGTCGCCGGGTCCTTACTTCTGGCCGGCGGCGGCGGCGACTTCGGCGGCGAAATCGCTCTCCGCCTTTTCGATGCCCTCGCCCAGCGCGAAGCGGACGAAGCCCGTCACCTTGACCGGGGCGCCGACGTCCTTGGCGGCGTTCTCGACCACCTTGCGGACCTTGGTCTCGCCGTCGATCACGTAGGTCTGCTCCAGCAGCACCACTTCCTCGTAGTACTTGCGGATGCGGCCTTCGAGCATCTTCTCGACGATGTTCTCCGGCTTGCCCGAGGCGCGGGCCTGCTCGGCGAGCACGTTGCGCTCACGCTCCAGGGCGGAGGTGTCGACGTCGGCGATGTCCAGGGCGTCCGGACGGGCGGCGGCGATGTGCATGGCGATCTGCTTGCCCAGATCGTTCAGCTTGGCGGCGTCGCCGGTCGACTCCAGGGCGACCAGAACGCCGATCTTGCCGAGGCCCGGCGCGATGGCCGAGTGGACGTAGGACACGACGACGCCCGCCGGAACCGACAGCTTGGCCGAGCGGCGGATGTTCATGTTCTCGCCGATGGTGGCGATCAGGTTGGTCAGCTCTTCCTGGACCGTGCGGCCGGCGTCGGGATAGGCGGCGGCCTTCAGGCCCTCGACGTCGCCCGAACCGGTCAGAGCCAGTTCGGCCGCCTTCAGGGAGAAAGCCTGGAACCTGTCGTTGCGCGCGACGAAGTCGGTCTCGGCGTTCACCTCGACGACGGCGCCCGCGGTGCCGGCGGTGGCGACGGCGACCAGACCCTCGGCGGCGACGCGGCCGGACTTCTTGGCGGCGGCGGCAAGGCCCTTCTTGCGCAGCCAGTCAACGGCGCCCTCGAGGTCGCCCTGGGTCTCGGCCAGCGCCTTCTTGCAGTCCATCATGCCCGCGCCGGTCTTCTCGCGCAGTTCCTTGACGAGCGCGGCGGTAATCTCGGCCATGGTTTCGCCCTCTTCCTTCCGAACAGATCCAAGCGGATCGGGTTGATCCAAACAACTCATAAAAAAGGCAGCCGGGCCATAGGTCATAAGGCCCGGCTGCCCCGTATCACCGGGATCAGGCCTGGGCCTGTTCGGCCTCGGCCCCTTCCTCTTCCGGCAGCTGCTCGGCCGGAGCCTCCTCGGAGGAACCGACGTCGATGCCGGCGGCGCTCATCTCAGCCTGCAGACCGTCGAGCACGGCGCCGTTCACCAGCTCGCAGTACAGGTCGATGGCGCGCAGGGCGTCGTCGTTGCCGGGGATCGGGAAGGCCACGCCGTCCGGATCGGAGTTGCTGTCGATCACCGCGATGACCGGAATGCCCAGCTTGTTGGCTTCCTTGACGGCGATCGACTCCTTGTTGGTGTCGATGATGAAGAGGACGTCCGGCAGGCCGCCCATCTCCTTGATGCCGCCCAGCGCGCGCTCCAGCTTGTCGCGCTCGCGGGTCAGCTCGAGGATTTCGCGCTTGGTCAGGCCCGAGGTGTCGCCGGCCAGACGCTCTTCCATCTCGCGCAGGCGCTTGATCGACTGGGAGATGGTCTTCCAGTTGGTCAGCATGCCGCCGAGCCAGCGGTGGTTGACGTAGTACTGGCCGCACTTCGACGCGGCCTCGGCCACCTTCTCCTGGGCCTGGCGCTTGGTGCCGACGAACAGGACGCGGCCGCCGCCGGCGACGACGTCACGCACGGCCTGCAGGGCGCGGTGCAGCGCCGGGACGGTCTGCTCCAGGTCGATGATGTGCACGCCGTTGCGCACGCCGAAGATGTACGGACCCATCTTCGGGTTCCAGCGGCGGGTGTGGTGACCGAAGTGGACGCCGGCTTCGAGCAGCTGGCGCATGGTGAAAGACGGAATAGCCATTTGGAAAAGTCCTTTTCCGGTTGCTCCGCCGCGGGCACTGTCCGTTTGACAGGACACCGGATCGGGCCATCGGGGTAAAGCCGAGGGACCGCCAGCCCGCGTGAGGTTTTGACGACGGCGCTTACATAGCCCGCCGCAACCGCTTTGGCAACAGGCATGCAGCAGCCGGTGAGCGTTCGGATCGCTCACCGGGCCGAAGGACATAGCTGATCCCGTGAATTACAGGAACACGACCGGCCGACCTTTCGTCTTGGCATCCCTTTCCGTGTAAGCGACGCCGTCGACCTTGAGGCCGCGGGAATCGAGCAACGTGATCGTTCCACCCTTTCCCGACATCATCGCCCCCTGGCCGCTGAGAGGGAAGGTCGCCGCGTGTCCCGGATCGATGGCGCCGGCGATGCGGTCCGAACGATCCTGCCGGTCGAGGATCTGCCAGTCATCGAATTCCAGACGATCGCCTGAACTGTTGAGGATCGTCACGAATTCGGGAGCCCCCGCGTTGGGGCTCACCATCGCGGCGACGATGCGCGCCATGAAATACGGGGAGTCCGCGGCGACCACCGGCCAGGGCTTGGCCGTTCCCGCCGGTGGGATGGGCTGAACCGGCACCGCGGGCGCCCCTTCGAGCGGCGTCGCGTCGCGTTCGTCGGTGTGCCAGACCTGGTTCTGGAACTTGATGAACAAGCCGGATACCGTGCCGGAGCGGGGAAACTCGAACAGGAGGGCGCCGTCGCGATAAGGCTTCTTCTGATCCCCCCGGCCGCCTTGGTTCATGTGGATCAGGTGGACGCCGGCACCGGGGGTAAAGTCGAAATACTGATCCCTTTTTCCAGGCTCCGGCCCCCAACGCTCGCCGAAGGCGTAGATGATGGCGTCGCTGTCGTCGATCGCACGCTGCAGGAGGTCCTCGACATACTCGAACAGGTCGTTGTCCGGACCGCTCACGAAATGCGGCATCGGCTTCATCTCGGTCGCGCGAAAGAGGTTGCTGCGGATGTAGTCGATGGCCGCCCCGTCCTCACGCCCGTCCGTCAAATCATGCCACCCGGTGCCGAGTTTGCGCGCATGATCCACGATGGGATGCTTGAGGTCGTGCTTGATGAGGTACTCGACCAGCCTCTGATGGGTGGGCCCCCGGCTTGACCGCACGTTGATGGCGATCCGAAAGCTCGCGCCGTCAACGTTCATCAGGACTTCCGAATGGGGATCGTCGTCGTCGTCGCGTTTGAATGCGACGGCTTTGCCCTTCAAGACGCCATAATTCGCCATTTGCTTCCCTCCCCTCCTGACATGAATGACGGAAACTGGAAAGGCGGCGATTGTGGATGGGGCCGCCACACCCGGGCCGCTACACCCGAACGACGGGCGCCGGCTCCGGCACCCGATCCGCGCCGAGCCGGTAGCAGTAGGCCTCCTTCATCTCGGCCTTGCCGCTGTCGGTGTAGACCAGCAGCCTCCGCCCGTCGGTGCGGGTCTTGACGATCCCATAGGCTTTGCGGCTGAACCCGTAAAACTCACCCCGCTTCGCGTGGTCCGTCTCGTCGCTCAGGCGCGACCAGCCCTCACGGTTGAAAAAGGCCACCAGTTCGGTGACGAAGATCAAGGGCTCCTCCACCCGCGAATGGCGCCCCAAGGCGCCCAGCAACGTGGCGCGCGGATGGATGTATTCCTTCCTCTCCGATTCGTCCCCGCTGGAGACGACGCTCACCACGGGGGACACCTGCTTGAGAAAGGCACCGGAAAAGTCGGCGGAACCATGGTGGGGCGCCTTGAACACCTCGGACCGCAGATCGATCTCGCCGCTCTCCTGTCGGCGGGCCAACAGGCGACTGGCCTCGTCGTTCAGGTCGCCGGTGAACAGGTAGCTGAATCCGCCGTATCGCAGGCGAAAGACGATGGAATGGCCATTGATGGTGTGCGACGCGGAGAGTCCCTTGAACCCATGATCGCCGAGATCGAGGGACTCGTGCCCGACCCGTGGCCCTTTCGGAGGGTTGCCGAGGAACGCCAATCCTTCGACGCCCCTCGCCATCGTCGGAACCGGCCCGAGGACGGAAATTTTGAGATCCTCGCCTTCGAAGAATGCGAAGGCGTCGTCGTGACCGGAGCGCAGCCTGCGGAACGCGATGGGGGAACGGGCCGCCCACGCCGAAAGCGCCGCTTTCCAAGCCCGAAACGGTTTGTTCATGTCCGCGTCGGAAACCTCCAGCAGATTCTCTTGGAGGCCGGTGACGATCGTCACGCCGTCAACCTCCTCGGTGCGCCCCAGCATGTCCCTTTCCGGAATGGTCCGCCCCCGGCGTCCTTGCTGGGGCGCTTGACCAGACCGTTGTGATAGACCCGCTGCGGCGCGATGAAGAGGCGCTTTCTGGGTTCCGGATTGCCTTCCGACTTGTGGATTTCGGTAAGACCGGCGAAGTGATCGGCGTCGCCGTGCGTGACCAGGATGCAGTCGATGCGCTTGGGTTGGTCCCGGCTCGACCCCCGGTAACGCGCCGCCAGATAACGGGCGAACATCTGGTTGTCGCCGCCGTCCACCAGGATGATCTTGCCGTCCGGTGATTCGATGACGGCCCCGTCGCCCTGCTGGACATCGACGAAATTGACCTTCAACACTTTGCTCGAAGCGCGGGGCGCCACGACGTCGGCCGCGGCGATCCGCGACGACGCCTTTGGGCAAATGAATGCTTCGGTTTCGATTGGCAGGATGCTGCCGTCGCCCCGCTCTTGATAGGTGACCGTCTTGATGCGGAGGTGGTCCGGCTTGCGCTCCACCACCTCGACATAGTCGCCCCAGGCCAGCGTGTGCAGACGCTTACGGCGATCCGGATTCAGAAACACGTCCGCAAGATCGACATTGATGACGCATTGCTCAGTCATGCCATGCCTCCGCACCAGACCTCGCCCCGCATACGGCAGTATGTATTTACATTTGCCTGAGAAAAACGGTCACCAAATCCCCGAAACCACCCACCTTCCCAAACAAAAAATAGCACGACAACCGCACCCCGTCATCGCAAATTCATTGCGCCAACCGGGATCGCTGCGCAACACCACGAAATCGCGGGCGCAGTCTTATTGAAATTCTGAAATATTTCTTTTCTGCTACAGCTCCACCACCTCGACGACGCCGGGCACGGCCTTCAGCGCGGCGCGGCTCTGGTTGGTGATGTTGAAGGAACCGGGAAGCTGGATCTCCACCTCCTTCAGCGGGTCGATCTCGACCAGCAGGTGGATCTTGCCCTTGCCGCGGGCCAGCCGCTCCAGCATGCCGCGGATGCTCTCCACTGGCCCACCGTCGCGCACCACCACCTTCAAGCCGTCCGAGACCTGGGCGACGGCGTCCTCCAGCGGCTTGACTTCCTGGCAGGTCAGGCGGATGTCCTCGCCGTTCATCTGGACGTCCACGGTCATCAGCACCGGGCGCCCGGCCTCCAGCAGGTCGCGGTTGGTCGCCAGCACCTCGGAGAAGACCGTCACCTCATAGCCGCCGCTGCTGTCGGACAGCTCCACGAAGGCGAAGCGGTTGCCCGACTTCGCGGTCTTCTCCTTGCGGCTGACCACGATGCCGGCAACGCTGCGCCGGGTCGAGCCGCCGCCGGTCACCGCCGTGGCGAGGTCCGCCGACCGCACCACCCTCATGCGGGCCAGCGGGCCGGCAAAGGCGTCCAGCGGGTGGGCGGACAGGTAGAAGCCGATGGCGCCGAACTCGTGCTTCAGCTTCTCCAGCGGCTCCCATTCCTTCACCTTGGGCAGGTCCGGCTCCTTCAGCCCGCCCCCGGCGCCGCCGAACAGGTTGCCGATGCCGCTGTCGCGCTCCGCCGCCTCGGCCTGGGCGTAGCGGATCAGAGTCTCCAGCGCCGCGTGGACTTGGGCGCGGTTCGGGTTGATGCCGTCGAAGGCCCCGGCGCAGGTCAGGTTCTCCAACTGGCGCTTGTTGATGGTCTTCAGGTCGAGGCGGCGGGCGAAGTCGAACAGGCTCTTGTAGGGACCGTTCCTGCGCCGCTCCTCCACCACCGCCCTCATGGCGGGGAGGCCGACGCCCTTGACCGCGGCCAGCGCGTAGCGCACCGCCTTAGTGCCGTCGGGCAGCGCCTCCACCCCGAAGATGCTGTCGGATTTGTTGATGTCCGGAGTCAGCAGCTTGATCTTCAGCCGCACCAGTTCCTGCCGGAAGACGTTCAGCTTGTCGGTGTTGCCGAGGTCGAGCGTCATCGACGCCGCCATGAACTCCACTGGGTGGTTCGCCTTCAGATAGGCGGTGTGGTAGGCGACCAGGGCGTAGGCGGCGGCGTGGCTCTTGTTGAAGCCGTAGCCGGCGAACTTCATCACTTGGTCGAAGATCATGCTGGCTTGGTCGGGGTCCACCCCGCGGCCGGCGGCGCCGTCGCAGAAGATCTTCCGCTGGGCGTCCATCTCCTCCTTGATCTTCTTGCCCATGGCGCGGCGCAGAAGGTCGGCGCCGCCCAGCGAATAGCCGGACAGCACCTGGGCGATCTGCATGACCTGCTCCTGGTAGATCATGATCCCGAAGGTCTCCTTCAGAATCGGCTCCAGGGTGGGATTCATGTAGTCGGCGGGCTCCTCGCCGTTCTTCACCTTGATGTATTTGGGGATGTTGTCCATCGGGCCGGGGCGGTAGAGCGACACCAGCGCGATGATGTCCTCCAGCCGGTTCGGCTTCAGCCGGCGCAGCACGTCGCGCATGCCCGAGCTTTCCAGCTGGAACACGCCGGTCGATTCGGCGCGGCCCAGAAGCTCGTAGCTCTTCACGTCGTCCAGCGTGACGGTGGTCAGGTCCGGCTTTTCGGGGATCAGGTCCACCGCCGTCTTCAGCACGGTCAGCGTCTTCAGGCCGAGGAAGTCGAACTTCACCAGCCCGGCCTGCTCGACGAACTTCATGTTGAACTGGGTGACCGGCATGTCCGAGCGCGGGTCTCGGTACAGCGGCACCAGATCGTGCAGCGGCCGGTCGCCGATCACCACGCCCGCCGCGTGGGTCGAGGCGTGGCGGTACAGACCCTCCAGCTTCAGCGCGATGTTGACGAGGCGCGCCACCGTCTCGTCGCCGTCGCGGGCCTGGCGCAGCATCTCCTCGCTGTCGAGCGCCTGCTGGAGCGTCACCGGGTTGGCCGGGTTGTTCGGCACCAGCTTGCAGATCTTGTCCACCTGCCCGTAGGGCATCTGGAGCACGCGCCCGACGTCGCGCAGCACGGCGCGGGCCTGCAGCTTACCGAAGGTGATGATCTGGGCGACGCGGTCGTAGCCGTACTTGTCCTGGACGTAGCGGATCACCTCTTCGCGGCGGTCCTGGCAGAAGTCCACGTCGAAGTCGGGCATCGACACGCGTTCGGGATTCAGGAATCGCTCGAACAGCAGGCCGAAACGCAGCGGGTCCAGGTCGGTGATGGTCAGCGCCCAGGCGACGACCGAGCCGGCGCCCGAACCACGGCCCGGCCCCACCGGGATGTCGTGCGACTTGGCCCACTTGATGAAGTCCGACACGATCAGGAAGTAGCCGGGGAACTTCATCGACACGATGACGTCCAGCTCGAACTCCAGCCGCTCGAAGTAGGTCTTGCGGGTCTCTTCGCGCTGCTCCGGCGTCATGTCCGGGGTGTAGACGACGCTGTTCAGCCGCATCTCCAGACCCTCGCGGGACTGGGCGCGCAACTCCTCCCCCTCGTCGCGGCCGCCCTCGCAGGGGAAGGGCGGCAGGATGGGCTTGATCGGCTTCAGCAGGAAGGAGCAGCGTTTGGCGATGGCGACCGTGTTGTCCACCGCCTCCGGCAGGTCCTTGAACAGCTCCCGCATCTCCTCGGCCGACTTGAAGCGGTGGTCGGGGGTGAGGCGGCGGCGCTCGGTCTGGCTGATGTAGGCGCCCTCGGCGATGCAGAGCAGCGCGTCGTGCGCCTCGTACATGTCCTCGGTCGCGAAATAGCAGTCGTTGGTGGCGACCAGCGGCAGATCGTGAGCATAGGCGAGGTCGATCAGCGCCGGCTCGATGGCGTCCTCGATCACCGCGAAATGGTCGCGGTGGCGCTGAAGCTCGACGTAGAGGCGGCCGGGGAACAGCCGCTTCAGCCGCTCCAGAACGTCGAGCGCCAAATCCTTCTGCCCCTCGCCCAGCAGCCGCCCGACCGAGCCGGCGGGGCCGCCGGTCAGCGCGATCAGCCCGGCGGAATGGCCCTCCAGCGCGTCCAGCGGGATCTGCGGCCCGGCCATCGGGTCGGATTCCAGGAAGGCCTTGGAGACCAGCTTCATCAGGTTCCGGTAGCCCTCGTCGGTCTGGCAGAGCAGGACGAGCTGGTCGGGGGCCGACGCCGCCTTGCCCGGCAGGCCCGGCTTGCCGTTGGCGGGACCGACTCGGGTGATGCCCAGGACCGTGCCGATGATCGGCTGCACGCCCGAATCCGCGGCGGCCAGCGCGAACTCCAGCGCGCCGAACAGGTTGCCGGTGTCGGTCACGGCGACCGCCGGCATCTCCTTCTTCTGGCAGAGCTTGACCAGCTCCTTCACCTTGATGGCGCCCTCGGACAGGGAATAGGCGGAATGGACGCGCAGGTGGATGAAGTCGGCGTGGGGCATGGCGGGGATGGGCACCGGTTCCAGCGAAGGGGGACGTCTCCCCTTAGTCGTCGCGCATCCCGTCCCGCACTGCAAGGGACCAAGCGCGGGCCCGGCCATGCGGCGATGCGCCAACCCGATCGGGGGCAAGGGAAGATTCCCCGATCATGCGTGTTCGTGCTATCGAAAGAGGCAGAGCCACGACCCGAGAATGACCCGTTCCATGCGCCGCATCCGCTCCAGCGCCGTCCTGGCGGTGCTGGCGGCCACGCTCCTCACGGCTTGCCAGACCACCGGCGCCCCCGCGCCGTCCGCGGAGCAGACCCACCGGCCGCCGCCGACCGTTACGCCCGCCTCCCCCCTGTCCGACGCGCCGGGGCGCGTCGTCGCGCAGAACAAGGGCTGGGTCGTGCGGGCGCATCCGGCCACCAAGACCGGCTCGGCCTATTGCTACGCCACGCGGACCGACGACTCCTCCCCCCTCTCCTTCCGGGCGACGGCGAAGGGAGCGGCCATGCTGGTCAACGCCGACCAGCACGCCCAGGCCGGCAAGGACACGGAAAGCCGCCTGACCGCCATCTTCCCCGACGGCGAGACCATGGCGCTGGAGGCCAGCCCCCTGCCCGACGGCGGCGTGGTCGTCCCGGTCGAGCTGCCGAAATACGAGGACCTGTTCGAACCCTTCATGCGGTCGCGCGCGGTGACCCTGCAACGGGACGGCGGCGGGACGGAGATCGGCGACGTCAATTTGGGCGGTTCCTCCTGGGCGCTGGCCGCCCTGGACGAGTGCCGCATCCTGCATACGGATAAGTGAGGAGATTCGGGGGTCTGACCCGCAGTGGGTGCATCGGACACCACATTGACCGACGGGTTGCCCGCCTCTAGCCTCCGCCCCATGCGCACCGCCCACATCGGCCTTGCCGTCGCCGTCGCGGCGATCTGGGGCTTCAACTTCGTCGCCATCAAGGTCGGCCTCGCCGACTTTCCGCCGATCCTGTTCTGCGCCCTGCGCTTCGCGCTGGCGGCGCTGCCGCTTCTCGTGCTGGGGGTTCGCGGTGGTCCGCCGGTGCCCTGGCGCTTCATCCTGGGCATCGGGATGGTGCTGGGCGTGGTGAAGTTCTCGCTGCTGTTCGTCGGGATGGACATCGGCATGCCGGCGGGGCTGTCGTCGCTGGTGCTGCAATCTCAGGCCTTCTTCACCGCCCTGTTCGCCGCCCTGGTGCTGGGGGAGCGGCCCGGCCCGAAACAAGTGCTGGGCATGGCGGTGGCTTTCACCGGGATCGGCCTGATCGCGCTGGAGATGCCGGCGGGCGATTCGCTGCTCGGTCTGGGGCTGGTCATGGCCGCTGCGGCCACCTGGGGCGTGGCGAACCTGCTGATGAAGCAGGCCAAGGCGCCGGACCTGTTCCGCATGATGCTGTGGGTCAGCGTGGTGCCGCCGATCCCGCTGCTGCTGCTGTCGCTCGGGATGGAGGGGCCGGACCGGGCGTGGCAGGCCCTGACCCATCTGACTCCGCTGGGCGTCGGGGCGGTGGCCTACATCGCCTTCGGGGCGACGCTGTTCGGATTCGCCGCCTGGGGCTTCCTGCTGCGCCATTACCCGGCGAGCCTCGTGGCGCCCTTCTCGCTGCTGGTGCCGGTCTTCGGCATGAGCTCCAGCGCGCTGTTCCTGGGGGAGAGCTTCACCCCGCTGAAAATGGGGGGCGCGCTTCTCGTCCTCGCCGGGCTGGCGGTGGCCGTGCTGAAGCTGCCCTCCGCACGGCCCGCCACCCACCGCTCATGACCGCTCAGGTCAGTTTCTTCTTCAGGAACTCCACGGACCGGCCCCAGGCGAGGTCCGCCGCCTCCTTGTTGAAGCGCTCCGCCGACGTGTCGTTGTGGAAGGCGTGGTTGACGTTGTCGTACATGAAGAGTTCGTAGGACTTGCCGCCCTTCTTCAGGGCCTCCTCATAGGCCGGGACCTTGGCGTTCACATTGTTGTCCAGCCCGGCGTAGTGGAGCTGGAGCGGCGCCTTGATCGTGGTGACGAGCGCCGGATCGGGCGACGGGCCGTAGAAGACGACGCCCGCCTTGAGGTCCGGCGCCTTGATGGCCAGCCGGTTGGTCATGCCGCCGCCCCAGCAGAAGCCGATGGCCCCCACCTTGGCGTTGGAGTAGCGGTAGGCCATCAGGTCGCTCATCGACGCGATCAGGTTGTTCACCGTCTTGTCGGGGTCGAGCTGGCCGATCATCTCGCGGGCACGGTCGGGGTCCTGCGGGGTGCCGCCGAGCGGGGACAGCAGATCCGGGGCCATGGCGACGAAGCCGGCCACCGCCAGCCGCCGCGTCACGTCCTCGATGTAGGGGTTCAGGCCACGGTTCTCGTGGACCACCACCACAGACGGCGCCTGCTCCGCCAGCTTCGGCCGGGCCCGGTAGGCCTGAACGTCGCCGGTCGCGCCCTGGAAGGTGACCCGGTCCGTGGCGATCCGGCTGTCGTCCTCCGGAATCTCGGCGGCGAGGGCGTAGTTCGGCTCGATCTGGGAGAGGATCGCCGGAATGGCCGCCGCGCTGCCCGCCAGAACCGCCAGCCGCTCCAGGAAGACGCGGCGCGGCAGCGGCCGGTGGGTGTACTCGTCGTACAGATCGATGATCTTCTGATCCATGGACTCCGGTCCCTCCTTGTTGGGTTGCGCGAAGTCTGCCCCAGGACGCACCGATCACCAATCCACCGAACGGCGATGCCACTCTTACGCGGTTTGGCCGATCACGCGGCGCGGGACGTGACGCCGATCAAACCCTGGCGTGCTCCACGAGAAGACCGTCGCTCATCTCGAACACCCGGTCCATGCGGTTCGCCAGTTCCAGGTTGTGGGTGGCGATCAGGGCGCCGACCCTCGCCTGCCGGACGATGGTGGTCAGCATGGCGAAGACCCCCTCCGCCGTGTGCGGGTCGAGGTTGCCCGTCGGCTCGTCGGCGATCAGCAGGCCCGGCCCGTTGGCCAGCGCGCGGGCGATGGCGACCCGCTGCTGCTCGCCGCCCGACAGGCGGGCCGGGCGGTGGCCGGCGCGCGGCTCCAGCCCGACCATGCACAGCAGTTCCAGGGCGCGCTCGCGGGCGGTGCGCTTCGGAACGCCGTTGATCATCTGCGGCAGCACGATGTTCTCCAGCGCGGAGAATTCCGGCAGCAGGTGGTGGAACTGGTAGACGAAGCCGACCGAGCGGCGGCGCACCTCCGTCCGCTTGCCGTCGTCCAGGGCGGACACGTCGGTCCCGGCGATCCGCACGGTGCCGGCAGTCGGCCGCTCCAGCAGGCCGGCGATGTGCAGCAAGGTCGATTTGCCGGCGCCCGACGGGCCGACCAGGGCGACCAGTTCGCCGGCGTGGACGGTCAATTCCGCCCCGCGCAGCACCTGAAGCTCGGTCCCCGCCTGCTCAAAGGTGCGGACGATCCCCGACAGTTCCAGCATCGGCTCACTCATAGCGCAGGGCCTCCACCGGATCGAGACGCGCCGCCCGCCAGGACGGGTAGATGGTCGCGGCGAAGGACAGGCCCAGCGCCATCAGGGTGACCTGGACCACCTCCGACCAGTCGATCTTTGCCGGCAGTTGCGACAGGAAATAGATCTCGGCGTTGAACAGGTTGGTGCCGGTCAGCGCCTGGATGCCCTGGCGGATCGTCTCGATGTTCAGCGCGAAGGACACGCCCAGCGCCACCCCCACCAGCGTCCCAGCCACCCCCACCGAGGCGCCGGACAGGAAGAAGATGCGCATGATCATGCCGCGGGTGGCGCCCATGGTGCGCAGGATGGCGATGTCCCGCCCCTTGTCCTTCACCAGCATGATCAGGCTGGAGATGATGTTGAAGGCGGCCACCGTGATGATCAGCGAGAGGATCAGGAACATCACGTTGCGCTCGACCTGGAGCGCGGTGAAGAAGCTGGCGTTCGACTGCTGCCAGTCGACCACGCGCCCCACCCCGGCCACCGCCGACTGGATGGCGTCGCGCGCCGCCCGGATCTGGGTCGGGTCGCTGACGAAGACCTCCAGCGAGGTCACCGCCTCGCCCGTGCGGAAGAAGGCCTGCGCCTCCGGCAGGGGCAGGAAGATGAAGCTGTTGTCGTACTCGAACATGCCGACGTCGAACACGGCGCCGATGGTGAAGCTGCGCATCCGCGGCACGGTGCCGAAGGCGGTGACGTTGCCCTGCGGCGCGATCAGGGTGAGCTGGTCGCCGACCGCCAGACCCAGCCGCTGCGCCATGCGGATGCCGATGGCGATGTTGTCCTCGCCGAAGGCCTCCGCCGTGCCGCGCACGATGTTGCGCGACAGCGTCGGGCGCACCCGGAAATCCTCCGGCCGCACGCCGCGCACCACCGCGCCGGAGGCGACGCCGCGCACCGACACCAGCGCCTGCCCCTCGACCGTCGGGGTCACGCCGACGACGCCGGGCACGCCCTGGAGGCGCTGCACCAGCGGGTCGTAATCGGGCAGCGGGCCGCCGCGGCTGCTGTAGACGTTGAGGTGGCCGTTCAAGCCGAGCACGCGGCCCAGAAGCTCCGCCCGGAAGCCGTTCATCACCGACATCACGATGATCAGCGTCGCCACGCCGAGCGCGATGCCCAGCAGCGAGAATCCCGCGATGACCGAGATGAACCCTTCCTGGCGGCGCGCCCGCAGATAGCGCATCGCGACCATGCGTTCGAAGGCGGAGAAGATCATGCGGCTCCCGATGAGCGAAGGGCGGGCGACAAAGGCCCGGCAAAAGCAAAAGGCGGCGGACCGCAACCAGTCCGCCGCCCCGCAACATAAGTGCTTAACCGTGGCAGGAAAAGGGCGACCTTCCAGCGACCTTCCAAGGCGCCCGCTCCCCCGCCCCACGGTGTTACGCCGAGAGCTTCTCCAGAGCGCTGTCCACCGACAGCTCCTGCTTCTCGCCGGTGGCGCGGCGCTTCAGCTCGACCACGCCGTTCTTCAGGCCGCGCGGTCCGACGACGAGCTGCCACGGCAGGCCGATCAGGTCCATGTCAGCGAACTTCACGCCCGGACGCTCGTCGCGGTCGTCGTACAGCACGTCCAGCCCGTTGGCGCGGAGCTTGTAGTACAGTTCCTGGCAGACGCGGTCGGTCTCGGCGTCGCCGACCTTCAGGTTGACGAGCCCGACGTTGAAGGGCGCCACGGCGTCCGGCCAGATGATGCCGTTGTCGTCGTGGCTGGCCTCGATGATGGCGCCCATCAGGCGCGACACGCCGATGCCGTAGGAACCCATCTCCACCGGGACCGGCTCGCCGCCCGGACCGGCGACGACGGCGTTCATCGGCTTGGAGTATTTGGTGCCGAAGTTGAAGATGTGGCCGACCTCGATGCCGCGGGCCGACACCAGATCCGACTCCGCGACCGGGCAGTTGCCGGGCTCGTGCTTTTCGTCGGTCGCCGCGTAGATCGAGGTGTAGGTGTCGAAGAAGGGCTGCAGGTCCTCGTCGAAGCCCGGGGCGTTCTGCAGCACGTCCAGGGTCAGCCAATCCTTGTGGCAGAAGACGCCGCTCTCGCCGGTCTCGGCCAGGATGATGAACTCGTGGCTGAGGTCGCCGCCGATGGGGCCGGTGTCGGCGCGCATCGGGATCGCCTTGAGCCCCATGCGGGCGAAGGTGCGCAGATAGGCCAGGAACATCTTCTGGTAGGAGCGCCGGGCGCTGGCCGCGTCGATGTCGAAGCTGTAGGCGTCCTTCATCAGGAACTCGCGCCCGCGCATCACGCCGAAGCGCGGACGGATCTCGTCCCGGAACTTCCACTGGATGTGGTAGAGGTTCAGCGGAAGCTGGCGGTAGCTCTTCACGAAGGCGCGGAAGATGTCGGTGATCATCTCCTCGTTCGTGGGACCGAACAGCATCTCGCGGTCGTGACGGTCGGTGATGCGCAGCATCTCCTTGCCGTAGTCGTCGTAGCGACCGCTTTCCTTCCACAGCTCCGCCGACTGGATGGTCGGCATCAGCAGCTCCTGGGCGCCGGCGGCGTCCTGCTCCTCGCGGACGATCTGCTCGATCTTCTTCAGGACCCGGTGGCCCAGCGGCAGCCAGGCGTAGATGCCGGCGCTGGTCTGGCGGATCATCCCGGCCCGCAGCATCAGGCGGTGCGAGACGATCTGCGCCTCGGTCGGGGTCTCCTTGAGGGTCGGCAGGAAGAAGGTGGACAGCCGCATGGCTCTGCTCTCGGTTTCGAGGGGATTCGTCCGGCGGTGCGCCGGGCCGCAACAGGGACAGGGACTTTAGGAAGCCACCGCGCGCTTGTCCATCGTCACGGCGTGCATCGACGGGCGGACCGCCCTATCGGACGGTGCGGCAATAGGCGTAGACCTCGGCCTCGCTCGGCGCGCCGATCGGCTGGCCGTTGAAGTAGAGCCGGTTGGCGTACCAGGTCAGATAGCCGACCTCGACGCCCGGCGCCGCCGCTCCCTGCGGCACCGGGAAGCCCATGCGGCGGGCGAAATCCACGGTCACAGGGATGTCGAAGCGCTCCAGCGGCGGCGCGGCGCCGGCGGAGCCCGGCAGATCGGCGGGGGCCACCGCCTTGCCGGTCACGTCCACGCCCGGGGTGTACTCCACCCCGGCCGCCGGCCGGTGGGCGGTCAGGAACTGGCAGGCGGACAGGTCGACCGGCTGCGCCGCCGCCTCACCGGACAGCGCCAGCAGAGCGGCGAGGGACAAGGCGGAACGGCGGATCATGGCGGACCTCAGCCTTGGGCGGCGGCGGATTGCTTCATGGACTTCCAGTAGGTGGCGAGATAGGGCATGCCCTTCTCGGCCTCCTCCTGGGTGCGGGCCGACTGGCGGATGTACTTGCCGAGGAAGGGCTTGTTCACGAATTCCATGTCGACGGCCGCCTTCAGCACCAGGAACTCGCCGATCCGGTCCGGCAGGTTGTAATGCCATTTCTGCAGGCAGTCCGAGGTCACCCCCGGCTTGGCTTGGTCCTGGCCCGACAGATAGAATTCCTGGTGATGGTACTGGTTGATCTCCTTCCAAGCCTGGAAGATGCGCGCCGGCTTGACGCGGATCAGCCCCTTCAACACCTTGATGTCGTCGTGGAACAGCGGCAGGTAGCCGCGACGCTCGGCCTGCTCGTTCAGCATGGTGTAAAGGCCGGCCATGACATCGCCCTCCGCGCCCTGCTCGCTGGCCTTCCGTTCCGGCTTGTCCGCCTTGCGACCGAACAGCGAGGCGAAGAATCCCTTCTTCTTGGCCGGCGCCGACGAGCCGCTGTCGGCCCCCACCTTCCGCTCGTCCCACAACGCGTCCCAGGCGTAGTCCCAGGCGGTGAAGACGGCGTTGGAGCGGTCGTCGAGCACAGTGAGCAGATAGTCGCGCCCGTCCCGCGGCCAATCCACGTCGCCGACGATGGCCCGCACAGGACGGCGGCTGAGCAGGACCGGGAAGATCCCGACGCGCACCAGCTCGGCGTAGATTTCTTGAAAGGACGGGGTCAGGGCAAAGGGGAGCTTGGCCGCCGGCTGCTCTTCGGGGGTCAGCAATTCAAGACTTTTGCGGGTGCGGTCAAGCAGCTCGGTGGTCAGAATGGCCGCGAACTGCTCGAACTTCTCGTTATCACCCGCGGTCATCGGCGCCTCGGCATCGTTCTCCCCGCTGACGGCCGCAAATTCCGGCTGCGAACGCCGCCGCATGTGAATCCAAAGCCGGAACGGACGCTCGCCCGCCTCCTGCACAGTTGGATGAGCTATACCCGCAAAGGGTTAATTCATTCTGTACCGAAGCACAACGTTCCGTCTGCCTACGGACGAACGCCGGCGCGGGCATCGTGAGCGGCCCCGGACGAAAAAAGGACCGCGCGGCGATCGCGGCGCGGCCCGAGGTTTAGGGAGGAATCGCCACCAGGCGTCGGAAAAGAGGGAAGAACCCCTCTCGTCACACCAAGTACATTGAACCCGACCCCACCTGATGACAAGACTGATTTTTGACCATTCCAAGTCGTCGGCGAAGAATTCGCGGATTTCGCCCAAGACATGGGCGGTTGATTACGTCGTGGGCTGCGTTACGCCCGTTCTTTGAGCGTCGTATCCTGTGAACCCCTGCCGAACGGCGGCCATCCAAGGCGGATCGAGCGTGGCGATTTGGGACCAGACCGGGCAATGGGGCTGATGCGCGCCCGGCAGGTAGCCGAGACTCATCAGGAATTCGCCGGTGATTTCGCCGCCGGTGAAGCGGAAGCTGCGCTTGAACAGCCGGACCCAATCCGCCTTGCCCAGGGGGTGATGGGCGCGCAGCCAGCCGTCGAAGGACCCGTGCGAGACTCGCAAGGCCACGATCCGCCGGGCGTTCTCGATGGCGGCGTCGATCTTCAGCCGGTTGCGGATGATCCCCGGATCGGCGAGGAGCCGTTCCCGCTCCGCCTCGCCGTAGGCGGCGACGCGGTCGATGTCGAAACCGTCGAAAGCGGCGCGAAAGGCCTCGCGCTTCTTCAGAATGGTCAACCAGGACAGGCCCGCCTGATTGATTTCCAGAATCAGCCGCTCGAACAACACCCGGTCGTCGGCGCTGGGGAATCCGTACTCGGTGTCATGGTAGGGGCCGTGATGCGCGTGGCCGGGTGCCGCGTCGCAATAGGTCAGGCTCACGCGAAGGCTCCATCCAGGAGGGGGATCAGTGCGGCTTGGCCATCTCGCGGAAGGAAATCAGGTCCGACTGCACGATGCCGAAGATGACCAGCCACACCACCGCCGCGACCAGGGTCGTGGCGGCGAATTTCAGGAGGATGCGCGGGCGTTCCGGGGCGCTGCTCGCCATGCCCGGCTCGGGCTGGGCCGGGGTGCGCACGCCCCAGGGCAGCACCGCGAACAGCACCACCCACCAGACGACCACATAGACGCTGATGCCCGTCACCCAGCCCATCGCAGCCTCCCTCCGTCTCAGGCCTGCTCCAGCTCGACCAAGGTTCCGCAGAAGTCCTTGGGATGCAGGAACAGAACCGGCTTGTCGTGGGCGCCGATCTTCGGCTCGCCGTCGCCCAGAACGCGGGCGCCCTGCGCCTTCATCCGGTCGCGGGCGGCCAGGATGTCGTCCACCTCGTAGCAGATGTGGTGGATGCCGCCCGACGGGTTCTTTTCCAGGAAGCCGGCGATCGGCGACTTTTCGCCGAAGGGGTGGAGCAACTCGATCTTCGTGTTGGGCAGCGTGACGAAGACGACGGTGACGCCGTGCGGCGGCAGGTCCATCGGTTGGGACACCGCCGCGCCCAGCGTGTCGCGGTAGAGCGCCGTCGCCGCCGTCAGATCCGGCACCACGATGGCGACGTGGTTCAGCTTCCCGATCATGGGTCCTCCCGAAAGGCGTAAAGTCGGATTCGCTTATACACGGACCAGATGAACGTCCGTCACCGGCTTCTTGCCGTGCGTCGCGTTGAAGCAGCGGCGGACGGCGATGCGGGCGGCGGCGCGCACCTGCTCGTCGTCGGCGCGGGCCGATTTCGGCATCTCGGCGACGGCCTCGCGCACC
Organism: Azospirillum brasilense; assembly: GCF_005222205.1. Lineage (NCBI taxonomy): Bacteria > Pseudomonadati > Pseudomonadota > Alphaproteobacteria > Rhodospirillales > Azospirillaceae > Azospirillum > Azospirillum brasilense. Next base: position 2,745,074 of record NZ_CP032345.1, on the reverse strand, counting down.
GCGTCCACCACGTCGAGCAGCATGTCGCGGTCAGCCGAGTCGTCGAGCAGCCCCATCACCGCGATCTGTGGCGCGGTCACCAGCTCGCCCTTCCCGTTCATCACCAGCGTGACCACGGCGGCGCCATTGTGGACCATCCGGTGGCGCGCCCGCATCAGCCCGGTGTCGAGCGGGATCAGCCGCTTTCCGTCCAGCGCCATGCGGCCCGCCCGGACCTGGGCCACCACCCGCGGCGGCGCGTCGGGCGCCAGCCGGATCAGGTCGCCGTTGCAGGGGACCAGCGCCTCGGGCACTTGGCAGGCGCGGGCCAGCTTGGCGTGCTCCAGCTGGTGGCGCTGCTCGCCGTGGACCGGCATGGCGATGCGCGGGCGCACCCACTGGTACATGCGGACCAGCTCATCCTGCGCCGGGTGGCCGGAGACGTGGACCGGCGCCTCGTCGGCGGTGACGATGCGGATGCCCTGACTGACCAGCAGGTTCTGCATGCGGCCGATGGCCCGCTCGTTGCCTGGGATCTCGCGGGAGGAGAAGACCACCACATCGCCGCGCTGCAGCGACACCTGGGGATGGTCGTCCGACGCGATGCGGGCGAGCGCGGAGCGCGGCTCCCCCTGGCTGCCGGTGCACACCAGCACCAGCTTGTCGCGCGGCACGTAGTTGGCGTCATGCTCGGTCAGAAAGGCCGGCAGGTCGGCGAGGTAGCCGTTGGAGCGCGCGGCCTCGTTGATCCGCCACATCGACCGCCCGACCAGAGCGACGTGGCGCCCGTGCGCCGCCGCGGCGTGGGCGATGCTCTCCAGCCGCGCGACGTTGGTGGCGAAGCAGCTCACCGCGACGCGCACATCGGGAAACTGCCCGATCAGCTCAGTCAGCGTCTTGCGCACGCTCCCTTCCGACCCGGAACTGCCTGGCACCAGAGCGTTCGTGCTGTCCCCGATCAGTGCCAGCACGCCCTCGTCGCCGATGGCGCGCAGCCGCTCCTCGTCGGCCGCCTCCCCCACCAGCGGTTCGGGATCGAGCTTCCAGTCGCCGGTGTGCAGCACAGTGCCGGCGGCGGTGCGGATCGCCAGGGCGTTCGGCTCGGGAATGGAATGGGTGACCGTCACATACTCGACGGAGAAGGGGCCGACCTCGATGGTGCTGCCCAGCGCCACCTCGTGCACCGGCACCACCCCGGCCAGCCCGCGCTCGTGCAGCTTGGCGCGCAGGACGGCGGCGGTGAAAGGCGTGCAGTAGACGGGCACGCGGAGTTGCGGCCACAGATACTGGATGGCCCCCAGGTGATCCTCGTGCGCGTGCGTCACCACGATGCCCACAAGGTCGTGCCGACGCTCCGCGATGAAGGCGGGGTCCGGCATGATGACGTCCAGCCCCGGCATCGTGTCGTCCGCGAAGGAGATGCCGAGATCCACCATCAACCACTTGCCGCGATGGCCGTAGAGGTTGAGGTTCATGCCGATCTCGCCCGAACCGCCCAGCGGCAGGAAGTAGAGCGCGTCGTCCTCGGGAGCGAACAGGTCGCCGTCTCCCTCGACCGGGTGGACGGAGGGAGCGGAGTCGGGATGGGTCATTGGGCCGTGTTGCGCTTGTGGATCAGGAGGAGGCCGCGCAGCGTGAGTTCGCCGTCGGTGTGTTCGATTACATGGGTTGCCTTGGCGAAAAGCACACCCAGCCCTCCGGTCGCGACGACCGTCATCGGCTCGCCGTACTCCGCCCGGATGCGGTTGACCAGCCCTTCGATCAGGCCGACATAGCCCCAGAAGACGCCGGACTGCATGCATTCGACGGTGTTTGTGCCGATGACGTGGCCCGGTTGCTGGATCTCGACGCGGGGCAGCTTGCTCGCCGCCATCTGCAGCGCCTCCAGCGACAGGTTCAGGCCCGGCGCGATGACGCCGCCGCGGTAGTTGCCGTCGCGGTCGACCACGTCGAAGGTCGTCGCCGTGCCGAAGTCGATGACGATCAGCGGCGTCTTGTAGGTGGCGGCCGCCGCCACCGTGTTGACCAGCCGGTCGGCGCCGACCTCGTCGGGCCGGTCCACCAGCGCGCGGGTGCCGAGATCGACCCCGGGCTGGCCGACCACCAGCGGCTCGCAGCCGAAATGATCCTTGCACAGGCGCTTCAGGTTGAAGGTGGCGCCGGGCACCACGCTGGCGATGATGGCGCTGTCGATGTCCGCCGGGCCCAGCCCCTTCAGCGCCATCAGGTGGGTCACCCACACCATGTATTCGTCGGCGGTGCGCTTCTTGTCGGTCGCCGTGCGCCACAGGCCGCGCTGTTGGTCGCCCTCATAGATCGCGAACACCACGTTGGTGTTTCCGGCGTCGATGGCGAGCAGCATCTCTCAGGTCTCCACCGCGGGTGGGAAAAACACGTCTCCGGCGGCGATGCGCTGGCGCCCCGCCCCGTCATCCCGATCAAGCAACAGAACGCCGTCGCTGTCCAGATCGGCGAAGGTGCCGGTCAGCGTGCGGTCCGGCAGACGGACGACAATGGGCTCGCCCAGACCCCGCGCCCGCTTCAACCAAGCGGCGCGCACCGGGCCGAAGCCATGCTCCGTCCACAGCCCATACCAGCGCGCCAACTGCTCCGCATAGATTTCCAGCAGAGCCGCGGGCTGGAGCGCCGGCGCACCTTCCGCCGCCAGCGAGGTCGCCGCGTAATCCGTGCCCTCGGGAAAATGCCGCAGGTTGATGCCGACGCCGAGGACCAGCCAGGAGATCCCTCCCCCGGCCGCGGCCTCCGACTCGAGCAGGATGCCGGACAGCTTGCGGCCATGCACCAGCACGTCGTTCGGCCATTTGCAACGCACGCCGTCGGGATCGGGGAGGACGGCGGCGGCGGTGTCGGCGATGGCGAGCGCCGCCACGAACGAAATCTGCGCCGCCTCGGCCGGCGGGCGCGAGGGACGCAGAATGGTCGAACTGTAGAGATTGCCTTCCGGCGACGTCCAGGCCCGGCCGCGGCGGCCGCGGCCCGACTCCTGCCGCTTCGCCCAGACGATGGTGCCCTCGGCAGCCCCCGAACGCGCGAAGGCCTTCGCCTCGTCGTTCGTGCTGCCGACGGAGTCGAAGGCCATCACCCGGAAGCCCGGAGGCAGGCGCAAGCGCGCCGCCTCCGCTTCGTTGCCTGCCGTCATCCGGCGAACAGCGAGGCCGCCGCCGCCGCCGCGTAGTTCAGGATCGGGGCCGGAACCACGAAGAACAGCAGCGTGAACAGGCCGGTCGCGATCAGGATGCCGGTCATCCCGTCGTCGCCGATCTTGTCGAACGCCTCCACCGGCTCATCGAAGTACATGATCTTGATGATGCGCAGGTAGTAGTAGGCGCCCACGACGCTGGTCAGCACGCCGATCACGGCCAGCGTGTAGAGCTGCGCCTCGATGGCGGCGAGGAAGACGTAGAGCTTGCTGAAGAAGCCGGCCATCGGCGGGATGCCCGCCATGGAGAACATGAACACCGCCATCGCGCCCGCCAGCAGCGGGTTGGTGCGCGACAGGCCGGCGAGGTCCTTGATCTCCTCGACCATGCGGCCCTGCTGCTTCATGCACAGGATGACCGCGAAGGTGCCGATGTTCATGACGATGTAGACCGCCATGTAGATCAGCACGCCGCGCACGCCTTCCTGGGTGCCGGAGGCGAGACCGACCAGGGCGTAGCCGACGTGGCCGATGGAGCTGTAGGCCATCAGCCGCTTGATGTTGCTCTGGGTGATCGCCGCGAAGGCGCCGAGCGACATCGAGAGGATCGAGCTGACGATGATGATCTGCTGCCACTGGTGGGCCAGATGACCGAACGGCTCGATCAGCAGGCGGGTGAACAGCGCGATGGCGGCGACCTTCGGGGCGGCGGCGAAGAAGGCCGTGACCGGGGTCGGCGCGCCCTCGTAGACGTCCGGCGTCCACATGTGGAACGGAACGGCGGAAATCTTGAAGGCCAGGCCGGCGGCCACGAAGACCAGACCGATGATGACGCCCACCGACGGGTGCGCGCCGCCGGCGAACAGGGCGGCGATCTTGTCGAAGGAGGTCGTGCCGGCGAAGCCGTAGACCATCGAGGCGCCGTACAGCAGCATGCCCGAGGAGAGCGAGCCGAGCACGAAGTACTTCAGGCCCGCTTCCGAGGACTTGGCGCTGTCGCGGCGGAAGGCGGCGATGACGTAGAGCGCGAGGCTCTGCGTCTCCAGCCCGACATAGAGCGAGATGAGGTCGTTGGCCGACACCATCATCAGCATGCCGAGCGTGGCGAAGAGCATCAGCACCGGGAACTCGAAGCGGGCCATCTTCTCGCGCTCGTTGAAGCCGAGCGCGAGGAGGACCGACAGCGAGGCGGCAACGAGGATCAGCACCTTCATGAAGACGCCGAAGGCGTCCATGACGAACAGGCCGTTGAAGGTGACGACCCGGCCGGTGCCGTAGCCCATGGTCAATATGGCGGCCAGCAGCAGCGCCACCATCGTCATGTAGCCGATGGGGCGCGTGAAGCCGTCGCCGCGGAACACGCCGATCAGCAGCAGGGCCATGCCGGCGCAGGCGAGGAAGATTTCCGGCAGGGCCGGCCAGATGTCGGGAAACACAGCGGTCATGTCGGAACCTCTAGCGCGCGGCGACGGAGACGTCGGCCCCGCCCTGAGCGGCGGCCAGCTTGGTCTGGTAGGTCTGGATCAGCTGCCCGACCGACGCCGAAGTGACGTTCAGGAAGGTGTTCGGATAGACGCCCATCCACAGCACCACGGCGATCAGCGGCAGGAAGATGGCAACCTCGCGGGTGTTCAGGTCGAACATCGCACGGACGTCCGCCTTGACCAGCTTGCCGTACACGACGCGGCGGAACAGCCACAGCGCGTAGGCCGGGCCCAGGATCAGGCCGGTGGCGGCCAGGAAGGCGACCCAGGTGTTGTCGCGGAAGGCGCCGAGCAGGACCAGGAACTCGCCGACAAAGCCGGAGGTGCCCGGCAGGCCGACCGAGGCCATGGTCATGAACAGGAAGATCACCGCGTATTTCGGCATGTTCTTCACGAGGCCGCCGTAGCGGGCGATCTCGCGGGTGTGCAGCCGGTCATAGACGACGCCGACGCAGAGGAAGAGCGCGCCCGAGACGATGCCGTGCGACAGCATCGTGAAGATCGAGCCCTCGATGCCCTGCTGGTTCAGCGCGAACATGCCGATGGTGACGAAGCCCATGTGGGCGACGGAGGAGTAGGCGATCAGCTTCTTCATGTCCTCCTGCGCCAGGGCGACGAGGGAGGTGTAGATCACCGCGACGATCGACAGCGCGTAGACCATCGGGGCGAAATACTCGGTCGCCTCGGGCAGCATCGGGATGTTGAAGCGCAGGAAGCCGTAACCGCCCATCTTCAGCAGCACGCCGGCCAGGATGACCGACCCGGCGGTCGGCGCCTCGACGTGGGCGTCGGGGAGCCAGGTGTGCACCGGCCACATCGGCACCTTCACCGCGAAGGAGGCGAAGAAGGCCAGCCACAGCCAGAGCTGCATGTTGCGCGGGAAATGGGTCGCCGTGATCGTCGGGATGTCCGTCGTGCCGGCCGCGAAGTACATGGCCAGGATGGCCAGCAGCATCAGGACCGAGCCGAGCAGCGTGTAGAGGAAGAACTTGAACGCCGCGTAGACGCGCCGCGCGCCGCCCCAGACACCGATGATCAGGAACATCGGGATCAGCACGCCCTCGAAGAACATGTAGAAGAGGACGAAATCCAGCGCGCAGAACATCCCCACCATGAGGGTTTCCAGCACGAGGAAGGCGATCATGTACTCCTTCACCCGGTTCTGCACCGCCTCCCAGGAGGAGAGGATGCAGAGCGGCATCAGGAAGGTGGAGAGGATGACGAACAGCATCGAAATGCCGTCCACACCCATGTGGTAGGAGATCCCGAACTCGGGGATCCACGCCGCCTTCTCCACGAGCTGGTAGCCCGGGTTGCGCGGGTCGAAGTTGAACCAGATGAACAGCGACAGGACGAAGGTGATGACCGTCGTCCAGAGCGCGACGTAACGGACGTTCCGAACCACATCCGGCGTGTTGCCCCTGCAGAAGAGCAGGATCAGCGCCACACCGGCCAGCGGCAGGAAGGTCGTGAACGACAGGAGCGGCCAGCTAGCCATTGTTCTTGTTCCCCTTCAAACCGCTCAACCGAACACCGAGAGCCAGGCGACCAGCAGCACCACGCCGATCACCATCGCAAAGGCGTAGTGATAGACGTAGCCGGACTGGAGGCGGCTGGCGCGCGCCGCGACGTCGCGGGTGGCGGCGGCGATACCGTCCGGACCGACACCGTCGATCACGGCGCCGTCGCCGGATTTCCACAGGCCGTAGCCCAGATACTTGGCCGAGCGCACGAACAGACGGTCGTACAGCTCGTCGAAGTACCACTTGTTGTACAGGAACTGGTGCACGCCACGGAACGTGGTGGCGACCTTCTCGGGCAGGCCCGGGATCGCCATGTACATGATGTAGGCGAGCGCGATGCCGATCAGGCCGACGACCAGCGGAGCCAGCTTGACCCAGCCCGGGGTGTGGTGGTGGGCCGCCTCGATGCTGTTGTTGTCCGCCAGCACCAGGATGGTCTTGCCCCAGAAATGCTCCATGCTGTGGCCGATGAACAGCTCGTGGAAGCCGAAGCCCGCGAACAGGGCGCCCACCGCCAGGACGGCCAGCGGGATCAGCATGACGATCGGCGATTCATGGGCATGGTCGAAGACCGACTTCTCCATCCGCGGCTTGCCGTGGAAGGTCATGAACAGCAGGCGCCAGGAGTAGAAAGCGGTCAGCAGGGCCGCGGCGATGCCGAGCGCGAAGGCGAACTTGCCGACCGGGCTGGCAGAGGCGAAGGCCGCCTCCAGGATCATGTCCTTGGAGTAGTAGCCGGCGAAGAAGGGCAGACCAGCCAGCGCGAGGTTGCCGATCCACATCACCGCGTAGGTGAAGGGGATCTTCCGCCAGACGCCGCCCATGTTGCGCATGTCCTGCTCATGGTGCAGGGCATGGATCACCGAACCGGCGCCGAGGAACAGCAGGGCCTTGAAGAAGGCGTGCGTGAACAGGTGGAACATCGCGGCGCCGTAGGCGGAGACGCCCGCGGCGAAGAACATGTAGCCGAGCTGGCTCATGGTCGAATAGGCGATGACGCGCTTGATGTCGAACTGGGTGAAACCGATGGTCGCCGCGACGAAGGCCGTCAGGGCGCCGACCACGGCCACGATCTCCAGCGCCGTCGGGGCGTATTCGAAGACCGGGGACAGGCGGCAGACCATGAACACGCCGGCGGTCACCATGGTGGCCGCGTGGATGAGCGCCGACACCGGGGTCGGGCCTTCCATGGCGTCCGGCAGCCAGGTGTGCAGGCCGAGCTGCGCCGACTTGCCCATGGCGCCGATGAACAGCAGCAGGCAGGTGACGGTCAGCGCGTCGAAGTTCCAGCTGAGGAAATGCAGCGTCTGGCCGGCCAGCTCCGGCGCCTTGGCGAAGATCGCGTCGAACTGGACGGAGCCCGTCAGCACGAAGATCGCGAAGATGCCGAGCACGAAGCCGAAGTCGCCGACGCGGTTGACCAGGAAGGCCTTGATCGCCGCGTTGTTGGCCGAGGGCTTCTCGTACCAGAAGTTGATGAGCAGATAGGAGGCGAGACCCACGCCTTCCCAGCCGAAGAAGAGCTGCACGAGGTTGTCGGCCGTCACCAGCATCAGCATGGCGAAGGTGAACAGCGACAGATAGCCCATGAAGCGCGGCTTTTGCGGGTCCTCGGCCATGTAGCCGATGGAGTAGAGGTGGACCATCGACGACACGGTGTTGACCACCACCAGCATGACCGCGGTGAGCTGGTCGACGCGCAGCGCCCAGGTCACATCGAGGCCACCGCTGCGCATCCAGCTCATCAGCTCGATGGTGCGGGGATGGCCGCCGACGGCGACGTCGAAGAACAGCACCCAGGACAGGATCGCGGAGAGCAGGACGGCACCGGTGGTGACGAACTGCGCGGCGCGGTCGCCCACGGTGGGCGGGCCGGCGACGACGTGATGGTCGTCATGGCCGTCATCGTGATGCTCGTCGTGAGCGTGCGCGTCGTGCCCATGGGCATCATGAGCATGGGCGTCATGGCCATGACCGTGGTCATGCCCATGATGATCGTGGTGGCCGGCGTGCGCCGGCTCCGCCTTCGGTCCGCCGAACAGGGCGATGGAACCCGCGACGAGGAACGCCAGGAGCGGGAGGAATACGACAAGGACTTCCATGGCGCTGCCTTAGCCCCTCATCAGATTGATGTCTTCGACCCGGATGGAGCCGCGGTTGCGGAAGTACACCACCAGGATGGCGAGACCGATGGCCGCCTCGGCGGCGGCGACGGTCAGGATGATCATGGAGAAGACCTGCCCGACCAGATCGTTCAGGAAGACCGAGAACGACACCAGATTCAGGTTCACGGCGAGCAGCATCATCTCGATCGACATCAGGATGATGATGACGTTCTTCCGGTTGAGGAAGATGCCGAGGACGCCGAGCGTGAAGATGATGGCCGAGACCGTCAGATAATGCCCGAGACCGATTTCCATGATCACACGCCCTCCCCGGTCGGCACCTTGCGGATGGCGACCACGTCCTCGCGCCGACGGGCGAGCTGGGAGCCGATGTTCTGCTTCCGGACACCCTCGCGCTGACGCAGGGTCAGGACGATGGCGCCGATCATGGCGATCAGCAGCACGAGGCCCGACGCCTGGAACAGATAGACGTAGTGGGTGTAGATCAGCTGGCCGAGCTGCTCGGTGTTGGTCGCACCGGGCATCGCCGCGACCGGCGCCGAAGCGGCCTTCTCCGCAGCCGGCGCGATGATCCAGCCGCCGAGCACGGCGGCCAGTTCGGCCAGCAGGATGAGACCAATCAGCCCGCCGATCGGCAGATACTGGAGCGCGCCCGCCCGCAGCTCGCGGAAGTTGATGTCGAGCATCATCACCACGAACAGGAACAGGACCGCGACCGCGCCCACATAGACGATCACCAGGATCATCGCGATGAACTCGGCCCCGAGCAGCACGCACAGGCCGGCGGCCTGGAAAAAGGCCAGGACCAGATAAAGGACCGAATGAACCGGATTCCGCGCCGAGATGACCATCACACCGGAGGCCACCAGCAGCGCGGCAAAGACGTAGAAGGCGATGCCTTGAACAATCATCGTTATCCCCGTTTCCGCTTACCGCACTGCAACGACTTACCGGTACGGCGCCTCGGCCGCGAGGTTCTGGGCGATTTCCGCTTCCCAGCGGTCGCCGTTCGCCAGCAGCTTCTGCTTGTTGTAGAAAAGCTCTTCACGGTTCTCGGTGGAGAACTCGAAGTTCGGACCCATGACGATGGCGTCCACCGGGCAAGCCTCCTGGCAATAGCCGCAGTAGATACACTTCGTCATGTCGATGTCGTAGCGCGTGGTGCGGCGGCTGCCGTCCTCACGCGGTTCGGCCTCGATGGTGATGGCCAGGGCCGGACACACCGCCTCGCACAGCTTGCAGGCGATGCAGCGCTCCTCGCCGCCGGGATACCGGCGCAGGACGTGCTCGCCGCGGAAGCGGGGGCTGATGGGGCCCTTTTCGAACGGGTAGTTCAGGGTCACCTTGGGCTTGAACATGTAGCGCAGGGTGAGCCCGAGGCCGCCCAACAGTTCGGTCAGGAACAGGCTGCGCGCCGCACGATCGAGGAACGCCATGGCCTCTTCGTCTCCTTCCTAGCGGGCGCCCCGTTCCGGGTGACGCCCGCGCTTTCTCTTTGAAACTCGATCCGATGGTCCGTTCAGGCGCCGGTCACTTCGGCAGCCAGCCGAACGTCACCAGCACGCCGGCCGTCAGCACGACCCACAGCAGCGAGAACGGCAGGAACACCTTCCACCCCAGACGCATCAGCTGGTCGTAGCGGTAGCGCGGCATGGTCGCGCGGACCCACACGTAGACGAACAGGCAGAAGGCGATCTTCAGGGCGAACCAGATCGGGCCGGGGATCCAGGTGAAGGGCGCGAACGGCAGCGGCGGCAGCCAGCCTCCCAGGAACAGGATGCTGGTCATCGCGCTCATCAGGATCATGTTGGCGTATTCGCCAAGGAAGAAGAGCGCGAAGGGGGCCGAGCTGTATTCCACCATGAAGCCGGCCACCAGCTCCGACTCGCCTTCCGGCAGGTCGAAGGGCGACCGGTTGGTTTCCGCCAGCGCCGAGATGAAGAAGATGACGAACATCGGCAGCAGCGGGATGGCGAACCAGATCGTCTCCTGCGCCTCGACGATCTTCGTCAGGTTCAGCGAGCCGACGCAGAGCAGCACGGAGATGATCACGAGGCCCATCGAGACCTCGTAGGACACCATCTGCGCCGCCGAGCGCAGCGCGCCGAGGAAGGCGTAGCGCGAGTTCGACGCCCAGCCGGCCATCACGATGCCGTACACGCCCAGCGACGAGATCGCGAACAGGTACAGGATGCCGACGTTGATGTCGGCCAGCACCATGCCGTAGTCGAAGGGAATGACCGCCCAGGCGACCAGCGCCAGGAAGAAGGTCAGCATCGGCGCCAGATAGAAGACGAAGCGGTTCGCCCCGACCGGCAGGATCTGCTCCTTCGCGAACAGCTTCAGGCCGTCCGCGAAAGGTTGCAGAAGCCCGAACGGGCCGACGATGTTCGGACCCTGGCGGAGCTGCATGGCGCCCATGATCTTACGCTCGGCGTAGGTCATGAAGGCCACGGCCACCAGGAGCGGCACGACGATCGCCAGGATCTTGAGGACGATGATGATCAGCGGCAGCAGGAAGCCGCTCCAGAACTCAGCCATGGGTACCGGTCCTCTCCTGAGCGCTCTCGGCGGGCTTCACGAACGTCTCGGCGCAACGAGCCATGGTCACCGAGGCGCGGCTGATCGGGTCGGTCATGTAGTAGTTCGCGACCGACGAGAAGAAGGGGGAGTCATCGACCAGCCCTTCCACGCCGAACGGCGCCCAGGGGGCCGGCGTGACCGTGCCGACCGCCGCGAAGACCGGGTTGACCTCGGCCAGACGGCGACGGATCTGCGTCAGGCTGTCGTAGGGCAGCTTGTGGCCGAGCTGTTCCGACAGGGCGCGCAGGATCTTCCAGTCCTCCCGCGCCTCGCCGGGCGGGAAGGTGGCGAGACGCGCCTGCTGCGGACGGCCCTCGGTGTTGACGTAGAGGGCGTTCTTCTCGGTGTAGGCGGCGCCCGGCAGGATGACGTCGGCGCGATGGGCGCCCTTGTCCCCGTGATGGCCCTGGTAGACCACGAAGGCGTTGCCGAGGGCGGCGGTGTCGATCTCGTCGGCGCCCAGCAGGTACACCACGTCGATCTCGCCCTTCCCTGCCCCCTCGACGATGCCGGCGGTGCCGCGACCGCCCTCGCCCGGCAGGAAGCCGATGTCGAGGCCGCCGACGCGGGACGCCGCCGTGTGCAGCACGTTGAAGCCGTTCCAGCCGTCCTGAACCACGTTGAAGGTCTCGGCCAGCTTGCGCACCGCGGCCTGGACGGCAGCGCCGTCCTTGCGGCGGAAGGCGCCGGCGCCGAGGATGATCATCGGGTTCTTGGCGCCGCGCAGCACGTCGGCGAAGGCGTGCGTGCCGTCGACGAGCTGCTGCAGGGCGCCGGCTCCCGTGCCGAGATGGCTGTACGGATAGGTCAGCTCGCGGGCCTCGCCGATCACCGCGACCTTCAGGCCACCCATCAGGTAGCGCTTGCGGATGCGGGCGTTGACGATGGTGGCTTCCCAACGCGGGTTGGTGCCGACCAGCAGGATGACGTCGGCCCGTTCGATCCCGGCGATGCCGCTGTTGAACAGGTAGCCCGCGCGCGACGACGTGTCGAACAGGGCGCCGTCCTGGCGGCAGTCGATGTTGGCCGAGCCGAGGCCGGCCATCAGCTCCTTGAGCGCCAGCATGGACTCGGTGTCGGCCAGATCGCCCGCGATGGCGGCGATGCGGTTGCCCGGAACGCCCTTGACCTTGGCGGCGATGGCCTGGAAGGCCTCGGCCCAGGTCGCCGGCTGGAGCTTGCCGTCCTTGCGGACGTAGGGGCGGTCGAGACGCTGGCGCTTCAGCCCGTCATAGGCGAAGCGGGTCTTGTCGGCGATCCACTCCTCGTTGACGTCCTCGTTGACGCGCGGCAGGACGCGCATCACCTCGGGGCCGCGGGTGTCGACGCGGATGTTCGAACCGACCGCGTCCAGCACGTCGACCGTCTCGGTCTTGCGCAGCTCCCACGGACGGGCCGTGAAGGCGTAGGGCTTGGACAGCAGAGCGCCCACCGGACAGACGTCGGCGAGGTTGCCCGACAGCTCCGACCCGATGGCCTTCTCGACGAAGGTGGTGATCTCCATATGCTCGCCGCGGTTCACCGCGCCGAGGTCGGGAACGCCGGCGATCTCGTTCACGAAGCGGATGCAGCGCGTGCAGTGGATGCAGCGCGTCATCTCGGTCCGGATCAGCGGCCCCATGTACTTGTCCTGGACGGCGCGCTTGTTCTCGCCGTAGCGGCCACGGTCGAAACCGTAGGCCATCGCCTGGTCCTGGAGATCACACTCGCCGCCCTGGTCGCAGATCGGACAGTCCAGCGGGTGGTTGATCAGCAGGAATTCCATGACGCCCTTGCGGGCCTTGTGCACGAGCTCGGTGTTGGTCTTGACGACCATCCCGTCGCCGCAGGGCATGGCGCAGGCGGCCACCGGCTTCGGTGCGCGCTCCATCTCCACGAGGCACATGCGGCAGTTCGCCGGCACGCTCAGACGCTCGTGGTAGCAGAAGCGCGGGATCTCGATGCCCAGCTGTTCGCAGGCCTGCAGGATCGAGGTGCCCGGCTCGACTTCGATCTCGATCCCGTCGATGGTGAGTTTCGGCATTGGAAACCGGGCTCCTTACTCGGCCGCCAAGGACTTGGCGGCGTTGCGGTAGTCGAGGATGCGGCGCTCGACCTCCGGCCGGAAATGCCGGAACAGGCCCTGGATCGGCCAGGCCGCGGCATCGCCGAGCGCGCAGATGGTGTGCCCCTCGATCTGCTTGGTGACCTCCAGCAGCATGTCGATTTCCTCGACGCGCGCGTTGCCGGTCACCATGCGCTGCATGATGCGGTTCATCCAGCCGGTGCCCTCGCGGCACGGCGTGCACTGGCCGCAGCTCTCATGGGCGTAGAACTGGGACAGGCGGGCGATGGCCTTCACCACGTCGGTGGACTTGTCCATCACGATCACCGCCGCGGTGCCCAGGCCCGATCGCACGTCGCGCAGGCTGTCGAAGTCCATCAGGACCGTGTCGCAGATCGACTTCGGCAGCAGCGGCACCGACGAGCCGCCGGGGATGATCGCCAGCAGGTTGTCCCACCCGCCGCGCACGCCGCCGGCGTGCTTCTCGATCAGCTCCTTCAGCGGGATGCCCATCTCCTCTTCCACGTTGCACGGCTTGTTGACGTGCCCGGAGATGCAGAAGAGCTTGGTGCCGGTGTTCTTCGGACGGCCGAGACCGGCGAACCACGCCGCGCCGCGGCGCAGGATGGTCGGAACCACCGCGATGGATTCGACGTTGTTCACCGTGGTCGGGCAGGAATAGAGACCGGCCTGGGCGGGGAACGGCGGCTTGTTGCGCGGCTGGCCCTTCTTGCCCTCGATGGACTCGATGAGCGCCGTCTCCTCGCCGCAGATGTACGCACCCGCGCCGCGGTGGATGTAGATGTCGTAGTCGTAGCCGGTGCCGCAGGCGTTCTTGCCGATCAGCCCCGCCTCGTACGCCTCGTCGATGGCGCGCTGGACGTTGGAGCCCTCGTTGTAGAACTCGCCGCGGATGTAGATGTAGCAGGCCGACGCGCCGATGGCGAAACCGGCGAGCAGGCAGCCTTCGATCAGCTTGTGCGGATCGTGGCGCAGGATGTCGCGGTCCTTGCAGGTGCCCGGCTCGCCCTCGTCGGCGTTGATGACGAGGTAGACCGGCTTGTCCGTGACGTTCTTCGGCATGAAGGACCACTTCATGCCGGTGGAGAAGCCGGCGCCACCGCGCCCGCGCAGGCCGGATTCCTTGACCTGCTCGATGATCCATTCCTTGCCCTGGGCGATCAGGGCCTTGGTGTTGTCCCAGTCACCACGCTTCCGGGCGGCGTCCAGGCCGAAGCTCTGGTAGCCGTACAGGTTGGTGAAAATGCGGTCCTCGTCGCGAAGCATCGCATCCCCCTCAATCGGCCGTGGTGGTGAAGGCCTTCAGAGTCGTCGGGCCGCCCACCGGTTCGGAGGACTGCCGGCCGATCTGCGAGCCGTGCTTGGGGATCTCGCCGCCCTTGAGGGCGTCGATGATCTTTTCCATGTGTTCCGGGCTGACGTCTTCATAGTAGTCGTCGCCGATCTGGACCACCGGCGCGTTGACGCAGGCGCCCGAACACTCGACCTCGCGCAGCGTGAACTGGCCGTCCGCGGTGGTCTCGCCAACGCCGATGCCCAGCTTGCGCTCGCAGGTGTGGACGATGTCGTCGGACCCGCGCAGCCAGCACGGCGTGGTCGTGCAGACCTGGATGACGTGCTTCCCGACCGGGGTCTTGTTGTACATCGTGTAGAAGGTCGCGACCTCGTACACGCGGATGCGCGGCATGCCGAGCAGGTCGGCGATAGCGTCCATGGCGACGCGCGGCAGCCAGCCGTCGCTCTGGCGCTGGGCCAGATCGAGCAGCGGCATGCAGGCGCTGGCCTGCTTGCCCGCCGGGTACTTCGCGATGATGGCCTTCGCCCGTTCCAGATTTTCCGGAGTGAAGGCGAAGGAGGCCGGCTCCTTGGCCGGGTCGTGAGCCGGGGCGCTCATCGGTCAATTTCTCCGAACACGATGTCCATGGACGCGATGTTGGCCACCGCGTCGGCCAGCATGTGGCCCTTCGACATGAAGTCGAGGCCCTGCAGGTGGGCGAAGCCCGGCGCGCGGATCTTGCAGCGGTACGGCTTGTTCGTGCCGTCCGACACCAGATACACGCCGAACTCGCCCTTCGGCGCCTCGATGGCGGTGTAGGTTTCGCCCGCCGGGACGTGGAAGCCCTCGGTGAAGAGCTTGAAGTGATGGATCAGCGCTTCCATCGACCGCTTCATCTCGCCGCGCGGCGGCGGGGAGACCTTGCGCTCCTCCGCGCGCACCGGGCCGTCGGGAAGCTCCTTCAGGCACTGACGGATCATGCGGTTGGACTGGCGCATCTCCTCCATGCGGACGAGGTAGCGCGCCCAGCAGTCGCCGGTCAGGCCGACCGGCACGTCGAAGTCCATGCGGTCGTAGACTTCGTAGGGCTGCGACTTGCGCAGGTCCCAGGCGACGCCCGAACCGCGCAGCATCGGGCCGGTGAAGCCCCAGTTGAAGGCCTCTTCCTTGGTGACGACGCCGATGTCGACGGTCCGCTGCTTGAAAATGCGATTGTTCGTCAGCAGATTGTCAATGTCGTCAACAAACTTCGGGAAGCGCTCCGTGAACTCCCAGATGTCGTCGGTCAGGCCAGCGGGCAGATCCCAGGCGACGCCGCCGGGACGGAAGTAGTTCGCATGCAGGCGCGCGCCGCACACCCGCTCGTAGAACTCCATGAGGATCTCGCGTTCCTCGAAGCCCCACAGCGCCGGGGTGATCGCGCCGACGTCGAGCGCGCCGGTGGTGATCGACAGGATGTGGTTCAGGATGCGCGTGATCTCGGAGAAGAGAACGCGGATGTACTGGGCGCGCAGCGGCGCCTTGATCTGCAGCAGGTTCTCGATGCCGAGCACATAGGCGTGCTCCATGCACATCGGGCTGACGTAGTCCAGGCGATCAAAATACGGAACGGCCTGCAGGTAGGTCTTGTACTCGATCAGCTTCTCGGTGCCGCGGTGCAGCAGGCCGATGTGCGGGTCGCAGCGCTCGACGACTTCGCCGTTCAGCTCCATCACCAGACGCAACACGCCGTGGGCCGCAGGGTGCTGCGGCCCGAAGTTCATGGTGTAGGGCTTGATCTGGGTCTTGCCGCCGGACTGGCCGGCGGCGGGGTGTGCGGACGTGGCGATGGTCACGGCTTGCTCCCGGTGTCAGGGGCCTGGGCCTTCTCGTCGCCGGGCAGCATCACGTTCGTCATGCCTTCCCAGGGCGACAGGAAGTCGAAGCTGCGGAAATCCTGCGTCAGGCGGACGGGTTCGTAGACGACTCGCTTCTGGTCCTCGTCGTAGCGGCACTCGACATAGCCCGTCATCGGGAAGTCTTTGCGCAACGGGTGACCTTCGAAACCGTAGTCGGTCAGGATGCGGCGCAGGTCCGGATGGTCGGCGAAGAAGATCCCGAACATGTCCCAGGTTTCACGCTCGAACCAGCTGGCCGCGCTGTAGACCGGCACGGCGGAGGCCACGGGCGTATCCTCGTCGGTCGTCACCTTCACGCGGAGGCGCCGATTGTGCTTGTAGCTCAAAAGGATGTAGACGACTTCGAAGCGTTCCTCCCGCTCCGGCCAATCCACAGCGGTGACGTCCAGCAGCTGCTCGAACGAGCAGGTCGGATCGTCGCGCAGGAAGGTGAGCGACTTGATGAGCGAGGGCCGACGAACGGTCACCATCAGCTCGCCAAGCTTCAGCTCGACCTTCAGGACGTCATCGCCGAGCGTCGCGGCGATATGGTCCCCAAGTTCCTTCAACGCCTGTTCGGACATGGCCAGGACCTGCCTTTTTCTTATTCAGCGAGCGATGCGGTTGCCGCGCCGGATCTTCTTCTGGAGTTGCAGAATGCCGTAGACCAGCGCTTCCGCGGTCGGAGGACAGCCCGGCACGTAAATATCGACCGGAACGATCCGGTCGCAGCCGCGCACCACCGAGTAGGAATAGTGATAGTACCCGCCGCCGTTGGCGCAGGAGCCCATCGAGATCACCCAGCGCGGTTCCGGCATCTGGTCATAGACCTTGCGCAGCGCGGGGGCCATCTTGTTGGTCAGCGTGCCGGCCACGATCATGCAGTCGGACTGGCGCGGGCTGGGGCGCGGAATGACGCCGAAACGGTCCAGGTCATACCGGCTCATGTAGGCGTGGATCATCTCCACCGCGCAGCAGGCCAGACCGAAGGTCATCGGCCACAGGGAACCGGTGCGGGCCCAGGCGAGCACGTCCTCGTACTTCGCCGTGATGAAACCCTTTTCCTGGATCTCCTCGGTGACCGCGCGGAGATAGGCGTCCTGTTCCGGTCCGGGCGGAATCGGCGCCAGCTTGGCAGCCTCTACTCCCATTCCAGAGCTCCTTTCTTCCACTCATAGATGAAGCCGATGGTCAGGATCCCAAGGAACACGATCATCGACCAGAAACCGAAGAGACCGATGTCCCCGAGCGCCACGGCCCACGGGAACAGGAAGGCGACCTCGAGGTCGAAGATGATGAACAGGATGGAGACCAGGTAAAACCGCACGTCGAACTTCGTGCGGGCGTCCTCGAACGGCTCGAAGCCGCACTCGTAGGGGGAGAGCTTTTCCGAATCCGGATTCTTCGGGCTGATGACGTAAGACGCGCCAACCATCACCACGGCCAGCGCGATACCGATCAGCAGGAACACCAGGATCGGAAGGTACTCAATGATCAGCGGGTTGGTCACCGCGGTCCTCCCATAAGCCCACGCCACGATCGCCGGTACGGCCCGTAATCGGCCGACGCGCGGTGTCGTGGCTGGAATGCCTTGGATTAGCCCATCAGACGGGGCGGAATATATGACGAGAGCGTGATCAAGGAAAGCGCTTTGAATCGCTTTCAGCCAACGAATCCACTCTGCGGAAATGAGCGGATGTCCTTGGTATTACCAAACTTTTTAAATGACCCTTCTCTCTATCCGGCTTATCGGATATGCGGGTCGAGCTATTCGGATATGGGGATCGCGAACCTGCCGGTAAAGCCGTGAAGGCTTCGTTTTCATTGCAAAAAAGAGAATGGGAGGTGGAGAGAATGGCGCGAGTGACGGGACTTGAACCCGCGGCCTCCGGCGTGACAGGCCGGCGCTCTAACCAACTGAGCTACACCCGCGCAACGCGGCGATTTGAAATGCGCAAAACAGGCGTCCGTGTCATAGGATCGCAGCGCAGTTTCCAGGGCCCTGCCCCGTCGCCGATGGGCGGTTTCTAGCCGCCCGACGCCTGACCTGTCAATCACGAATTTGAAAGGGAGGTGCCGGAAGAGTCGGGCGCGATGGTGGGCGATGAGGGTTTCGAACCCCCGACCCTCTCGGTGTAAACGAGATGCTCTAACCGCTGAGCTAATCGCCCGCGCCGCGTCGTTGACCGGGATGGCGTTCCAGACAACGCAAAGCCGGCCAGCCTGAGCCGACCGGCGCGCACTATGCCCGGAATGCCTTATCCGTTCAAGACGTCATCACTTAAGCCCGTCCTTCAAGGTCTTGCCCGGCTTGAACTTCGGCTGTTTCGACGCGGGAATGGCGATCTTCTCGCCGGTGCGCGGGTTGCGGCCCTCGCTGGCGGCGCGTTCGGAGACCGCGAAGGTGCCGAAGCCGACCAGACGAACCTCCTCGCCGTTCTTCAGCGAGTCGGCGATGCCGTCGAACACAGCGTCGACCGCCTTGGTCGCATCGGTTTTGGACAACCCCACGGCGTCGGCGACGTGCGCCACCAGATCGTTCTTGTTCACTTACTTCCCCCCTTCTCAGTCAGGCAAAGAAAATGGAAGAAAAGCCGCCCAATAACATCACGCATTCAAACGATAAACACGACATCGCCCGCCCGTCAATTGCAGACGGGCGGGCGATGCGAGGCGGGGCAGCGCTTTAACGTCGCTTTAAACGCCGGGCGCGATCAGTGGCGCAGCACCTCGCCGCCGCCGTCGGGCTGCGGCTTGGCGACCGCCGGTTCGACCGCTTCCGGCTCCTTCCATTCGATGGGCTCAAGCTCGCGGACCAGGGCGTGCTTCAGGACATCGTCGACCGTGCTGACCGGGATGATCTCCAGGCCGCGCTTCACGTTGTCCGGAATGTCGGCGAGATCCTTCTCGTTGTCCTTGGGGATCAGCACATGCTTGAGGCCACCGCGCAGGGCGGCCAGCAGCTTCTCCTTCAGACCGCCGATCGGCAGCACCCGGCCGCGCAGGGTGATCTCGCCGGTCATCGCCACGTCCTTGCGGACGGCGATGCCGGTGAGGACCGACACGATCGACGTGATCATCGCCACACCCGCCGACGGGCCGTCCTTCGGGGTGGCGCCCTCGGGCACGTGGACGTGGATGTCCCGCTTCTCGAAGAGTGTCGGCTTGATGCCGAAGGCGGTGGCCCGCGACTTGACGTAGCTTTCGGCCGCCTGGACCGACTCCTTCATGACGTCGCCCAGCTTGCCGGTGGTGGTCACCCGCCCCTTGCCGGGGAGGCTGACCGCCTCGATCGACAGCAGTTCGCCGCCGACTTCCGTCCAGGCCAGCCCGGTGGTGACGCCCACCAGATCCTCCAGTTCCGCCTCGCCAAAGTGGAAGCGGCGGACGCCGGCGTACTTGTCGAGGTTCCGGCGGGTGACCGAGACCTTGGCGCCGGCGGAGCCCTTCATCAGGATCTCCTTCACGGCCTTGCGGCAGAGGTTGGCGATCTCGCGCTCCAAGCTGCGGACGCCGGCCTCCCGCGTGTAGTAGCGGATCAGGTCGCGCAGCGCGTCGTCGGAGATGGCGAACTCGCCCTTCTTCAGACCGTTGGCCTCCACCTGCTTCTCGATGAGGTGGCGCTTGGAGATCTCGACCTTCTCATCCTCGGTGTAGCCGGCGACGCGGATGATCTCCATGCGGTCCAGCAGCGGCTGCGGCATGCGCATCGTGTTGGCCGTACAGACGAACATCACGTCCGACAGGTCGTAGTCGACCTCCAGGTAATGGTCGTTGAAGGTGCCGTTCTGCTCGGGGTCGAGGACCTCCAGCAGGGCGGACGACGGGTCGCCGCGCCAGTCGGCGCCGAGCTTGTCGATCTCGTCCAGCAGGAAGAGCGGGTTGGACGACTTCGCCTTCTTCATGCCCTGGATGACCTTGCCGGGCATCGAGCCGATGTAGGTGCGCCGGTGGCCGCGGACCTCGGCCTCGTCCCGCACGCCGCCCAGCGACATGCGCACGAAGTTGCGCCCCGTGGACTTGGCGATCGACTTGCCGAGCGAGGTCTTGCCGACGCCGGGCGGCCCAACGAGGCAGAGGATCGGCCCCTTCACCTTGTTCATGCGGTTCTGGACCGCGAGATACTCGAGGATGCGTTCCTTGACCTTCTCCAGGCCGTAATGGTCGGCGTCGAGGATCTTCTGCGCGAGCTTCAGGTCTTTCTTCACCTTGGTGCGCTTCTTCCACGGAATGGACAGCATCCAGTCCAGGTAGTTGCGCACCACCGTCGCTTCGGCCGACATCGGGCTCATCGAGCGCAGCTTCTTCAGCTCGGCCAGGGCCTTGTCGCGGGCTTCCTTGGAGAAGCGGGTCTTGTTGATCTTCTCTTCCAGCTCGGCCGACTCGTCGCGGCCGTCCTCGGTCTCGCCGAGTTCCTTCTGGATCGCCTTGAGCTGTTCGTTGAGGTAGTACTCGCGCTGGGTCTTCTCCATCTGCCGCTTGACGCGGTTGCGGATGCGCTTCTCCACCTGCAGGACGCCGATCTCGCCTTCCATGAAGGCGTAGACCCGCTCCAGCCGCTCCGACACCGTGGCGCATTCCAGGAGCTGCTGCTTCTCCGGAATCTTCAGCGCGAGGTGGGAGGCGACGGTGTCCGCCAGCTTGCCCGGCTCCTCGATCTGGTTGATCGAGACCAGAACCTCCGGCGGGATCTTCTTGTTGAGCTTGATGTACTGCTCGAACTGCGAGACGACGGCCCGGCCCAGCGCCTCAAGCTCCTGGCTTTCCCCGACCTTCTCCTCGACGAGGTCGGCGTGGGCCTGGAAGAAATCCTCGTTCTCGGCGAACTTGGTGATGGACGCGCGCTGGCCGCCCTCCACGAGCACCTTCACCGTTCCGTCGGGCAGCTTCAGCAGCTGCAACACGGTCCCAACGGTGCCGACGCTGTAGATATCGGCCGGCGTCGGATCGTCCTGCGCGGCGTTCTTCTGGGTGACGAGAAGGATCTGCTTGTCGTCCTTCATCACGTCTTCCAGGGCGCGCACGGATTTCTCGCGGCCGACGAAAAGAGGCACGATCATGTGGGGGAAAACCACGATGTCGCGGAGCGGCAGGACCGGATAGAGGGCACCACGAGGGATTTCGAACATTGATTGGGCCTCTTTCATTGGGACGCCGTCAGCCCGGGATGGGCCTGGGAGGACCCCCGCCTCGGGGGATGAGCACAGGGATCGGAAACCGGCACTTTTTCTAACGTGGCACAGCCATAGCCCCCCTTCAAGGGCCAGAACCCCAATTCCGTATGGCGGTGCGGCATGCCGGTCCGGCCGTTCCGCCGCCCGGCTGAGACCCTCGATGTCTCCAAAAGCCGAAAACGACGAAGGGCGCCCGAAGGCGCCCTTCCCCGTATCCGGTACTGATCGGCCGTGACGAACTCAGGCACCCGGTGCCTGCTGCTCCCCGCGGCGTTCGGCGTGGACGTAGAGCGGCTTGGCGCGCCCCTCGACCACCTCCTTGTTGACCAGAATGCTCTCCACCCCAGACAGGCCGGGCAGATCGAACATCGGGTCGAGCAGGATCGACTCCATGATCGACCGCAGGCCGCGCGCGCCGGTCTTCCGCTGGATCGCCTTGTGGGCGATGTTGCGCAGGGCATCGTCGGAGAATTCCAGACGGACGTCCTCCATCTCGAACAGACGCTGGTACTGCTTGACCAGGGCGTTCTTCGGCTTGGTGAGGATCTCCACCAGAGCCGACTCGTCGAGGTCGGCCAGGGTGGCGACCACCGGCAGACGGCCGATGAATTCCGGGATCAGGCCGAACTTCAGCAGATCCTCGGGCTCGACCTCGCGCAGGATGTCACCGGTCGAGCGCTCGTCCGGCCCGCGCACATCGGCGCCGAAACCGATCGACGTGCCCTTGCCGCGCTGCGCGATGATCTTGTCCAGCCCGGCGAAGGCGCCGCCGCAGATGAACAGGATGTTGCTGGTGTCGACCTGCAGGAACTCCTGCTGCGGGTGCTTGCGGCCACCCTGCGGAGGCACGGAGGCGACGGTGCCCTCCATGATCTTCAGCAGGGCCTGCTGCACGCCCTCGCCCGACACGTCGCGCGTGATCGACGGGTTGTCGGACTTGCGGCTGATCTTGTCGACCTCGTCGATGTAGACGATGCCGCGCTGCGCCCGCTCGACGTTGTAGTCGGCGGCCTGGAGCAGCTTGAGGATGATGTTCTCGACGTCCTCACCGACATAGCCCGCCTCGGTCAGGGTCGTGGCGTCGGCCATCGTGAAGGGAACGTCGATGATCCGGGCGAGCGTCTGGGCGAGCAGCGTCTTGCCGCAGCCCGTGGGGCCGACCAGCAGGATGTTGGACTTCGCCAGTTCGACGTCGTTGTGCTTCGTGCCATGCGCCAACCGCTTGTAGTGGTTGTGCACTGCAACAGAAAGGACCCGTTTCGCGTGATGCTGGCCGATCACGTAATCGTCCAGTACCGCATGGATGTCGCGCGGGGTCGGCACGCCGTCGCGGGACTTCACGAGGGTCGTCTTGTTCTCCTCGCGAATGATGTCCATGCACAGCTCGACGCATTCATCGCAGATGAACACCGTCGGACCGGCAATCAGCTTGCGGACCTCGTGCTGGCTCTTGCCGCAAAAGGAGCAGTAGAGCGTGTTCTTCGAATCGCCGCTGCTGGACTTGCTCATCGGTACTCCGTCATCTCGCGGGGGACTGATCCGTATAACCTGTCAACCGCCTGCGGCGTCCCCCGACGCCGGTCCTTTCAAAGGTTGTCCCGGGCAAGGCCCGTGACAAGGTTAACGCATCCGCTCATCCTTCGAACCCGATCCATCGGACCGGTTCCCCATCATTCAACAACAGGGAACCGGCGCAATCAATCATTAGTTCGCGCGCCCCCTCAGGCCGCGTTGCCGTCGCCGATCGAGCCGGGGCGCTTTTCCACGACCTCGTCGATCAGCCCGAAGGCCTTGGCCTCCTCCGGCGACATGAACTTGTCGCGCTCCATGGCCGCCTCGATGGTGTCGAGAGACTGGCCGGTGTGCTTGACATAGATGTCGTTGAGGCGCGAACGCAGCTTCAGGATCTCCTGGGCCTGGATCTCGATGTCCGAGGCCTGGCCCTGGGCGCCGCCCGACGGCTGGTGGATCATGATCCGGCTGTTCGGCAGCGAGAAGCGCTTGCCCGGCGCGCCGGCGGCGAGCAGGAGCGAGCCCATCGAGGCCGCCTGTCCCATGCACACCGTCGACACCTGCGGACGGATGTACTGCATGGTGTCGTAGATGGCGAGGCCGGCCGAAACATAGCCGCCCGGCGAATTGATGTAGAGCGCGATGTCCTTGCTCGGGTTTTCCGATTCCAGGAACAGCAGCTGCGAGCAGATCAGGCTGGCGACGGCGTCGTTCACGCCACCGATCAAGAAAATGATCCGTTCCTTCAGCAGGCGCGAGTAAATATCGTACGCTCGTTCGCCCCGGTTGGTCTGCTCGATGACCATCGGGACCAGAGCATTCATCTTCGGTTCGAAGTCGTACATGGTGGTCTTCCCTGCTCCCGCAGCTCGGTTAGTCGTCTGAGCAGTCTACATATAGGAATGGAAAGGGGCGACCGGTAGGCCGCCCCTCAACCTTTCTGACGTCAGGCCGCCTCGGCCTCCTCGTCGGGGTCCTTCATCAGCTCTTCGGCGGACACCGGCTTCTCGCTCACCTTGGCCTGGTCCAGGATGTAGTCGACGACCTTGTCCTCGAAGATCGGGGCGCGGAGGTTTTCCAGCGCTTCCCGGTTCTGCTTGAAGAACTCGAACACCTGACGCTCCTGGCCGGGGAAGCGGCGGGCTTCCGCGATCAGGGCGCGGTTGATCTCGTCCTGGGTCACCTGGATGTCGTTGCGGCGGCCGATTTCCGACAGCAGCAGGCCCAGGCGCACGCGGCGCTCGGCGATGCCGCGGTACTCGGTCTTCAGCTCATCCTCCGGCTTGCCGGCGTCCTCACCGGCGGTGCCGTTCTTCAGCTCCTGCTGGAGGCGCTGCCAGATGCCCTCGAACTCGACGTCCACCATGCCCGGCGGGACCTCGAAGGAGTGCGCCTCGGCCAGCTTGTCGAGGAGCTGGCGCTTGACGCGCAGGCGCGACACGTTGGCGTACTCGCTCTTGATGCGGTCGCCGACGGCCTCGCGCAGCTTCTCCAGGCTCTCCATGCCGAACTCCTTGGCGAGGTCGTCGTTGACCTCGGCCGGGACGTTCTTGCGGAGCTCCTTGACGTCCACCTCGAACACGGTGTCCGCGCCCTTCAGGCGGTCGTGCGGGTAGTCGGCCGGGAAGGTGACCTTCACCGTGCGGTGCTCGCCGGCCTTGGCGCCGACCAGCTGGTCCTCGAAGCCCGGAACGAACTGGTTGGCGCCCAGCTCCAGCGGGTAGTCCTTGCCGTCCATGCCCGGCAGGGCCTCGCCATCGACCGAACCGGCGAAGTCGATCACGGCGATGTCGCCCTTCTCGGCCGCGCGGTCCTCGGTGACCGGGGCCTGCACCGAATGGGCGGAGGCCAGACGGGTCAGCGCCTCGTCGACGGCCGAGTCCTCGACCGTGGCGACCGGCTTCTCAAGCTCCAGGCCGCTGAGGTCGCCCGGCTCGATGTCCGGCAGAAGCTCGACGCCCATGGTGTAGGACAGGTCGCCGCCGTCCTCGTACTTCTCGACGTTGATCTTCGGCTGCATGGCGATGCGCAGGCCGCGCTCGTTCAGCGCCTGGCGCGAGCTGTCGGCGATCGCATCCTCCAGAGCCTCGGCCAGCACGCTGCCGCCGTAGCGCTGCTTGATCACGGCAACCGGCACCTTGCCCGGACGGAAGCCGGGGAGCTGCACCGTCCGGCGCAGCTCTTCGAGCCGGCCCTGCACCTTCTGTTCGATATCCTGGGCGGAAATGACGACCTTGTACTCGCGCTTCAGGCCGTCGGCGCTGGTCTCGGTGATGTTCATCGGAACGAAAGCCTATCTCGTTGTCCGGCCCGGCGGCGCCCGTCCGGGCGGCCCGAGACCGTGTGTTCCCATGCGGTCCAAGCTGTTGCCATGGTGCGGGCGAAGGGACTCGAACCCCCACGACCGAAGTCACCGGAACCTAAATCCGGCGCGTCTACCAGTTCCGCCACGCCCGCAATGGCATAGACAGCCCGCGACGGGTGCGGAACACCCGACGGACTGCCGGCGAAGTCCGCTCTATAGCACAGGGTTCGCGCCGCAAACAGGCAAAATGGGCGCCGTTCCGCACGCCATTGGTGGGTGCTCCGGGAAGCGCCGACGGAAGCGCCTCGGCGGGCGGCGAGCCGGCTCATCCGCCCCCCTTCCCCAGAGACCGGATGGAGGAGGAGGCGTTGACCTTGCCCTCGCCCCGGTACGCTTCGTGGTTGGCGTCGATTTCCCCCAGCTTGTAGCGGTAGTTGATCATCATCCCGCAGGACTGCCGCAACCCCTTGGACGAGCGGTCGCCCAGCCAGTTCAGCCGCTCCATGCGGGCACCGTTGCTGAGATGGAAATGCGCGACCGGGTCCAGCGCCCGCGCCGGCGCGGTGCCCGACCGTTCGCTGCGGCGGTCGGACGCACGCGCCGTCGTCAGGTAAAGCGCGCACAGCCGCATCAGCGGGCCGCGCAGTTGCTTCTGAAGCTCGTCGTCGGTGTGCCAGGAGGGCAGAGCCAAGGCGCCGGCCAGCACCGGACGCTCCGCCGCGTCGCCCTCCCCGTCCGATTCGTCGCCGTCCTGCAGGGCGGTCATGGCCTCGGCGATGCGCTCCGCCTCGGGCGGGCTGAGCAGCGAATCGCCGCGCTCGGCCAGCTCGCGGTCCAGCCAGCGGCGGAAGCCGGGAATCGGCGACAGGGTGGCGAAGCATTTGATGTTGGGGAACTCGCCGGTCAGCCCGTCAACCACCCGCTTGATGAGGAAGTTGCCGAAGCTGATTCCCGCCAAGCCGACCTGGGCGTTGGAGATGGAATAGAAGATGGCGCTGTCGGCGCTCTTCGGGTCGCAGACCGGGGCGGAGGGGTCGAGGAGCGCCTGCACGTTGTCCGACATGCCCTGGACCAGGGCGACCTCCACGAAGATCAGCGGCTCGTTCGGCATGCGCGGGTGGAAGAAGGCGAAGCAGCGGCGGTCGGAGTCGAGGCGGTCCTTCAGGTCCCGCCAACCGCTGATCTCGTGCACCGCCTCGTACTTGATGAGCTTCTCCAGGAGCGAGGCCGGGCTGTCCCAGGTGATCCGACGCATCTCCAGGAAGCCGACGTCGAACCAGTTGCGCAGCAGGCTCTTGATATCGTCCTCCAGCGCCTGGAGCAGCGGCTCCCCACGGGCCATCTCCATCAGTTCGGCGCGCAGGTCGACCAGGAACTTCACCCCTTCCGGCAGGCCGTTGAATTGGGTCAGCAGCCGCAGCCGCGGCGGTTCCAGCGCGCGGCGCAGGGCGCGCTCGGCGTGGCCGCGCGACACCGGATCGCCCGCCGTCTGGAAGGTGGCCATCGCCTGGTCGACGGCGGCGCGGTCCACATCGAAGTCGCGCGCGAGCATCATCAGGAAATTGCGCCGCCCCTGCCCGTCCAGCGCCAGATAGGTGCGGCCAAGCTGCGCCGCCCGGGCCCGCGCCGACACCTCGCCGCCGCGGCCCTCCAGGCAGGCTTCGATCTGCTCCTTCAGCCGCTCCGCGTCTTCCTTGGGCAGATTGGCGCGCGGCGCCGCGCCGACCACCCCGCGGGCGGAGGCGGCGATCTCGCGCCAGCCCGCGCGCAGCGTGTCCAGGGTGCGGTCGAGCAAGCCCGGCGGTGTTCCCACCCCAGGTGTTGGGGCTTGGGACGGAACGGGCTCGGCGGATTTGATCTCGGGCGTCTCGCTCATACCCAGAGTCTGGCGTGCGGACAGGCTCTCGGCAAGCCATAGCTTGAGCCCGGCCTTAAGGGTAAGCCCCCTGCCCGGGCGTATGTATGCCCGGCGGGCTCCCGGATCAGCGCGCCCCCGCCTTCAAGCGCTTCAGCACCCCCGGCAGCGCATCCGGCAGATCCTCGGCGATCAGACCCGGTCCGAACGCGTTCGCCGCCTCGCCGTGCAGCCAGACCGCGGCGCAGGCGGCGTCGAACGCGTCCATCCCCTGGGCGATCAGCCCGAGCGCGATGCCCGCCAGCACGTCCCCCGAGCCGGCGGTCGCAAGATCGGCCGGAGCGTTGGCGTTGACGACCGCCCGCCCGTCCGGCGCCGCGACCACCGTGTCGGCGCCTTTCAAAAGGACAACCGCGCCGCAGCGCGCCGCCGCGGCGCGGGCGCGGGTCAATTTGCCGCCCTCCGTCGCCGCGAGGTCCGGAAAGATCCGGGCGAACTCGCCCTCGTGCGGGGTCAGCAGGCAGCGTTCGTTCAGCCGGTCAAGCAGGTCGGCGGGCGACTCGGCGAAGCTGGTCAGCGCGTCGGCGTCCAGCACGCAGGCCTTTCCGGCACCCAGCGCGGCGAGGACATGGCTCCGCGTGCCCTGCCCGACGCCGGCGCCCGGCCCCAGCAGCACCGCGTTCCTGCGTGGGTCCGCCAGCAGGGCCGCAAAGGCGGTCTCGTCCGCCACGTCGGTCACGATCAGGCTGGGCGAACCGGCGGCGTAGATCGGCACCGAGTCGGGCGGACAGGCCACCGTGACCAGCCCCGCTCCGGCGCGCAGGGCCCCCCGCGCCGACAGCCGCGCCGCGCCGGTCATCCGCGCCCCGCCGAGCACCAGCGCGTGCCCCCGCGCGTATTTGTGGGCGTCGAGCCGCGGCCAGGGATAGCGCTGGCGCCACAGGTCGGGGCCGTTCACCAGGGTTTGCGGCGCAATGGCGTCCAGCACGGTGTCGGGGATGCCGATGTCGGCGACCACCACCTCGCCGCACAGGGCGCGGCCCGGCAGCAGCAGATGGCCGGGCTTGCGGCGGAAGAAGGTGACGGTCAGCGCCGCCCGCGGGGCCACCCCCATCACCTGGCCGCTGTCGCCGTGAAGGCCGCTCGGCACGTCCACGGCGACGACGGTGCGCCCCGCCATCGCCTCGACGACCTCCTTCGCCATGCCGTCGAGCGGGCGGGCGAGCCCGGCCCCGAACAGCGCGTCGATGACCAGGGGGTTGCCGTCCAGCAGCCAGGGATCGGCGGCCTCCACCGGGCCGGTCCAGCGTCCGGCCGCCACCGCCGCGTCGCCGCGCAGGGCGGAGCGCGACCCCAGCAGAGCCAGCCGCACCGGCCAGCCCGCTTCAAGAAGAAGGCGGGCGATGACGAACCCGTCGCCGCCGTTGTTGCCCGGCCCGCACAGGACCACGGTCGGGTGCGGCGCCCAGCGCTCGCAGACCGCGCGCACCACCGCGGCGCCCGCCGCCTCCATCAGCACAGGCCCCGGCACGCCGCCCGCCATGGTCAGCGCGTCGGCGCGGTACATCTCCGCCACGGAAAGCAGTTCGTCCATCGCCTCCACCCGCCGCAATCCCGCATCACCGTCACCCGGCACAATAAGCACCGCGACGGCCGCAGCATAGCCGGGCACAGGAGGAATGAAAGGAATGGCCTGTTTGGCACAGGAATTGGAAGGAAGAACTGGGGCGATGGATGGGACTCGAACCCACGACCGCTCGGACCACAACCGAGAGCTCTACCAACTGAGCTACCACCGCCACCGGGGGACGGAATGAACCGTCCGCAAACACCCCACCCGCCGCCTCGATCGATGCAACGCCCGCGTGAACTCCTCACGAGGAAGGCGCATCCACCGTCAAGGGGGACTGGGGCGATGGATGGGACTCGAACCCACGACCGCTCGGACCACAACCGAGAGCTCTACCAACTGAGCTACCACCGCCACCGGGGCCGCCTATTTGCCCCAAGGGACGGGTTGGGTCAAGCTCTATTTTCCACCATGTTCATCAATGTGAAAAGCCGGGCGAAAAGTCCGCGTTACCCCATCCGAACGGGTATGGCTGCGCGGATTGCTTGCAGCTTGTGCACAAATATTGTTCACTTCGCCCTATCCGTTGGCAGTCGCGTGCCGCCCACGGTGGCATCGTCCCGCGGCGGCCCGGCATCCCACGCAGCCGGATCGCAACCGCTCCGATTGGCACGCAACGTGCTTTACATCGGACCGTCGGCAGAGCCGTGGACGGTGCCTGCCGGCGTTGGCACCTCGTACACGAGAGACCCATGAAGAAGATCGAAGCCATCATTAAGCCGTTCAAACTCGACGAAGTGAAGGAAGCCCTTCACGAGGTCGGCATCAAGGGCATCACCGTCACCGAGGCCAAGGGCTTCGGCCGTCAGAAGGGGCACACCGAGCTGTACCGCGGCGCGGAGTATGTGGTCGACTTCCTGCCGAAGGTGAAGATCGAGGTGGTGATGGAGGACTCCCTGGTGGAGCGGGCGATCGAGGCGATCCAGCAGGCCGCCCACACCGGCCGCATCGGCGACGGCAAGATCTTCGTCACCCCCGTGGAAGAAGTTGTCCGCATCCGGACCGGCGAGAAGGGAGGCGACGCGATCTGATCGCGTCCCACGAACCCGACCACCGGCCACCATGAACCAGCCCTGCCCACAACCGATGCAGACCGAACCGACCCGGGTCGGATTGACGCAAACCGGACCAACGCGGGCCGGCGCGCGGCGCGCGGAACGATCCGTGCGCGGGTGCCCATCCGGGCGCGTCTTTTTGTGCTGCCACATTGTGTGCACGGGAAAGGCATGACATAACGTCCGCCGCGAGCGCCGTCACCCGCCCCTCGAAGAACGGTCGGTTTGACGCAGCGGGACCCAAACCTCTTAAGCGTGGAAAAAGAGATATGTCCGACATCAGCAAGGTCTTCGACCTGATCAAGGAACACGACGTCAAGTACGTGGACCTCCGCTTCACCGACCCGCGCGGCAAGCTGCACCACACCGCCCAGCACGTCTCGACCATCGACGAGGACGTGTTCGAGGACGGCATCATGTTCGACGGTTCCTCGATCGCCGGCTGGAAGGCGATCAACGAGTCGGACATGATCCTCCAGCTCGACCCGACCACCGCCGTCATGGACCCGTTCTCGGCCCAGCCGACGCTGAACATCCTCTGCGACGTCTACGAGCCGTCGACCGGCCAGCCCTACGCCCGCTGCCCGCGCGGCATCGCGAAGGCCGCCGAGAAGTACATGGCGTCGGCCGGCATCGGCGACACCGCCTTCTTCGGTCCGGAAGCCGAGTTCTTCGTGTTCGACGACGTGAAGTTCAAGGTCGAGATGAACAAGGTGTCCTACGAGTTCGACTCGGAGGAAGGCCCGTACACCTCCGACAAGGACTATGAGGACGGCAACCTCGCCCACCGTCCGGGCGTCAAGGGCGGCTACTTCCCGGTCGCTCCGGTCGACAGCGGCTCGGACCTGCGCGCCGAGATGCTGAGCGTCCTCGCCGAGATGGGCGTGCCGGTCGAGAAGCACCACCACGAGGTGGCCGCCTCGCAGCACGAGCTGGGCATCAAGTTCGACACGCTGGTCCGCACCGGCGACAACATGCAGTACTACAAGTACGTCGTGCACAACGTCGCCCATGCCTACGGCAAGACCGCGACCTTCATGCCGAAGCCGGTCTTCGGCGACAACGGCTCGGGCATGCACTGCCACCAGTCGATCTGGAAGGAAGGCCAGCCGCTGTTCGCCGGCAACCAGTACGCCGACCTGTCGGAGATGGCGCTGTACTACATCGGCGGCATCATCAAGCACGCCAAGGCGCTGAACGCCTTCACCAACCCGTCGACCAACTCCTACAAGCGTCTGGTCCCGGGCTATGAGGCTCCGGTGCTGCTGGCCTACTCGGCCCGCAACCGCTCGGCCTCCTGCCGCATCCCGTACGTCGCCTCGCCGAAGGGCAAGCGCGTCGAGGTCCGCTTCCCGGATCCGTCGGCCAACCCGTACCTGGCCTTCGCCGCCATGCTGATGGCCGGCCTGGACGGCATCCAGAACAAGATCCATCCGGGCGAGGCGATGGACAAGAACCTGTACGACCTGCCGGCCGAAGAGCTGGCCAAGGTTCCGACGGTTTGCGGCTCGCTGCGCGAGGCCCTTGACAGCCTGAAGGCCGACAGCGCCTTCCTGCAGAAGGGCGACGTGTTCACCAAGGACATGATCGAGTCCTACATCGAGCTGCGCACCGAGGAGCTGCTGGCCTTCGAGACCATGCCGCACCCGATCGAGTACAAGATGTACTACTCGGTCTGATCCAACGGACCTCGGTCCGCTGGTTCCCGGTGTCCGCCCTGCCCTCGCGGCGCGGCGGGCACCGCCGGCGGATCGAACCCTGGAACAGAGCACGAAAAAGCCCACCGGCGGCAGCGTCGGTGGGCTTTTTCGTTTCCGGGACTTTGAACAGGCGTCAGGCGGTGCCGCCGAAACGCCGCGCCGCCTCGATGGTCAGGCCGGTGCCGACCGAGCCGAAGATGTTGCCTTCCACCACGCGGGCGCCGGGCAGTTCGGCCAGGATGGCCGCCCGCACCTGCGGCAGCAGCGTGGAGCCGCCGGTCAGGAACACCGCGTCGATCTCCGCCGGCAGCGTGCCGGCCTCGGCCAGACAGGCGCGCACCCGCCCGCCGATGCGGCCGGCCAGGATCGCCGTCGCCTGGTTCAGCTCCTCCACCGACACCGGGCGGGTCATGCCGCCACCGCCCCAATCCAGCAGGAGGCCCGCTTCCGGCCCGTCGGACAGGGCGATCTTGGTGCGCTCCACCGCCATGGCCAGCGCGTGGCCCAGCCGGTGCTCGACCACGCCGATCAGCCGCTCGATGCGGTCCGGGGTCGCGGAATCACGCTTCAGGCGCTCCAGGTCGGCCATCGCCTTGGCGGTGTAGAGGAAGTTGATCTTCGACCAGGTCGCCAGATCGAAGAACAGATGCTTGGGGGCGAGCAGGCCGGGGCGCTTCATGGCGCTGCCATGGCCGAGCAGCGGCATGGCCGTCGCCAGGGACAGGTCGCGGTCGAAGTCGGTGCCGCCGACGCGGATGCCGTCGTTGGCCAGGATGTCGGCGCTGCGGTCGGCCCGCCCGCGCCGCTCCGGCCCAATGCGGACGATGGAGAAGTCCGACGTGCCGCCGCCGATGTCGGCGATCAGGGCCAGCTCCTCCCGCTCCACCTGCTGTTCGTAGTCGAGCGCGGCGGCGATGGGCTCATACTGAAAAGAGATGCCGCGGAAGCCGACGGAGCGGGCGATCTCGCCCAGAACCTCCTCCGCCGCGGCGTCGCCCGCCGGGTCGCCGTCCACGAAATGCACCGGGCGGCCGAGGACCACGTCGGTCAGCTCGCCGCCCAGCGCCGTCTCCGCGCGCTCCTTCACCGCGGCCAGGAAGGTGGCGATGACCGCGCGGAAGGTGATGCGGCCCTTGCGGAGCGCGGTGTCGGCGTCGATCAGGTCGGTGCCCAGCATCGACTTGATGGAGCGCATCAGGCGCCCCTCGACGCCCGACGCATAGGCATCGACGGCCGCCTGCCCGACCGTCACCGCATCAGCCTCGAAATCGAAGAAGACGGCGCTGGGCAGGGTCGTCCTCGCGCCGTCGAGGGGAAGCAGGCCGTACCCACCCTCCCCCGTGCCGGCGCCCGCGGACGCCGTCCGCACGCCAAGCGTCGTGTTGGACGTGCCGAAATCGAGGCCGCAAGCCGTCATGGGAACCCCCGCCGTGATGGAAGGGGCGAGGCTATACAGGGGCCGGGCCTGCGGATCAAGACGCGCGACGGGACAGGCCGTCCGTGTTTGCTACTCCGCCGGAAGGCTGCGGGTCGCCACGATGTGGTTCAAGGTGATGGTCATCACCGCCTCGCCATGCTGGTTCAGCGTGGTGTAGGCCAGCCGGACCGTGCCGCGGTCGCCGCGGCGGGACGGGATGGCCTCCACCACCTCCACCCGGGCGCGCAACGTGTCGCCGGGCCGCACCGGGCGCAGCCAGCGCAGCTCGTCGCCGCCCGAGCCGCCCAGGCTGGTGCCGGTGATAGCCCCGGTGTCGCGGAACAGCCGGAAGGTCAGGGACAGGGTGTGGAAGCCGCTGGCGATCAGCCCGCCGAACGGCCCTTCCGCGGCGGCAACCGCGTCGATATGGAAGGGCTGCGGGTCGAAGCGCTGGGCGAAATCCATGATCTGGCTGTCGGTGACCGTCGCCCCTTCGGTCTCGATCACATCGCCGACGCGGAAATCCTCGAAGTAACGCCCCGCCATGCCCGCTGCCCTCCCGTTCCATTGGTCCTCGTATGGACAGCGCTAAATGTAGATGGCGCCATCCATATAGAGAACCGCTTTCCCGGCGATCTTCACGCGGTCCCCCGCCAGATCGCAGGACAGGGCACCGCCGCGGGCCGAGACCTGACGGGCCTTCAGCCGCTCCTTGCCCAGCCGCCGCGCCCAGTAGGGGATGAGCGTGCAATGGGCGGAGCCGGTCACCGGGTCTTCGGGAATCCCCTGGGCCGGCGCGAAGAAGCGGGAGACGAAATCCACGCCGCCGCTGCCCGGCGCCGTCACGATGACCGCGTAGAAATCCTCCAGCCGGGCCAGGGCGCTCATGTCTGGAGTCAGGCCGCGCACCGTCGCCTCGTCGTCATAGACGACCACGAGGTCGCGCGCCTTCAGCACCGCCGTCGGCGACGGTCCGCCCAGCGCGTCGAGCAAGCCGGCCGGCGGCCCGGCCAGCGGTTCCGGCGGGCGGCTGGGGAAATCCAGCGTGTAGAGGTCGCCGTTGCGGGTGACGCTGAGGGTTCCGGCTTCCCGGGTGGTGAAGTCGATGCGCGGGCAGCCCCACTCCAGCATCGTCGCGATGACGAAGGCCGAGGCCAGCGTGGCGTGGCCGCACAGATCCACCTCCACCGTCGGGGTGAACCAGCGGATCTCGTAACCGTCGCCGCGGCGGACGAGGAAGGCGGTCTCCGCCAGATTGTTTTCCGCCGCGATGGCCTGGAGCGTCGCGTCGGGAAGCCAGTCCTCCAGCGGCACGACCGCCGCCGGGTTGCCCGCGAACACCGCGTCCGCGAAGGCATCGACCTGATACAGGGGAAGGCGCACGGTGCCTCCTTAAGGTTTCTCGGTGAACAGGAACGCCTGGGCGTGCCGCTCCATCCCCGCCGCCTCGTAGAAGGTGACCGCCTTGGGTGCGGACAGAAGAAGGCAGGTGACGCCCTCCCCCATCGCGGCGCGGGTGCGGCGCATCAACTCCTTGCCGATGCCGCGCCCCTGACAGGCGCGGTCGACGGCGAGGTCGGACAGATAGCAGCAGAAGGCGAAATCGGTGATGGACCGGGCGACGCCGACCAACGCCCCGTCCGCGTCGCGGGCGGTGACGATCAGGCCGGCGTTGCGCAGCATCGCCTCCACCCGCGGGCGGTCCGCCACGGGCCGGCGTTCGGCCAGCCCGGAGCGGTGGAGCACGTCGATGAAGGCGTCGACGGTCAGGTCGGGCTCGACGGCGTAGAGGATCGCATCGGCGCTCATCGCCTCACCCCCGCCAGAAGGGCTTGCTGACCTCGCTGTCCACGTCGGCGCGGGACACGCCGATGTCCTTCAGCAAATGATCGTCCAGCCGCATCAGCGCCTGCCGCTGCCGCCACCGCTCGTAGCCGTTCAGGCCGGCCTCCATCACGAACCAGACGGGGCGGATGCCGACGGAGATGGCGCGCGCGATGACCTTGAAGACGGTCGTGAACGAGGACGATCCGGACGACCGGGTCGCTTCTGTGGTGCGCATGATGTGCCTCCTTCGTCAAAACATTCAGCCCCGAACAATCGAGACAATGGCAATTATGTCGACACAATCGCGCCGGTCAATGTCGTTATTGTCACCATTACATTTCCGATATCGGATGTATCCCGACAGCAACACCCGTTGGCCACACAGTCCTTTGGACGAGTTCCGCCCCCAGGATCCTCACCATCCGGGCATGAAAAAGGCCGGCCGCGGAATGCGGCCGGCCCGGTAGAGCGCCTCGACTGGCGCCGGATGCAGTCCCGTTACTCGCGGTTGCCCATGAGCTGGAGGAGCATCTGGAAGAGGTTGATGAAGTTGAGGTAGAGGGAAAGGGCGCCCATGACGGCGAGCTTGGTGTTGGCCTCGTGCCCGTAGCCCTCGGCGTACTCCTCCTTGATGCGCTGGGTGTCGTAGGCGGTCAGGCCGGTGAAGATGACCACGCCGATGACCGAGACGGCGAACTGCAGCGCGCTGGAGCCGATGAAGATGTTGACCAGGCTGGCGATGACGATGCCGATCAGGCCCATCATCAGGAACGAGCCCATCTTCGACAGGTCGGCCTTGGTGGTGTAGCCCCACAGGCTCATCGCCGCGAACATTGCCGCGGTGATGAAGAACACCCGCGCCACGCTGGCCCCGGTGAAGACCAGGAAGATCGACGCCATGGAGACGCCCATCACCGCGCAGAAGGCCCAGAACAGCCCCTGCAGCGCGCTCGCCGACATCGCGTGGAAGCGGAAGGACAGCACCATGATGAAGGCCAGCGGCGCCAGCATCACCACCCACTTCAGCGGGGTCGTGAAGATCGGAACGTACAGCGCCGGCGTGCTCGCCACGAACAGCGCCACAAGCCCCGTCACGCCAAGGCCGAGCATCATGAAGTTGTAGACCCGCAGCATGTGCTTGCGCAGGCCCTCGTCGAACGCCGCACGGTCCACGCCCGCGGCGCCGGCGCCCCAACGACTCTGGTTGGGATACTGGTCGAACATTGCGAAAACTCCCTCGTTCAAGCCTTTGACCGGCGGGCCTTTGACCGGCAAGCCTCGGACCGGCGGCGGGCACATGGCAGCGGATCGGCCGCGGCAAAGCGGCGGCGGGACGGTGTGGCTGCGCTGTCCATCGAAGAAACCCTCCAGATGCGGTCACGCCCGTCGGCGCAAAAGCAGATGAAGAGGTCCGACATCGCGGCCGACGACTCAGCTGCCAGAGGGGCCCGGACCCTGATTGCCCTAATAGTTGGCCGTGTGGCCGGCGCCTTTCAAGATGCCCGCCCGGTCACAGGTTCCACACGAACGGGAGCTTGGAACACGCGCGCCTGTTCCCATATGGCGGCTGGAGCGCACGTTCCGACAGGCCGGGGCGCCGCGTTTTCCGTCAACAACCTTCAGAGCCGGATCAACAAGATGGAGAGTGCCGCGTTGAGCGACCAGCACCACAGACGCCTCGAACGGCGGGTGGATCGCATCCAGGAGAAGCTTCCCGACTCCATGGCGCGGGTGCTGGCTTGGCTCCGCGAGCCGCGGGCGACCTGGGTGCGCGTCCCCGCCGGGCTGCTTCTGATTCTCGGCGGCCTGTTCAGCTTCCTGCCCGTTCTGGGCATCTGGATGCTGCCCCTCGGCCTCGTTCTGCTCGCCTACGACGTTCCGTTCCTTCGCCCGCCGATCAACCGCGCGCTGGTGCGCGGCGAGCGGCGCTGGAAGGAGTGGAAGCGGCGGCGCCGCGCCGCTTCCTCATCCTCGTGACCATCGTCCTCCCGACCGTCCCGCTGCGTCAGGAATAGGACCCGGTGCGGGCCGGCGTGCGCTCCAGGGGCCCTTCGCCGGGGCTGTAGCGCTCCGAGCGCGGACCGGACAGACGGTCGTGGTCCTCGTCCGCCACCATCGCCTTCAGCGGGCAATGGCCGCTCATGCCGCGGGCCACCAGGGCGGCGCCGGCCAGCCCCATGATGGCGCCCCGCACGTCGGCGCCGCGGCGCACGCCGCCCGCCGCCATGACGAGGCCGAGGCCGGTGGACACGGCGCGTTCCAGCGGCCCGAGGTTCCGCGCGCCTCCAAAGAAGCGGTCGTAGGTGTGTCGGATGGCGTTTTCGGCGCTCATGCCTGAAGTCTCCCGGCTGTGCCCGGCGCAAAGGGGATGCCGAAGCGGCGCCGGGCGTTCCTGACTGCAACGCCCGCCCGGCCGTCCGGGTTCCCGAGCGCGCCGCGCGTTCGGATACGGACAATCGCGACAATGCGGTGACACTTGCCGAAGGATCGGTACAATGTCATCATTGTCCCCATGACACAGTGGGTTCCTGATCTGGAGGGCCGGCAAGGCCCCCGTTACCGCGCCATCGCCGACGCCCTGTCCGACGACATCGCCGGCGGACGGCTCGCTCCCGGCACGCGCCTTCCCACCCACCGCGACCTCGCCTACCGCCTCGGCGTCACCGTCGGCACCATCACCCGCGCCTACACGGAGGCGGAGAAGCGCGGGCTGATCGGCGGCGAGGTCGGGCGCGGCACCTTCGTGCAGGGGCAGCGCCACATGCCCCCTTCCGACCCCTTCTCCTGGGCTCCCCGGCCCGAACCCTCCGTCGTCAACATGACCGTCGTGACGCCGGAGCACCCGATGTCGGTGCCGATGATGGGCGCCACCCTGGCCGCCATCGGCGCGTCGCCGAACCTCGGGGCGCTGCTGGAATATGCGCCGCACGCCGGCCTGCCCGCGCACCGCGCCGCCGGGGCGCAATGGCTCACCCGCCAGCACCGGGCGGCGGCGACGCCGGACACGACCCTGCTGACCACCGGCGCGCAGAACGCCATGGCGGTGGCGATGGCCGCGGTGGCGCGCCCCGGCGACGTCGTGCTGACGGAGCGGCTGACCAACTACGGCATGAAGACCCTGAGCGCGGTCGAGGGCTACCATCTGGAGGGGATCGCCATCGACGAGCATGGCGTGGTCCCGGACAGTTTCGACAGCGCCTGCCGCCGTCTGGCCCCCAAGGCACTCTATCTGGTGCCGACCCTGCACAACCCCACCGCCTCCGTCATGCCGCAGGCCCGGCGGGTCGAGATCGCGGCCATCGCCCGCCGCTACGGGGTGGTGCTGGTGGAGGACGACGTCTTCGGCTTCCTGGTCCATGATGCGAAGCCCATCCAGGCCATCGCCCCGGACGTCACGCTCTACGTCAACAGCCTGTCCAAGAGCGTGTCGGCCGGGCTGCGCGTCGGCTATGTGGTCGCGCCGCCGGCCCTGGTGCCGCGGGTGGAGGCGGTCATCCGCGCCCTGCAATACTCCTCCCCGCCCCTGCCGCCGGAGGTCGCGACGCGCTGGATCACCGACGGCAGCGCCGACCGCATCGCCGAGGCCCAGCGCGGGGAAGCCATGGCGCGCCAGCAGATCGCCCGCTCCATCCTGCCTGCCAGCGCCGTCTGCGGGCACGCGTCGGCGCAGCATCTCTGGATGGTCCTGCCCGAGCCCTGGCGGCGCGACGACTTCATCGCCGAGGCGCTGCGCCGCGGCGTGAAGGTGACCGGGGGCGACGTGTTCGCCGTGGGCCGGGCCAGCGCCCCCCACGCCGTGCGGCTTGGCCTCTGCCACCCGCACAGCCGGGACGAACTGGCGCGCGGCCTGCGCACGCTGGCCGACCTGCTGGACAACCCGCAGACCGCGATGCTGTCGATCGTGTGAGAAGGCGGAACGGCCGCGCCCTTAAAGCGGATTGCAATCCGCTTTGGACCGCGACGGCGGTCCCGGCCGCACATGCGGCCGAAGCCCGCCGGCAAGTGAGGCGATGTGAGTCTAAAGCGAACGGAAGTTCGCTTTAGGGGAACGGCCGGACCGTGTGCAGATGGTTCAGCGGGCCGTGGCCATGCCCGAACCCGGGGGCGGAGCGGATGGCCTCGTCCACATAGGCGCGGGCGCGGGCCACCGAATCGCGCACGCCCAACCCCTGGGCGATGCCGGCGGCGATGGCCGAGGCGAGGGTGCAGCCGGTGCCGTGGGTGTGCGGGGTGTGGATGCGCCGCCCCTCGAACACCTCCTCGCCGTCCTCGGTGAGCAGCAGGTCGCACAGCCGCTCGTCCTCCAGATGGCCGCCCTTCAGCAGAACGGCCTTCGGCCCGAAGGTGCGGATCATCTCGGCGGCGCGACGCATGTCGTCCAGGTTGCGCACCGGGATGTTGGTCAGCGCCTCGGCCTCCGGCAGGTTGGGAGTGACCAGCTCCGCATGGGGCAGCAGGCGCTTGCGCAGGGTCTGCACGGCGTCCGGCTCCAGCAGGAAATGGCCGCTCTTCGACACCATCACCGGATCGACGACCAGCGGAACGTTGATCGCCCGCGCCTCATACTCGCCGGCCACCGCCTCGATGACGGCGGCGTTGGCGAGCATGCCGATCTTGATGCTGTCGGCCCCGAGGTCCTCCAGCACCACCTTCATCTGCAGGGCGACGAAGGCCGGATCCACGGGCAGCACGCCATAGACCCCGGTCGTGTTCTGCGCGGTCAGCGCCGCGATGGCGGTCATGGCGAAGGCGTTCAGCGCGCTGACCGCCTTGATGTCCGCCTGGATGCCGGCACCGCCGCCGGAATCGGATCCGGCGACGATGAGAACACGGCCGTTGATCGGGTGGGCCTGCATCGGGATTGCTTTCGTCTGGTCGTCTGGTTGGAGGGTTGGCCTTAGGAGGCGGTCTCCAGCCGGGCGGCGTCCGTGATGGCGCCGGCAATATCGGCCACCACCGCGTGCACCAGCCCTTCGTCGTCGCCTTCCGCCATGACGCGGATCACCGGCTCGGTCCCCGACTTGCGGATCAGGATGCGTCCCGACCCGTTCAGCCGCGCCTCGCCATCGCGGATCGCCGCCTGGACGGAGGACATCTCCAGCGGCTTCGACCCGGCGGCGAAGCGGACGTTGGTCAGCTTCTGCGGCACCGGGGCGAAGACCTGGCAGACCTCGCTGGCCGCCCGGCCGCCGGACTGGATCAGCACCGCCAGAACCTGGAGTGCGGCGATCAGCCCGTCGCCGGTCGTGGAATAGTCGGACAGCACGACGTGCCCCGACTGCTCCCCACCGACGTTGTAGCCGTGCTCGCGCATATGTTCCACCACATAGCGGTCGCCGACCGGCGTGCGGACCAGCGCGATGCCCAGCCCCTGGAGATGCCGCTCCATGCCCAGGTTGGACATCACCGTGGCGACCACGCCGCCGCCCTTCAGCGTCTGCGCCTGCGCCCAGGAGGAGGCGATCAGCGCCATCACCTGGTCGCCGTCGACGACGCGCCCGGCCTCGTCGACCATGATCAGGCGGTCGGCGTCGCCGTCCAGCGCGATGCCCAGATGAGCGCCGTGGGCCACCACCTGCTCCTGCAGGGTCCGGGTGGCGGTGGCGCCGCAATCCTTGTTGATGTTCAGGCCGTCCGGGCTGACCCCGACCGGGATCACGTCGGCCCCCAGCTCGTACAGCACCTTCGGGGCGACGCGGTAGGCGGCGCCGTTGGCGCAATCCACGACGATCCTCAGCCCGTCCAGCCGCAGACCGCGCGGGAAGGTGTTCTTCACATACTCGATGTAGCGGCCCGTC
Organism: Azospirillum brasilense; assembly: GCF_005222205.1. Lineage (NCBI taxonomy): Bacteria > Pseudomonadati > Pseudomonadota > Alphaproteobacteria > Rhodospirillales > Azospirillaceae > Azospirillum > Azospirillum brasilense. Next base: position 2,704,728 of record NZ_CP032345.1, on the reverse strand, counting down.
GAGTCCTCCAGGCGGGAGGCGCGGCCGAGATCGGCGGAACCGGCGAGGTCCGGTGCGAAGGGCTGGCCCATGCGCGTCTCGATGGCGATCTCCACTGCGTCCGACAGCTTGTAGCCGTCCGGCCCGAACAGCTTGATGCCGTTGTCCTGGTACGGGTTGTGCGAGGCGGAGATCATCACGCCGAGGTCGGCGCGCAGCGAGCGCGTCAGCATGGCGACGGCGGGCGTCGGCAGCGGGCCGAGCAGCACCACGTCCATGCCCATGGAAATGAAGCCCGCGGTCAGCGCCGGCTCCAGCAGATAGCCGGACAGGCGGGTGTCCTTGCCGATCACCACGCGGTGCCGGTGGTCGCCCCGGCGGAACTGCAAAGCGGACGCCATCGCGACGCGCAGGGCGGTTTCCGCCGTCATCGGATCGATGTTGGCGGTGCCACGGATGCCGTCGGTGCCGAACAGGTGTCGCGTCATGAAAACCCTCGGGAATGGCCCAGTCACTGTACCGCAATCGCGGATGTGTGAAAATGTCATCGCTTGCCCTGGGGGGCAGGGTCAAGAACCCTTCCGCGCAGACGCCAAAGGGTTACATGCGCCATGCGATCACGGCACCCGTGCGGGATGAAGCCCCTCCCAGACGGCGCGCGCCTGGACCGTTTGGGGCACGTCGTGGACACGCAGGAGATGCGCGCCCTGGTTCAGCGTTTCCAAGCCGCCGGCCAGCGATCCGGGCAGCCGCTCCTTCGGCGGCTCGCTCCGCGACAGCTTGCCGATCAGGGTCTTTCGCGACAGCCCGATCAGCAGGGCACAGCCGAGCCCATGGTACAGGGCGGTGTGGCGCAGGATGTCGAGATTGTGCTCCACCGTCTTGCCGAAGCCGATGCCGGGATCGACGGCGATGCGCTCCAGCGGCACCCCGGCGGCAAGGCAGGCTTCCACCCGCTCCTCCAGCCAGTCGAAGACGTCGAGCGCCGCGTCCTCATAGGTCGGGTTCTGCTGCATGGTGCCGGGCTCGCCCCGCATGTGCATGACCACGACGGGCGCCGCCTTCTCCGCCACCAGCGGCAGCGCGCCGGGGTCGCGCAGCCCGGCCACGTCGTTGATCAGGGCCGCACCGGCGTCGAGCGCGGCGCGCATCACCCGCGCGTGCCGCGTGTCCACCGACACCACCGCGCCCTTGGCCGCGAAGTGGCGGACCACCGGCAGGACGCGGGCCTCCTCCTCCTCGGGCGACACCGGGGCGGAACCGGGACGGGTGGATTCGCCGCCGACGTCCAGCAGGTCGGCCCCGGCCTCCAGCATCGCCTCGCCATGGGCGATGGCCGTCCCGGCGTCGAAGAAGTCGCCGCCGTCGGAAAAGCTGTCCGGCGTCACGTTGACGATGGCCATGATGCGCGGGCGCCCGAGGTCAAGCCCGGCGAACGGCGCCCGACCGCGGGTCAGCGCACCCAGCCGCTTGTCCAGGCTCTGCGCCACGGCGGGGCCGCGCTCCCACCCCCAGGCCATGATCTCGGTCAGCGGCGCGAAGGCCCGCTCGATCCGCGCGCCCTGCCGGACGATCACCTGGGCGGTGGCGAAGGAGAAGCGCCCGCCAGCGAGCGGCACCGCCGCGCCGGCGCTCCAGGCGGCGATGGGCAGCAGCCCGACCGGCCTCAGATAGACGCGGATGCCGCCCTCCCCCGCCCAGGGCGCGAAGGAGGCGAGCGAGCCGGCGGCTGACTTCGGGGCGGGCTTGGCGATCGGAGTCTTGGCGATCGGGGGCATGGCGATGGTTCGTGCAGCGGAACGGAAGACCGCAGCCTGTCACGCCGGGAAGCCCCGGCGCAAGAGACTGCGGTCCTCCGTTCCGCTTTAAAAACAGCGCGCTTGGCGTTGCGGGCTTGTTACGCGCTCTTGGGCAGAGGGGCCAGGGCGGCCAGCATCTGCTTCTTGCGCTCCCCGTAGATGTTGCCGAGTTCCTCGGCGCGCTTGTCGTCGAGCGCCTTCTTGGCCTCCTCGAACAGTTCCTCCTCCTCCTCGTCGAGGTGGTGGCGGGTGACTTCACCCAGCACCTGGAGCTTGGCCTTCCAGGCGGTGCTGTCGGCGGGCATGGCGTTCAGCTCGTCGAGAAAGCCGTTGATGATGTGGTGCTCGTTCAGGCCCTCGGTGGTCTCCTGCTTGGTGTTCTTCGCCTTGGACAGCGACTGGTAGAAGACGGCCTCCTCGATCTTTCCGTGCGCCCACAGCTCGCGCTGCAGATCCTCGTAGGCGGCGCGCCCGTCGCCGTCCGACTTCTCGGCCGCGTCGAGCAGGCGGCGGATGGTGTCGTGGTCCTGCTTGATCCGGTCGAAGATGCTGGTCATGGGTCCTGTCCCGTTGTTGCGGTGTCTCGACGGGACTCAACCCTGGCCCGGATATGGTGTTCCCGGTGCCAAACGGGGTCAGCCATGCCGAACCATCCAGTGCAGGCTGAACAGCTGGTTCTCGTCGGTCCAGCTCCGCTCGGTGCGCCAGCCGGCGCGGGCGGCAAGGCGGCGGAAGCCGGGCACCGAGTATTTGTAGGAGTTCTCGGTGTGGATCGTCTCGCCGCGGGCGAAGCGGATGGGATGGCCGGCGATGCGGACGGTCTGGTCGTCCAGGCTGCGCAAATGCATCTCGATCCGCCCACGCGCGGTGTCGTAGCGGGCGACATGGGCGAAGCGCTCCAGGTCGAAGGTGCCGTCCAGCTCGCGGTTGATGCGGGCGAGCAGGTTCATGTTGAAAGCGGCGGTCACGCCGCGCGCGTCGTCGTAGGCGGCCTCCAGCACCGCCGGGTCCTTGCGCAGGTCCACGCCGATCAGCAGACGCGCCCCGGCCCCGAGCCGCCGTCCGAGCGTGTCCAGGAAGGTCATCGCCTCGGCGGGCCGGAAATTGCCGATGGTGCTGCCGGGGAAGAAGGCCATCGTCCGTTCCGGCGCAACGCCCCGCGGCAGCGCGAAGCCCCGCACATAGTCGGCGGCCACCGGCACCACCGTCACCGCCGGGTAGTCGCCGGCCAGCCGCGCCGCGGCGGCGATCAGATGGTCGCGGCTGATGTCCACCGGCACATACATGGCCGGCGCGTCCAGCGCGTCGAGCAGGATTCGCACCTTGACGCTCGATCCGCTGCCCAGCTCCACCAGCGTGGCGCCGCGCCCGGCGAGAGCGGCGATCTCGTCCGCGCGGTCGTGCAGCAGCGCGGTCTCGGTCCGCGTCGGGTAATATTCGTCGAGCGTGCAGATGGCGTCGAACAGGGCCGAGCCCTCGGCGTCGTAGAAGTACTTGCAGGGCAGGCTCTTCTCCGGTCGGGACAGGCCCTCCAGCACGTCGGACAGGAACAGGTCGTCCGGCGCCGGTCCCCGCGCCGGATGGGCGCGGGCGGCGGAAATTGCGGTCATCAGGCGTCCTCCGCGAGGCGCACGCCGCTGAACATCCAGCGTTGGTGCGGATAGAAGAAATTCCGGTAGGTGGCGCGGACATGGCCGTCCGGCGTGGCGCAGCATCCGCCGCGCAGCACATACTGGTTGGCCATGAACTTGCCGTTGTATTCGCCGACCGCCCCGGCGGCGGGGCGGAAGCCCGGATAGCCGCTGTAGGCGCTGGCCGTCCATTCCCAGACATCGCCGAACATCTGGACGAGCCCCTCGCCCTCCGTGGCGGCGACCGGGCGCAGCAGCCCGCTGCCCAGCGTGTTGCCGGTGGCGGACATCCCGGCGGCAGCGGTTTCCCACTCGGCCTCCGTCGGAAGGCGCTTGCCGGCCCAGCGGGCGAAGGCATCCGCCTCGTAGAAGCCGACGTGGCTGACCGGGGCGTCCTCGTCCAGAGGATGCTCGCCGAGCAGGGTGAATTCCCGCCAACCGCCGTCCTCGCCCCGCCGCCAGTAGGCCGGCGCCTCCCACCCCTCGGCATTGACCGTGGCCCAGCCGTCGGACAGCCAGAGCGCCGGGTTGCGGTAGCCGCCGTCCTCGACGAAGGCCAACCACTCCCCGTTGGTCACCGCCCGGGAGAACAGGCGGAAGGGGCGCAGCAGCACCTCGTGCCGCGGTCCCTCGTTGTCGAAGGCGAAGCCCTCGCCATCGTGCCCCACCGCGACGATCCCACCATCCACCGCGATCCAGCGCCCCTCATGGGCGGGGCCGCGCAAGGCGGGGCGATAGGGACGGTAGGCCGGCGCGACCGGGTTGCAGGAGAACAGATGCAGCAGGTCCATCAGGATCAGCTCCTGATGCTGCTCTTCGTGGGCGAGGCCGAGCGTCACCAGCGGGGCCAGCCGCTCGGAGTCGCCACGCTCCAGCAAAGTCAGCATGGCGGCATCCACATGGTCGCGGTAGGCCGCCACCTCGGCCACGCCGGGCCGCGTCACCAGACCGCGCCGGGGCCGCGGATGGCGGGCGCCGACGGCCTCGTAATAGGAGTTGAAGAGATAGCCGAAGGCCGGATCAAAGGGCCGGTAGCCCGGCAGATTCGGGATCAGCAGAAAGGTTTCGAAGAACCACGTCGTGTGGGCCAGATGCCATTTGACCGGGCTGGCGTCCGGCATGGACTGCACCACCTGATCCTCCGGCGACAGCCCGACGGCCAGTTCCGCCGAGGTGGCGCGCACCCGGCGGAATCGGTCGGCGAGTCCGCCGGCTTTGGCGGCTGTTTTGAGCATGGGCGCTGTGTCCTCCCCGCCTGACAGGTCCCGGTAAAGCTGTGCCGCTTCGCTGGCCCGCCAACCCTCCTTTCGGAGTGGCCCGGACGCACCGCCCGGCGGCAACGCTCCGCCGGACCGCCTGTTCACAGCGGATGACCCACGGATTCCAACGATCGAACGATGGAGGAACGGCACCCATGCAACCGCGGCTCAAACCCATTGACGAGCAGGTGATCGTCATCACCGGTGCGTCGAGCGGCATCGGGCTGGTCACCGCCCGCATGGCCGCCCGGCAAGGCGCGAAGGTCGTCCTGGCCGCCCGCGACCGCGACGCGCTCGCCCAGGCGGCGGAGGCGATCCGGGCCGACGGCGGGGACGCGATCCACTGCGTCGCCGACGTGGCCGACCCCGACGCCCTGCGGCGGGTGGCCGACTCGGCGGTCCGCAGCTACGGCCGGATCGACAGCTGGGTGAACAACGCCGGCGTGGCGATCATCGGCAAGCTCGTGGACACCGCCCCGGACGACCACCGCCGCCTGTTCGAGACGAACTACTGGGGCGTGGTCAACGGCTCGCTGGCGGCCATTCCCCACCTGCGGCAGAACGGCGGGGCGCTGATCAACATCGGCAGCGTGCTGTCGGACCGCGCCATCCCGCTCCAGGGCGCCTATGTCGCCACCAAGCACGCCGTGAAGGGCTTCACCGACGCGCTGCGCATGGAGCTGGAGGCCGAGGGCGCGCCCATCTCCGTCAGCCTGATCAAGCCGGCGGCCGTCGACAGCCTGTACGAGGACCACGCCCTGAACCTGCTGGACGCGGAGCCGAGCAACCCGCCCCCGGTCTACGCGCCGGAGGTCGTGGCGAAGGCCATCCTGCATTGCGCCCGGCGGCCGATGCGCGACCTCTATGTCGGCGGCGGCGCCAAGCTGTTCGCTCTGGCGGAGACCTTCGCGCCGCGACTCACGGACCGGATCATGGAGCGGACCCTGCCGCGCATCATCCGCTCCGGCGGACCGCTCCGCCCGCGCAACGACGCCCTGCACAGCCACGGCGACGACGGGCGGGAGCGCGCCGGCCGGCACCGCTTCGTGCGTGAAACCAGCCTCTACACCGAGGCCCGGATGCATCCCTGGATCACCGCCGCGGTGGTCGCCGGCTTCGGCGTACTGGCCGGGGCGGCGATGGCGCGCGGCTGGGTCCGTGACGACCACGGCGCCTCCGGGCTGAACCGCCACCGCCGGTCAATGCAGCGGCATCGCGATCGGATGGACGAGGAACGGCGCACCATCGGCCACAACGCCAAGCCCGCTTGGCAGGCCGCGGAGGAAGGCGTGGTGACCTTTCCCCGCTGACCGCCGCTACACCGGCTCCCTGGCCATCGGCTCCACCGTCGAAACGCGGTGGCCACGGGCGGCACGCAGCGCCAGGATCGGCTCCAGCTCCTCCGCCAGGACCGGGCGGCTGAACAGGTACCCCTGGAAACTCTCGCATTTCAGGCTGCGCAGAAGCTGGAGCTGCGCCTCCGTCTCCACCCCTTCGGCGACCACCGACAGGCCCAGGCTGCGGCCCAGCCCGACGATGGCACGCGGGATGGAATCGCCCGTCCCATCCTGCTCCAGATCGTGGATGAAGGAACGGTCGATCTTCAGCTTGTCGATCGGGAAGCGGTGCAGATAGTTGAGCGAGGAGTAACCGGTGCCGAAATCGTCCAGCGCGATCAGGCACCCGCGCTGTTTCAGCGCGCGCAGCGTCGCGATGGCCGACGGAATGTCGTCGATCAGCGTGCCCTCGGTCACCTCGATCTCCAGCTCCCAGCCCTGGAGGCCGTTGCGATCCAACGCGGCGGCCACCTTGGCGGGAAGCTGCCCGTCGCGGAACTGCTGGGCGGAGACGTTGACGGCGACCGGCACCGCCAGGCCGATCTGGTCGCGCCAGCGGCGGATCTGGGCGCACACCTCGTCCAGCACCCAATCGCCGATGCCCTGGATCAGGCCGGTTTCCTCGGCCACGGGCAGGAAGCGGTTGGGCATGATGAGACCGGCGTCCGGGTGGCGCCAGCGCAGCAGGGCCTCAACCCCGACCACGAGGTCGTCGGAAATGCGCAGCTGCGGCTGATAGACGAGGAACAGTTCCCGGTTCAGCAGGGCACGGCGCAGCGCGGCCTCCAGATCGAGGCGTTCGCGGGACCGCGCGCCCATCTCGCGCGTCACGAAGCGGTAGGCGTTCCGCCCGGCGTCCTTGGCGTTGTACATGGCGATGTCGGCGCAGCGGATCAGCCCTTCGGCGTCCTCCGCGTCATCGGGGAACAGGCTGATGCCGATGCTGGGCGACACCACGAAGTTCCGCCCGCCGATGGCGAAGGGCGTGGCGAGCTGCGCCATGACCCGTTCCGCCACCGCGGCGGCCACGCTCGGCGTCCCGATGTTCGGCACGACGATCAGGAATTCGTCGCCGCCCAGCCGACCCACCGTGTCCGACGGACGCATCGCTCCGTGCAGCCGCCGCGCCACCGACCGCAGCACCTCGTCGCCGAAGGAGTGCCCAAGGCTGTCGTTGATGACCTTGAAGCGGTCGAGGTCGATGAACAGGACGGCCACCCGCGCGCCGTCGCGCCGGGCTTCGCGGACCGCCTGGGCGATGCGGTCGAACAGCAGGACGCGGTTGGGCAGGCCGGTCAGCGGATCGTAATGGGCCAGATAATGGACGTGCTGCTCGGCCCGCCGTTTGTCGCCGATGTCCTCGACGAAGGCCATGACGAAGGGCGGGTCGCCGGGGGTGGACACCGGCTGGAGATGGAGGGAGAAGTGGCTGTGCCGCCCACCGGCCAGCAGCAGATGGTCGACCTCCAGCCGCACGCTCTCCCCAGCGATGGCGGAGTCGATGGCGGCACTCACCGCCGGGTCCGACGCGCGCAGCCTGGCGTCGTTTCCGACCAAGCCGTCGCGCCCCACCCCGACGGCGCGGGCGAAGGCGGGATTGCAGTCGGTGATCCTGGCGTCCGCCCCGATGAGGGCGATGCCGAGAGGCGCCTGGTTGAACAGCAGGTCCAGCTCCGTCTCGCGCCGGCGCAGCGACGCGGTGATGCGCCCGGCGATCACCAGCGCCCGGTGGCGCGTCGCCGCCAGCGCCCACAGCAGGACCGACAGAAGCAGGCTGAGCGACAGCCCGGTCACCAAGACCAGCGCCGGCTTCCAGCGGTCGACCCCCTCCTCGAAGCTCGACCGGCTCTCGTACCGGATCGACAGGACGCGGTTGCCCAGGACGATGTCCCGGCTCGCGCTCAGCAACGGCCGGTCCGACGCCTCCGGGCGGCTGCGGTAGAGCGGGAATTCTCGGCTCCCTTCGAACACCGTCGCCGCGACGTCGCCCATCCGGCCGAACACGGACTCGGCCAGGGGCGCGATCTGTATGGGGGTCATCACCAGGCCGGCGAAGGCGACCCGCCGCTGCTCCTGCGTGGCGGGGCTCTGCCCGTCGCGATAGACAGCCTGAAAGACCATGACGGCCGGCGGCGAGGGCTCGCCCTCGTCGTGCCCCAGGACGGCGGCGCGGATGACCGTCGGCTCACCGCTGTCCCGCGCCTGCTCCGCGGCGGCACGGCGCACCGGCTCCGCCAGCAGGTCGTAGCCGAGCGTGCGCAGGGTGCGTTCGTTGACCGGGGCGGCGTACAGCGTGACGAGCCGCATCGGACCGGTCGCTTCCGGCCAGATCCGGAAGCCGCGCAGCCCGTCCATCCGGGCTTCGGTGACCAGTTCCGGGCCGGTCCATTGATCGGCGACCCGCGCGAAGACGACGGCGGTGATCGCCGGAAAGCGCTCGGCAAGGTGCAGCCCGTCCACGAACCGGTTCCATTCCGCACGCTTCACCTCGGGATAGGCGGTGAACAGGGCGGCGGCGGAGCGCGTCACCTGCACATGGACCTGGATCTGGCTCTCGAAACGGCGGTGCAGCTCCTCCACCCGCAGGGCGAACCGGCCCTCGGCATCCGCGGCGACACGCTGGCGGGTGTCGTTCCAGACCAGCACCGTCAACACAAGCGCGGCCAGCAGGGCCAACAGAGGGAGGCGTCTGGGAATGGCAGCCGAATCGCTCGCAGTCGCATCGCTCATGGAATCAGCCATCGGATCGGTCGAGGGCTCGCCCGGCGCACGGTCGATCGGATCGGGGTTGGAAGACCTCTGCATGGGGCCGCACCGAAGCTGACGGTGACGCCGCCCGCCCGGATTCCTTCCATGGGGGACGACGCGCACCGGTAGACCTTAACCAGATTGTGCCCGTGCGAGAAGCGTATAAATATTGGCGGGGTCGCCCAAAGCGTGCGGCGGTGCTCAAAACTCCTGCAACACCTTGGGGCTGTTCTGCAAAAGCGTCTCGATCATGCCGAGGATCTGCTCGATCTTGGTGCGGGTGGCGTCCAGTTCGTCGGCGGTCTTGTCGTCGATCCCCGCCTCCATCAGCATCATGTCGAAGGCGTTCAGCGTCTCCGAAAAGGCCTTCTGCTCCGCCTGGAGCACGTCGAAGGCGCCGAGTGAGCTGGTCAGCGCCAAGGGCGGGTCGCTGACGAAGGCGTAGCTGATGTCGGTGAAATGGGCGATCGCCGTCAGCTTCTGCCGGATCACCCATTGCGGAAAGTTCGGCGGCAGGTCGTTCCCGGTCTCCGGCAGGCGTTCCTGGATGGAGAAGACCAGCCCCTGGATGTCCAGATAGGCGTTCCGGATCTCGCGGAAATGGGGAAAGGTCTTGGGCTTGCCGGCGTTGCGGACACGGCCCAGCCGGGCGTTGTCGTCGGTCAGCTTGCGCGCCATCTGGATCACGATGTTCGCCACCTTCCCCATCGCACCGTCATCCCTTTGTTTCGCGCCCGTCATCGATCTGCTGTCATCGATCTATAGCATGCACCGCCCGGCCGAGGGCAGAACCTTCACTCCGCCGTCCGCCCCGCCGCCTGCGTCAGGCGGTCGCCCATCCCGCGCAGCAGCTCCTCGCGCGCCGCGTCGTCGGGTGCCGCGTCCAGCGCCCGGTGCAGATCCAGCAGGAACGCGGCGTAGCGGTTGTGCCAGTCCCGCCCGGCGGAGACGGCCTGCGGCTCCAACCGTGGCGGGCCGGCCTCGGCTGCCGGCGCCTGGGCCGGCGCGGCCGCGGTCAGATCGGCCACCTCGTCCAGTTCGGGCAGGCGGATCAGCGCCGGGTCCCAGCCACGGCGGACCAGGGCGTCGCGCAGGCCGGCGCGGGCATCCTCCTCGCCATGCACTAGGAACAGGCCGCGCCCCACCCCCTGCCGCGCCGCCACCCAGGCCAGCAGGCCGCTGCGGTCGGCGTGGCCGGAATAGACGTCCAGCGATCGGATGCGGGCGCGCACCGCGATTTCCTCGCCATGGATGCGGACGTTCCCGGCCCCCTGCTGCAACAGGTGACCCAGCGTGCCCGGCGCCTGGTAGCCGACCAGCAGGACGGTGGCTTCCGGGCGCCACAGATGGTTCTTCAGGTGATGGCGGATGCGGCCGGCGTCGCACATGCCGCTGGCCGCCATGATGATGGCGCCGCCCTTGAGGGCGTTGAGCTTCTGGCTCTCCGCGGCGGAGCGCACGCGGTGCAGGTTGGGCCGGGCGAAGGGATCGCCGCCGGTGCCGAGATCAGCCAGATGGCGGCGGAACACCCCGGTGACGGAGTCGGCGAGCGGCGAGTCGAGAAAGACATCGACCAGCGGGATCTCGCCGCGGTCGGACAGGCGGCTCAGGTCGTAGAGCAGCTCCTGCGTGCGCTCCACCGCGAAGGCCGGGATCAGCAGCGGGCCGCCCGCGGCGAGCGCCGCCCGCACCTCGTCGCGCAGCAGGGCCTGCCGCTCGGCCTCGCCCACCTCGACCCGCTCGCGGTTGCCGTAGGTGGTCTCCAGCACCATCCAGTCGGGGCGCGGCGGTCCCTCGGCGTCGGCGTGGAAGGACTTGCCGCCGGGGCCGAGGTCCCCGGAGAACAGGATCGTCTCGGCCGTCCCGCCGCGCGTCACCTCCAGTTCCACCGACGCCGAACCGAGGATGTGCCCGGCCGGCCAGAAGCGGGCGCGGATTCCGCGCAGCACCGTCACCCATTCCCCGTAATCGACCGCGTGCAGATGGCGGATGGCCGCCTGGGCGTCCCCCTGTGTGTAGATCGGCTCGACCGCCGGGCGCCCGCGCTGGCGGTTGCGGCGGTTCAGCCGCTCCACCTCCGTCTCCTGGATGTAGCCGCTGTCGGGCAGCATGTAGGCCAGCAGGTCGGCAGTGCCGGCGGTGGCGTGCACCCGCCCCTTGAAGCCCTGGCGGACCAGCTTGGGCAGCAGGCCCGAATGGTCGATGTGCGCGTGGGTCAGCAGCACCGCCTTCACGGCGGACGGCTTGAAGGGGAAGGGCCGGTAGTTCAGCTCCCTGACCGTCTTGGTGCCCTGGAACAGGCCGCAGTCGATCAGCAGGTCGCCGTCGCCGGTCCGGATGCGGAAGCAGGAGCCGGTGACCGTGCCGGCGGCGCCGTGGAAGATGAGGGACAGTGTCATGGCGAAACCCCGCCTTGGTGTGCCCTGTCCCCCTATCCTGCCCGACGAAGGGTTACCGGCCCGTCAACGGGGAGCCGTCAACGGGGGATTGCCAGCGCGTCGGCGATCAGCCGGGCGAGCGGCAGGGCGTTGCTGGGGTGCGGAACCCCGTCGCAGGACAACGGCGTGCCCAGCCCTTCCGTCTCGAAGCGGGCGGCCACCGCGGCGTCGAACAGGGCATGGACGCCGAACACCCGGACCGACGCCGCCCCCGCGGCCCGCGCGGCCCGCGCGCAGGAGAAGATGGTCTCGCCGGAGCTGATGACGTCGTCGACGATCACCACCGGCCGCCCGGCCAGCGGCGCGCCGTCGGGCAGGGAGACCGTCACGTCGCGGTCGCCGCGCCGCTCCTTGCGCCCGACCAGGGCGGTGAGGCCGAGCGGCCCGGCCACCGCCTCGACCAGAGGGGCCGCCTCCTCGTCCGGGCCGACGATCACGGTGTCGGGCGCGACCCCGTCGCTGCGCAGCCGCTCGGCGATGGCACCGGCGCCGCTGAGGCAGACGGAGGGCCGCCCGACGAACACCTCGTCCAGCGTGTGGGTGCGGTGCAGGTGCGGCTCCACGCAGACGAAGCGGTCGAACAGCCGGCCCAGCCAGTCCCCCACCACCGTCTGACTGACCGGCTCGCCGGGGCGGAACACGGCGTCCTGGCGCATGTAGGCCATGTAGGGCGCGACGAGGCACAGCTCCGTGGCGCCCTGCCGGCGCAGCACGGAGGCGGCCAGCGTCAGTTCCACGAGCTTGTCGTTCGGCCGGTCGAGCGAGCGGTAGACCACCGCCCGCTCGACGGCTTCGGGCAGGCGGACGAGGCTTTCGCCGTCCGGAAAGCGGTGCAGCTCGGCGATGTGGCAGGGAACCTTCAGGGCTTCGGCCAGACGCCGCGCGCCGTCGGCCGATTCCGGAAATCCGTAGACGCCCGTGTAGCGGGCCATGCTGTCCCCTCTCGCGTTGCGCGCCCGGATTTGGGCGCCCCGTACGGCCCGTACTATGCCGCAAGGGGCGCGGCGCGGCGACCATGACCTTAGGCGCAACGTTACCGTGAAGGCGATAGGACGGCAGGGGAGGACGCCCAGAAATGATGCTGCAGCGGCCTTCCATTCATTGACCGATGACGAAGGTATGAGGCAGTTTCCCGCCATGCGCGTGCTCATCGCCGACGATACGGTCCTGATGCGCTCCATGCTCTCGGAGCAGGTGGCGTCCTACGGCCATGACGTGATCCTGGCCAGGGATGGCCGGGAAGCGCTGAACCTTGCCCAGGCCGAATCCTTCGACATCGCCATCATCGATTGGGAGATGCCGCGGCTGTCGGGGCTGGAGGTGTGCTGGCTTCTGAAGGCCGATCCGCGCACCGCCTACAGCTACCTGATCCTGATGACGTCCCACGACGAGCCCTTCTACGAGATGAAGGCGCTGGACGCCGGAGCCGACGACTTCATCCACAAGCCGGTCAACCGCGCCCACCTCAAGGCGCGGCTGAAGGCGGGCGGCCGCATCACCGACATGCACCGGCTGCTGGTCGCGCAGGCGCGGACCGATCCGCTGACCGGAGTCGCCAACCGGCGCGCCCTTCTCGACCGTGCGGACGAGGAGATCCGGCGATCGCTGCGGTCGCGGCAGCCCCTGTCCCTGCTGATCGCCGACATCGATCATTTCAAGCGCATCAACGACAGCCGCGGCCACGCCGCCGGGGACGAGGCGTTGCAGCGATTCGTCCGGACGCTGGGCGACGCCCTGCGCCCCGGCGACCTGATCGGGCGCTACGGCGGAGAGGAATTCGTGGTTCTGCTCCCCAACACCGCTCTGGCGGATGCCTCGGTCGTGGCGGAGCGCTTGCGCCGGCGCGTCGCCGCCCAGGAAATGGGTCTGAACGGCGATCCGTTCCGCATGACCGCCAGCTTCGGCGTCGCGCCCGTTGCACCGGACGCCCCAGGCGGCCTCGACGACGCGCTCCGGGTGGCCGACGCCGCGCTGTATCGGGCGAAGGCCGAAGGGCGAAACCGCGTGGTCCCCTCTCCCTAGACCGTTCACACACTGCCCCGCCCACCCGTCTCCGGCAGCGAAGCCAACGGGATGCGGGGGAACAGGCGATGCGCCATGTCCATGTGGCGTTTCTGGAGGGGACGAAGGTCCTGATCGTCCGGCGGCGCGAGGTCAGCACTTGGTGGGGGCGCGGCCCGGCGGAGCCGCGGGTCGTCGACGCCGCGGGCCAATGGGCGTTGCCCGGCGGCGGCTTCGAAAGCGTCATCAGCCCGCTCGCAGCGCTCCAGCGCCTGTTCCACGAACAGACCGGCCTCGCCTTCCCCGACGGGCGGGCGGCGGAACCCTGGCGCCCGACCTCACGAAGCTTCACGCTGTATTTCGTCCCGGTGACCGGACTGGAGTCGCTGGCCTCCTCGATCACGCTGCGGGTCGCGCCGTCCGCCGTCACGCCCGGGCGCCCGGCGGGCGGCGCCATCGTGAATTGGGAGCTGTCCTCCGCCCATGTCGTGCCGCTCGCCAAGGTGGTCGCGCATCTGGGGGTGCGGCAGCCGGTCTCGCACGAAAACCAGCTCGCCATCACCCGGCAGGCGATGCGCTCGCCCTCCTCCCAGTCGATCGAGCGCTACGCGACCATGGCCGCGATCATCGCCCTGCAGTGAGCCCGCCCCACCAGCCTCAGTCCTTGCTCTCGCCGGGCGGGGTGCGGACGGCGGTGGCGGCGAGATACTGGGCGGCCGTGCGCAGCAGGAACTCCGCCACCGCCATGTCGCCCAGGTCGCGGTCGGGGCCGCCCAGCCGGTGGCGGCGGTCGGCGTCGATCAGGCCGGTGGCGATCACCTGCGCGGTCAGCCACGCCCGCTGCTCCTCGTCCGGCACCCCGGCCATGCGCTCCAGCATCGCGTTGCAGGCGTGGTCGATCTCTCCCAGGCCGGGCCGGTCGGACGACAGGTAGCTGGTCTCGTTGCGCGGCGCCGGCTCCCCGACGTAGGAGCGGGCGAGCAGCGCCGTCTCCAGGGTCAGGCGGAAGGCGGTGCGGCGCGGCCGTCCCTTCCGCCGCAGGCGCAGAGCCATCATGGTGAAGAGCTGGGCCACCGCCTCCACCCGCTCCGCCGGCACCTCGTCGAGGATGTCGACGATCTCGGCGCTGACGGCGTTGCGCGGCGCCGCCTCGCCGGGCCGCACCACCGCGGTGGCGAAGACGGCGATCAGGGTGCGCAGGGCATCGGCCTGCTCCACGGGAGAGATGCGGCCGATCTGGGCGGGATCGAACATGGGGGGCGCTCCGCTCTGGCTGGGAGGGATCAACAACTCCTTCCAGCTATGTTGGAACGCGAGGGGCGGTCAGGAATCCCCCTCCTTCGGGTCGATGGTCTCCGCCCGTCGGCTGATCAGCTGGTAGAGCCCCAGCCCGAGCACCATGAAGACGATGACCATCAGGAGGATGGCCGGGTAGACCATGTCGCTCATGTCCGAGGTCCGCGCCTCGAACACCAGCACCAGCCCTTCCAGGCTGGCGGCGATGATGATGGTGGTCAGGAACTTGGTCAGGGTGCGCCGCGCCTCGTCCGCATGGCGCAGCTCGCGGTCGTGCTCCAACTCCTCCTCATAGAGATACTTGGCGATCTCGAAGACGGCGATGGCCAGCACGATCATGCCGACGCCGTTCAGCAGCCCGTGGGTCGTCGCCTCGATGTCGAGGAGCAGAAGGCTGTGAAACACCGAATAGGCGGCCACGCCGATGAACACCAGGGCGAACAGCATCAACACGCCGGTCGCCAGGAAATACATGACCCGCGACGCCTTCTGAAATCCGTTCCCCACGATGCGCTTCCCTTTCCGACGCGAGAGCCTGTCCTGCGGCTGACAACGCGTCGACCCGGCGTTCGGACCGCAGCCTTGCGGGTCACCCCGGAAGGGAAGGTGGAACCGGCGGGCCGGTGGGTGTGTTTGGAGTCAGGCAGCACAGGGGATTGTGCCTCCTCGACAGGCTCCGCCGCGCTCCCTGAAGCGGCGGAGCCTTCCTTTTCCTGCCCCTTGCGTTTATGGCTGCGGTGCCGGACCACGCCGACCACGGAACCGCCCCATGCCCGAGACCCCGCCCCCCTCCGCCGAGTCCCTGCACGCCCTGCTCGACCGCTACCTGCGCTGCCCGTCCGAGCCGCTGCGCGGGGAACTGAACGAGGCCCTGACCGCCTTCCAGACGGCCTGGATACACGCCCGCGCCGGGCAGGACGCCCCGTCGGCGCCCCCGCCCGCCCCCGCCGCGCCCAACCGTGCCCCGGCGAAGCCGAAATTCCCGATCGCCGCCGCCGATCTGGCGGTGCTGGAGCGGATGGCCGGGGGCTGGGTCCCCACCGCGGCGGAGGTTCCCCGCTGGGTCTGGTTCGAGAACCGGGAGCTGGTGACGATGGAGCCCAACCCAGCCGGCAGCGGGCCGGAGGTGATGCGCCTCGCCCCCGCCGGCTGGGCCGCGCTGGGCCGCCAGCCGGGCTGAGCGGCGGCCCATAAAAAAGCGGGCAACAAAAAAGGGGAGGCCGGAGCCTCCCCTTTTCCTTCTTGGCAACCGGTTCCGGCTTACTTCGGAACCTTGCCCTGCACGCCCTCGACGTACCAGTCCATCTTCAGGATCTGCTCGTCCGTGGCCTGCTTGCCCTCGGCGATCACGACCTTGCCGGACTGGTCCTTCACCGGGCCCTGGAAGGAGTGGCGCTTGCCTTCCATGATGTCGGTGCGGGTCTTCTCGGCCGCCGCGACGACGTCCGCCGGGAGCGCCGGGTTGTAGGGGGCCAGGAACAGCATGTGGTCCTTGAAGCCGCCCCAGGTGTCCTGCGACTTCCAGGAGCCGTCCAGAGCCGCCTTGACGCGGTTCACGTAATACTCGCGCCAGTCATCCACGATGGCGGTCAGGTGCGCCTTCGGGCCGAAGCGGGTCATGTCCGACGACTGGCCGAACACCCACAGGCCGCGCTCCTGCGCGACCTGGATGGCCGCCGGGCTGTCGGTGTGCAGGGAAATCACGTCGGCGCCCTGGTCGATCAGCGCCTTGGCGGCCTCGGCTTCCTTGCCGGGGTCGTACCAGCTGTTCACCCAGACGACGCGCACCTCGGCCTTCGGGTTCACTTCGCGCATGGCGATGGTGAAGGCGTTGATGCCGCTGACGACCTCGGGGATCGGGAAGGAGCCGATGTAGCCGATGATGTTCGACTTGGTCATCTTGCCGGCGATCTGGCCGATGACCGTGCGGGCCTCGTAGAAGCGCGCCGAGTAGGTGGCGACGTTGGCCGAGCGCTTGTAGCCGGTGGCGTGCTCGAACTTCACGTCGGGGTGGCGCTGCGCGACCTTCAGCGTCGGGTTCATGAAGCCGAAGGAGGTCGTGAAGATCAGCTTGTGGCCGGAGGAGGCCAGCTGCTCGATCACGCGCTCGGCGTCGGCGCCCTCGGGCACGTTCTCGACGAAGGTGGTGGTGACCTTGTCGCCCAGCTCCTTCTCCACGGCCAGACGGCCCTGGTCGTGCTGGTAGCTGTAGCCGTGGTCGCTGATCGGACCGACATAGACGAAGCCGACCTTCATCTTCTCCTGCGCGTCGGCCGCGCCGACGCCCAGCGCCAGCATGGCGGCGCCGGTGGCCAGACCCATCAGGGCCTTGCCCATGGTCCTTCTGTTCACGTGTTTGCTCCCTGATCCAATTGATTGAGCACGAACGTAAGACTTGCAAACATCCCGGGGCCTGTCAGGCATCGGCCCATCAGGCATCGGGATGGAAGACCTTCCCGAGGCTGGCCGGCGCGTTCAGCCGGATTCGGGCGACATCGCGTGAAATCACCACCAGGACGATGACGGTAGCCAGATAAGGCAGCATCGACAAGAGTTGTGACGGAATGTCGATTCCCAGCCCCTGGACGTGGAGCTGCGCGATGGTCACCCCGCCGAACAGCCAGGCGCCGAGCAGCACGCGGCCCGGCTTCCAGGTGGCGAAGACGACCAGCGCCAGCGCGATCCAGCCGCGCCCGGCGGAGATGCCCTCCGCCCACATCGGGGTGTAGTCGAGCGACAGGTAGGCCCCGGCCATGCCGCTCATGGCGCCGCCGAACAGAACGGCGAGGAAGCGGATGCGGATGACCTTGTAGCCGAGCGCGTGGGCCGCCGCGTGGTTCTCGCCCACCGCGCGCAGGATCAGCCCCTTGCGCGTGGCGTAGAGGAACCAGTGCACCGCCGGCACCGCCGCCAGCGCCAGATAGACCAGCGCGTCTTGCCCGAACAGCGCCTTGCCGATCACCGGCAGGTCGGTCAAGCCGGGGATGTAGAGTTCCGGCACGTCGGCGATGGGGATGCCGACGAATCCCTGCCCGATCAGCGCCGACAGGCCGACGCCGAACAGCGTCAGCGCGAGGCCGGTCGCCACCTGGTTGGCGAGCAGGAGCAGGGTCAGCACCCCGAACAGCGCCGCCATGCCCGCCCCCGCCGCGGCCCCCGCGACGAATCCAGCGGTGGAACTGCCGGTCTGCACCGCCACGGCGAAGCCGCAGACGGCGCCCACCAGCATCATGCCCTCGACGCCCAGATTCAGGACGCCGGACTTCTCCACCACCAGCTCGCCGAGGGCTGCGAACAGCAGCGGCGTGGCGGCGGCCAGCATGGCCGCGAGGATCGGGCCGAGAAGGGCCAGTTCGGCGCTCATGCCGCGGCCCTCCCCACCCCAGTCCCGGCAGCGCCTTTCGCGCCGAAGCGCACGCGGTAACGGATCAACACGTCGGTCGCCAGCAGAAAGAACAGCAGCATGCCCTGGAACACGCCGGTGATGGCCTTGGGCAGGCCGAGCGCGATCTGCGCCGCCTCGCCGCCGATGAAGGACAGCGCCATCAGGAAGCCGGCGAGCAGGATGCCCACCGGGTGCAGCCGCCCCAGGAAGGCGACGATGATGGCGGTGTAGCCGTAGCCGGGAGAGATGGTCGGGTTCATCTGGCCGATCGGCCCGGCGACCTCGCCCAGCCCGGCCAAGCCGGCCAGCGCGCCGGACAGCAGCAGCGTCAGCCAGATGATCTTCTTCTGATTGAAGCCGGCGTAGCCCGCCGCCGTCGGAGTCAGGCCGATGACCTTGATCTGGAAGCCGATGAAGGTCCGCGCCATCAGGAACCAGCCCGCCGCCACCGCCAGCAGGGCGAACAGCGATCCCAGATGCACGCGCGTCCCGGCGACGAGCAGCGGCAGCACCGCGTCGGCCTCGAACAGGCGGGATTCCGGGAAGGCGAAGCCGTCGGGGTCGCGGTAGGGGCCGTGCATCAGGTAGTTCAGCAGATGCAGCGCCACGTAGTTCAGCATCAGGCTGGTCAGGATCTCGCTGGCGTTGAAGCGCACCCGCAGGAAGGCGGGGATCGCCGCCCACAGGGCGCCGCCGGCCATGCCCGCGACGATCATCAGCGGCAGCAGCCACCAGCCGCCCTCGCCGTAGAAGGCCAGCGCCAGCCCGCCGCCGGTGATGGCGCCGAGGGTGAGCTGCCCCTCGGCCCCGATGTTCCAGACGTTGGCGCGGAATCCGATGGCCAGCCCGATCGCGCAGAGCACCAGCGGGGTCGCCTTGACCGCCAGTTCACCCAGGCCGCGCAGCGACAGCAGCGGCGCGATGAAGAAGGCGTGCAGCGCCTTCACCGGGTCGAAGCCCATGGCCCAGAACAGCAGGAAGCCGCTGACGAGCGTGAGCGCGACCGCCAGCAGCGGCGTCGCGTAGACCATCGCGCGCGACGCCTCGCCGCGGGGTTCGAGACGGAGGAGGGTCATGAAAAGGCTCCGGCGCACGTCGTCCCCTCTCCCGCCCCGGGAGAGGGTGGCCGCCGCAGGCGGCCGGGTGAGGGTGACGCAAGGATCAGGCGCTTTTTCCACGCTGGACCCTCACCCTTCCCGCGCGCGGCGCGGGCCCCTTCCCTCTCCCGGGGCGGGAGAGGGGGCAAGTCGCGTTCAAACTGCACGGTCCACCTCATCCTCGTCGGGCGGGTGGTTGAACAGGCCGCCCATCAGCAGGCCGATCTCCTCCACGCTGGTGTGGTGGGTGGGGCGGCTTTCCGACAAATGGCCGTGGAACAGCACGGCGATGCGGTCGCTCAGCACGAACAGCTCGTCCAGATCCTGGCTGATCACCAGGACGGCGGCGCCGGAGCGCGCGAGGTCGATCAGCGCCCGGTGGATCGCCGCCGCGGCACCCGCGTCCACGCCCCAGGTCGGCTGGCCGACCACCAGCAGGCGCGGCTTCTGCAGGATTTCGCGGCCGATGATGAATTTCTGGAGGTTGCCGCCCGACAGCGACCGCGCCTCCGCCCGGTGGCCGTGGGTGACCACGTTGAAGGCGCCGATGATCCGCTCGGCGTAGGAGCGCGCCCGCCCGAAATGCACCAGCCCGCTGCGCACCAGCGGCTCGCGGGCGTAGCCGGAGAGCAGCGCGTTCTCCGACAGGCTCAGCTCCGGCACGGCGCCGCGGCCCAGCCGCTCCTCCGGCACGAAGGCGAGGCCGAGCAGGCGCCGCTCGCGCGGGCCGAGATGGCCGGCGGGTCGCCCCTCGATGGCGACCGACGCCGGGTCCGGCACCAGAGCCTCGCCGCTCAGCGCGGCCATCAGCTCCGCCTGCCCGTTGCCGGCCACCCCGGCAATGCCGAGGATCTCGCCGGCCCGCACCTCGAAGGACACGTCCTTCAGGTTGGTGGCGAAGGGGTTGTCCGAGGTGGTGGAGAGATGCCGGACCTGCAGCTTCGCCGCCCCGGCCTCGCCCTGCGGCAGCCGTTCCGGGGTCGACAGCTCGGTGCCGATCATCATCTCGGCGAGGCTGCGCGCGGTTTCCTTGCGCGGGTCGCAGCTCCCCACGACGCGCCCGCCGCGCAGCACCGTGGCGGTGTCGCAGAGCGCGCGGATCTCCTCCAGCTTGTGGCTGATGTAGAGGATCGTGCAGCCCTCCGCCGCCAGCCGGCGCAGGGTCTCGAACAGGCGGGTCGCCTCCTGCGGCGTCAGGACCGAGGTCGGCTCGTCCATGATCAGCAGCTTGGGGTCCTGGAGCAGGCAGCGCACGATCTCCACCCGCTGCCGCTCGCCGACCGACAGGTTGTGGACGTGGCGGCGCGGGTCCAGCGACAGGCCGTAGCGTTCCGACACCTCGGCGATGCGCGCCGACAGCGCGTCCATCGGGCCGGGCTGGTCGAGGCCGAGCGAGATGTTCTCGGCAACGGTCAGCGTGTCGAACAGCGAGAAATGCTGGAACACCATGCCGATGCCCAGCCGGCGGGCGCCCGCCGGGTCGGGAATGCGGGTGTCCTGCCCGTTCCACAGGATCCGGCCGGCGTCGGCGTGCAGGACGCCGTAGATGATTTTCACCAGCGTCGACTTGCCGGCGCCGTTCTCGCCCAGCAGCGCGTGGATCTCGCCCGGCCGGAGGACGAGATCGACCTGATCGTTCGCCAAGCAGCCCGGAAAGCGCTTGGTGATGCCGCGCAGTTCGAGCCGGTGCGGAGGGGATGACACGGATGGGGAATCCAAGGAGGCGGACCGGGTAGGGGTGAAGTCGGCAGGGCATTGCCAAAGCCATGCCACTTTCGGAGAGTCTTGCCCGTCAAGGCTGTTCGCCGTCAACAGGGGAAGCGGTTGCCCAGCCTGCGGTCATTCGCCCCGTTTCGGGCGCCTGTCGCAGCCCAACAAAGCGGCAGATGACCCAACAAATCAGCAGTTGCTTCGCACACGGACAGATGCCATGCCGCCGCACGGTTGACAAGAGGCCGCCGTCGTCATCAGCTATGGAAAGGGCCGCCATTTCCGGCGGCCTTTGCTTATGGAGCTTTTGGAATGAACCGCAAGTCGATGCTCGGCGATCCGCCGCCGATCCGAATCACCCCCCATGACCTTGGGCGTCTCGACGTCCTTCTCGCCCATCTCAGCCAGCCCGCCGGCGTCATCGACTTCCTCCAGCGCGAGGTCGACCGCGCCGATGTCGCGGATTCCCCCGACGGCGGCGGCACGCCCTTCGTCCGGCTCGGCAGCCGGGTCACCTTCGCGGACGACCGGGGCACGCGGCACACCGCCACACTCATCACACCGGACGAAGCGGCCCGGCGCCAGGACGGCATCTCGATCCTGACCCCGGTGGGCGCCGCCCTGCTCGGCCTGTCCGAGGGGCAATCCATCGCCTACGGCACGCTCGACGGCCGCACCAAATCGGTGCAGGTCCTGCGGATCGAACCTCCGGCGGCCTGACGGCCCGCCTGAAGGACCGTCTGACGGTCCATCGACCACGGCTTGCACCGTGGCGCGTCCGCGGAAAAGGCGGACGCGCCATGCAAGGGCACAGACCTCGCCACCCTTGCCTCCCCTGCCCCCTTCGCCCAACTATCGGGGACTTGAACGGGACAATCGGAGCACGGGCATGACGGCGGAACAGGCGGGCTACGCGATCCTGGAGGATCGGGGCGTCATCGCGGTCGCGGGCGAGGACCGGGCGGCCTTCCTGCAAGGGCTGGTGTCCAACGACGTCCGCCGCGTCGCAGCGGACCGCGCCGTCTACGCCCTGTTCCTGACCCCCCAGGGCAAGTTCCTGCACGACTTCCGCATCGCCGAATCGGACGGCGCCCTTCTGCTCGACCCCGAGACGGACCGGCGCGAGGAATTCCTGCGCCGCCTGAAGATGTACAAGCTGCGCTCCAAGATCACGCTGGAGGACCGCGCCGGCACCCTGCTGGCCGTCGTCCTGTTCGGCGGCGATACGCTCGCCCGGCTGGGCCTGCCGGAGGAGGCCGGTGCAGCGGTTCCCTTCGCGGGCGGCGTCGCCTTCACCGACCCCCGCCTGCCGGCGCTGGGCGCCCGGGCCTTCCTGCCGCGCGACGGCGCCGCGGCGGCGCTGGAGGCCGCGGGCTTCGCTCCGCGCAGCGCGGAGGACTACGACCGGCTGCGCCTGTCGCTCGGCGTTCCGGAGGGCAGCCGCGACCTCACGCCCGACAAGGCGCTGCCGCTGGAGAACGATCTGGACGACCTCAACGCCATCTCCTGGGACAAGGGCTGCTACATGGGGCAGGAGTTGACCGCCCGCACCAAGTACCGCGCCCTGATCAAGAAGAAGCTGTTCCCGGTGACGCTGAACGGTCCCCTGCCCGCCCCCGGCACGCCTGTGACGCTGGAGGGCAAGGAGGTCGGCGAGATCCGCAGCGGTCAGGGCTCCTCCGCCCTGGCCTTGTTGCGACTGGAAGACCTCACCCGAGCGGGGCAAGACGGACTGGTCTTGACAGCCGGAGAGGCCACAGTCACGCCGACAAAGCCAGTCTGGGCAAGCTTTTGAGTTCTTCGTGACTTTTATTCCCGAAACTTGCACGGACTAGCCGAAAGATTTTTTCGATTTTCCGCGTGACCATTCCCGCCGAGGCCCTGTTGTCGAATTGCCTTACCGAGACAAACCAAGGCACTCGACAGAAACGCCGAAACACGGAGAGGAGTGAGTTATGCGTAGGGAAATCATCGCGGCTGCGTCCGTCCTGGCGCTGATGACCGGCACGGCGATGGCGCAGACCACGTCACCGACCACCGGCAGCCCCACCACCGGCGCCCCGACCGCGACCGAGATGAACAAGAGCGGCAGCACCCCGGGTAGCGCCGCGACCGGCAGCGCCGCGGGCCTGACCGGCGGCCAGATGGCCAGCGCCGAGAACATGATGGGCAAGAACGTCTACGGCTCCGACAACGAGAAGGTCGGCGAGGTCGAGGACGTGATCCTCGACAGCAACGGCCAGGCCCGCCAGCTCGTGATCTCCTCGGGCGGCTTCCTCGGCATCGGCGAGAAGCAGATCGCCGTGGACATCGGCAACGCCACCTGGGACGCCCAGCAGGAGCGCGTCCAGCTTTCGGGCATGACCCGCGACCAGGTGAAGGAGATGGCGGAGTTCGAGTACTCCGACACCACCACCTCGCTGAACCGCAACAAGGACAAGGCCGGCGACACGGTGAACGGCGCGGCGAGCCGCTCCTCCACCGGCACCTCCGGCACCATGACCGCCCCGGGCGGCGCCACCGGCACCCCGCCGGCCGCCCCGTCGGGCACCGGCCAGTAACCACCGGTCCGGACACGAAAAGCCCCCGCGGCCAAGCGCCGCGGGGGCTTTTCCCTGTTCAGGGCTGCCTTTACGGGCGGGCGACGTGCCAGACGTTGTTCACCCCGTCACCGGTGGTGTCGCCCGGCTTGCCGTCCTTCGCCCAGCCGTAGAGCGGCTTGCCCTTGTAGGCCCACTGCATGGTGCCGTCGTCGCGGGTGACGACCGTATAGTCGCCCATCGCCTTGGCGCCCGCCGGGGCCATCAGCGGCGGCCAGTTGGTGGCGCACTGCCCGTTGCAGGCGGACTTGCCGCCCGAATCGCGGTCGAAGACATAGAGCGTCATGCCCTTGCTGTCGGTCAGCACAGGGCCGCCGGCCGACTGGCCGGTCTTGGCGGGCATGGCGCCCTGTGCGAAGGCGGACGGCGCGAAGGCGGACGGCGCCACGAGGCCGAGCGCCAGCGCGATCGCCGCGGCGGCGGTGAAACGGGTGAAGCGGTGCATGGACGGAACCTCCCTGTCGTGATGGGTCGGGCGATCGGACCCGGCCCTCACTGACAGGACGCCCGCCGTGGCGCTTTATTCCGTTGCCATCCGACGGATGATCAGGCCCGCAGCAAATCGACGAAGCGGCGGCAGGCGGCGATGTCCACGCGCAGGGCGGCACGGCGCTTGGTCGTCTCGGGGTCCTCGCCCCAGGCTTCGATCTGGAAGGTCTCGTCGAGCTGCGACACCGCGAAAGCCTCCTCCGCGTCGATGTGCCCCTCGACCAGCGCCAGCGCGACGATCAGCGAGCCGCAGGAGCCGGTCGCGGTCTGGAGCGCCGACAGCGTCCAGTCGTCGTAGGCCTCGACCGCGTTGCGCAGGGCGCGCAGCGCCTCGGGCGGCTGCGGCTTGGGCATCAGCCCGGCGTTGACGTGCAGCGGCGCGTCGTAGCGCAGCGTCGCCCAGTCGAGCAGCGGCTGCCAGCGCTGCGCCTGCAACTCCACCAGATTCCGGGGATGCTCCGCGCGGTAGCAGAGCAGGTCCGTCTCCGCATAGGCGGCCACGCCGTCCACGATGGCGGCGCGGCCCTTGCCGATCAGGTCCACCGCCGTGCTGGCGAGCTGCATCAGCGGCATGCTGTCCGGGGCGATGTCCTCGGGCTGCGCGTCCCATTCGGCGGCGACGGCCTGGGCCAGCGGCCAGCTCGCGAAGACCAGCGGCGCCTTGGCCGGGCTGCGGATCGGGCGGTTGTCCAGGCGCACCTCGAAGCCGCCGCCGGCGGCCTCGTCGACGGAGGCGGTCTTGTAGAAGCGCTTCATCAGGGTCCTTCGAATGCTCTCTTAACGGTGCAACAGGTCCAGCACGGCGCCGGCCACCGCACGCCCGCGATGGACGATGCGGTCGGCCCCGGCGGCCTCCAGCTCGGCCACCGCGTGATAGCCCCAGGAGACGCCGACCGACGCGACCCGCGCGTTGCGGGCCATCTGAATGTCGTAGGTGGTGTCGCCGATCACAACCGTCCGCGCCGCCTCCACCCCGGTTTCGGCCAGGGCGCGGTAGACCATGTCGGGGTGCGGCTTGCCGGGGCCGATGTCGCTGGTCTGGAGCGTGACGAAGCGCTCGGTCAGCCCGTGATGGGCGAGCACGGCGTCCAGCCCGCGCCGCGACTTGCCGGTCGCCACGCCGAGCAGCACGCCCTCCGCCTCCAGCGCGTCCAGCGTGTCGCGCAGGCCGGGGAACAGCGGCTCGTGCAGGTCGCCGCGGTGGCGCAGCGCCGCGAAGGCGTCCTTGTAACTTTCCGCGACGGCCACATGGCGCTCGGTGTCGAGGTTCGGCAGCAGTTGCGACACCGCCTGCACCAGCGGCAGCCCGACCATGCGGCGCACCTCCAGCGGGTCCGGCTCGCCCAGCCCGTGGGCCGCCCAGGCGGTGGTCATGGCGTCGATGATGGCGAACTGGCTGTCCACCAGCGTGCCGTCGCAATCGAACAGGGCCAGCCGCAGGGGACGGGCATTCTCTGAACTGCTCACGGGCATCGCCTCCGGGACGCGGGTCGTACCGGACTTATGCGGGCCGCGTCGGGAAAGCGCAACTCACTTTGCCGGCTGCGACACCGAGGGACGCCAGTAAAGCAGATGGACCGCCCCGCCCAGCAGCAGGCCCCAGAAGGCCGAACCCACCCCGGCGAAGGACAGGCCGGAGGCGGTGACCAGCATGGTGACCAGGGCGGCGGTGCGGTTCGCCTCCACCTGCACCGCGCCCATCAGGGCGGAGCCGAAGGCGCCGACCAGGGCCAGCCCGGCCACCGCCTCGATCAGGATCGGCGGGGAGCGGGTGACCATCACCGCCGTCACCCCGGCCAGCCCTGCGAACAGGATGTAGCCGATGCCGCCGACGAAGGCGGCCTGCCAGCGCCGCGCCGGGTTCGGGTCGGCGTCCGGGCTGGCGCAGAGCGCCGCGGTGATCGCCGCGAGGTTGACGGTCGGCGCACCGCCCAGCGCCGTCAGGGCGGAGGCCGCCCCCGTCGCCAGGAAGATCGGACGGGTCGGCGGCGCGTAGTTGTAGGTCGCCAGCACGGCGAGGCCGGGGATGTTCTGCGACGCCATGGTGACGACGAACAGCGGCAGGGCGATGCCGACCATCGCCTCCCAGGTGAAGACCGGCTGGACGAAGGTCACGCTCGGCCACAGCGCGCCGGACAGCGCCGCCCCGCCGGCCAAACCGCCGGCCAAACCGCCGGAAGAGTCCAGCGCCATCGCCCCCAGCGCGACCGCCACCGCGGCGGGCACGGCGTAGAGCCGCGCCACCCGCCCGACCAGCGCCCAGGTCGCCAGCACCAGCAGCGCCATCCCCGGCGCCTGCGACACCGCCAGGAAGGGGGCGAGGCACAGCTTCAGCAGGATGCCCGCCAGCATGCCGTTGGCCAGCGGCTTGGGGATCGCGGCGATCCAGCGGCCGAGCGGCGCCCACAGCCCGGCCAGGACAATCAGCACCCCGGTCACCACGAAGGCACCCACCGCGGCCGCGAATCCGCCCTCCACCGCCCCGGTGGCGGCCAGCAGGGCCATGCCCGGCGTCGTCCAGGCGATGCTGATCGGCTTGCGCCGGTGCAGGCTGAGCCCCATCGCCGTCACCCCCATGGCGAGGCCGACGAGGACGAGGCCCGACACCACCTGCTCCGTGCCGGCGCCCACGGCGGTCAGGCCATGGATGACCACCGCCACCGAACTGGCGTAGCCGACCAGGGCCGCCAGCAGGCCGGCGCCGACCGCGCGCAGGGAAAGCCCCGTCGAAAGGCCCGTCGCCGGGACGGTGTCGGAAGAGGACATGGCGCGAAACCCTCCATCGGGGATGCGGGACGATGAGAAGGGTGATAGATTGGATCCAATATCCTGGCAAGGGGAGATCACGCATGGCGGTCAACGACGGGCTGTCGCGCCTCGTGGCGCGGGCGCAGCCGCGCCACCGCACCACCACGGAGTTCGTGGAGGCGACGCTGCGCGAGGCGATCCTGAGCGGGGTCATCGCGCCGGGCACGCCCCTGCGGCAGGAGGAGTTGGCAGAAACCTTCGGGGTCAGCCGCATGCCGGTGCGCGAGGCGCTGCGCCAGCTGGAGGCGCGGGCGCTGGCCGAGTTCCACCCACACCGCGGTGCCGTCGTCGCGGAAATCTCGGCGGCGGACGGCGCCGACATCGGGGCGATCCGCATAGCGTTGGAGCCGATGGCGCTGCGCCTGTCGCTGCCCGCCCTGACGGCGGCGGACCTCGATCAGGCGGAGGAACTGATCGCGGAGATGGACGGGGAGGCCGATCCGGGCCGCATGGGGGAGCTGAACCGGCGCTTCCACATGACGCTTTACGCGCGGGCCGGGCGGCCCCGGCTGCTGGCGCTGACGGAGCAGCATTTGCTGGCCGCCGACCGCTATCTGCGTTTCCAGTTCGCGGCGCTGGGCTATCTACCGCGGTCGCAGGACGAGCACCGCGCGCTGCTGGCGGCCTGCCGCGCGGGGGATGCGGACGCGGCCTGCCGGCTGGTCACCGAGCATGTCGGGCAGGCGTCGGAGCAGCTGACGGCGTTTCTGGAGGGCCGCGAGGCGGGGTGAGGCCCCCGCCTTACTCGACCCCCTCGAACGGATCGCCCTTCAGGCTGGCGCTGAAGCCCAGATACTTCCAGGTCGTCAGCATGTGGTCCGGCAGCGGCGCCGTCACGTCGATCATCCGGTTGCCGCCGCGCGGGTGCGGCAGGATCAGCCGCCGGGCGTGCAGGTGCAGCTTCTTCTGGACCTCGGCGCCCGGAAGATAGGCCCCCTGCCCGGCGTACTTGCCGTCGCCCAGGATCGGCGTGCCGATGGCGTTCATGTGGACGCGAAGCTGGTGGGTGCGCCCCGTGCGCGGCCACATGGCGACGAAGGCCGCCTGCTTGCCCAGATTCTCCAGCACCGTGTAGTAGGTGACGGCGCGCTTGCCGTCGTCCTCGTCGCCGGCCACCCGCTCGCCCTGCGGCCCGCCCTCCTTGGCCAGCGCGAGGTCGATCTTGCCCTGGTAGGGCTTCGGCACGCCGACCGTGGCGGCCCAGTAGATCTTGCGCACGTCGCGGCCGCGGAACTGCTCCGTCAGCTTGGACGCCGCGAAGGTGTTGCGCGCCAGCAGCAGGACGCCCGAGGTGTCCTTGTCCAGCCGGTGGACCAGCTTGGGCCGCTCCTTCGCGTCGAAGCGCAGGGCGTCCAGCATGGCGTCGAGATGCTTGGTGGTGTTGGTGCCGCCCTGAACGGCGAGCCCGGCCGGCTTGTTCAGCGCGATGACGTCGCCGTCCTTGAAGAGGACCAGCGCCTGGAGCGCCGCAATGTCCTTGTCGGACATGGCCGGCTTCTTCGGAGCCGGGGCCGGCGCGGCGCCCTCCGGCTTGGCCCAGTCGGCCAGCGGCGGGATGCGGATGGACTGGCCGGCGGCGAGCCGGGTCGAGGTCTCCGCCCGCTTGCCGTCCACGCGGATCTGGCCGGTGCGCAGCAGCTTCTGCAGATAGCCGTGCCCCACGTCGGGGAAATGGCGCTTGAACCAGCGGTCGAGGCGCACATCGGCCTCGTCGGACGTCACGGTCCGGGTTTCAACGCTGGGGGACTTGTTCTCACTCATCAAACGGGCACCGAAACAAGAGAACGCACGACCGCGAGGCCGGCAAAGAAACCCGCGATGGTCAGCACCATCGAGGCCAGGATGTAACCCGCCGCCGCCGGCAGGGCGTTCCGCTCCACCAGCAGCCCGACATCGAGCGTAAAGGAGGAGAAGGTGGTGAATCCCCCCAGCACCCCGACCATCAGCAACGCGCGCAGCTCCGGCGAGGGCGACCACACCAGCGCGGCCAGCTCCGCCAGCGCGCCCATGGTGAAGCAGCCCACGGCGTTCACGATCAGCGTCCCGTAGGGAAACTGCGTGCCCAGCCATTGGCCGACCGCCGTCATCAGCAGATAGCGCGCCATGGAGCCGACGGCGCCACCGACGGCGACCGCGGCGAGCGTGGACGGTGATGCGATCACGAAGCCTCCGGAACGGACGGGACGACGGACATCCCGCGCGGATTAGAGCCAGAATTGCGGCGGCTTGTCACGCGCCGGGCGCAGGAAGCCCCGCATTCCGGTCGCCCACGCCGAAGATCCAGCCCTCCTGCCGCCGCGCCCGCGCGTCCATCGCCGGCGGGCTCCACACCGTCTCCCGCCCGGCCAGCCAGCGCAGCCCCGCCGCGGAGACCAGCGCGTCCGCGTCGTGGTCGGTGAGCGCCCCGGACAGGCCGGCGGGCGGCGCGCCGAGGGCGGCCAGCGCGGCATCAACCGCCGCCCCGTCGCGGATCTTGCGCAGGCCGAAGCCGGCGCGGATGAGGAACAGGCGTGGGTAGATCTCGCAGAAGACCGTGCGGCCCGGCCCCGACGGATCGAAGGGCCACACCGCCACCCGCTCCGGGGCCGCTTGCTTCAGCGCGCGCAGCATGCGCATCCCGGCCAGACCGCCCTTGCCCACCTGCTTGGCGCCGATGAGCTTGTAGGGGCTCTGCGGGCTGCCATAGCCGTCGGCGCGGCACACCCGCTCGGTCAGCCGGTGCGGGTCGCGGTACCAGTCCGGCTGGGTCCCGGCCCGCCAGAAATCGGCGCCATAGTCGGGGTGCGCCGCGAAGCCGCCCCCGGCGAAGTCCGGCTCACCCCCGGCCACCGCCTCCACCCGGTCCCACAGGTCGAAGGCCGTCGCCGCGTCGGGGTCCGGGAAGTAGCGTCCGGCCACGTCGAAGGGCAGCGAGAAGGCGCAGTCGATCCCGACCAGCGCCGGACCGCGCTCCAGCCCATCCAGCAGCCACTCGAACACGGCGGTGCGCGACCATTGCCGCTCCGTGGGCACGACAATCCGGGGCGGCCCCTCCGCACCGCATTCGGCCACGGCGATGCCGGCGTAGCGCTTGCCCGCGGCGCCCGACCAGTCGATGGCGATGAAGCGCCCCAAGTCCGGCATCGCGGCCCTCGTCGTCATTCCGGATCGCCCCAATCCAATTTCACGATGCTGAAAACGGAACGTCCGACAGTCAGCGCAGGATCATTGCACCGGAGTATCCCCATGCCCACCCTCAGCATTGCCGGACTGCTCATCGCCGGCTTGCTCTTGTCCACCGCCCCGGCATGGAGCGCTCCCTGCCTGGAAATCCAAAGCGTCCAGCTTTCCGCCGATCCCGAACGCAACATGGCGGAGGGCGGGCGTCTCGCGCGGCACATCCTGGGCGCGGAGCCACCGCCCAAAGCCGGGCAGAGCGTCGGCACGCCGATGTTCGCCGACCGCCGGTCCTGGGACGCGGCATGGCAGGCCTTGACCAGCCATCCGGGACAACTGCTGTGCGGCGACGAGATCGGCAGCATCCAGTACGGCAAGACGCTGAGCGTTCATGTCCCCTCGATGCGGTGCGAAGAAACCGACGGGGCGGGGCGCTGCGTTCGCGCGCGGCCCTTCACCAGTGAAACCGTGACCTACGTGTTCGAACGGATCGGGCCGCCGGAAGCCCCCGTGTGGATCCTCGGGGTCGCCTATCCGAAGCCGTGAGACGCTCCTACTCCTCGCCCTCGGCCGCCTTGCGGTCGCGCAGGCGCGCCCAGTAGTCCTGGCGCTTCTTGATCTCGCGCTCGAAGCCCCTTTCGACCGGCTGGTAGAAGGCGCGCCGCGCCATCCCCTCCGGGAAGTAGTTCTGGCCGGAGAAGCCGTCCGCCGTGTCGTGGTCGTACTCGTAGCCCTTGCCGTAGCCGATCTGCTTCATCAGCTTGGTCGGGGCGTTCAGGATGTGCTTGGGCGGCATCAGGCTGCCGGTTTCCTTGGCGGCGCGCACCGCGCTCTTGTAGGCGGTGTAGCCGGCGTTCGATTTCGGCGCCGTCCCCAGATAGATGACGAGCTGGGCGATGGCGAGTTCGCCCTCCGGGCTGCCCAGCCGTTCGTAGGCCTCCCAGGCGGCGGTGGCCTGCGCCAGCGCGTTGGGATCGGCCATGCCGATGTCCTCCACCGCGAAGCGAGTCAGCCGGCGGGCGATGTAGCGCGGGTCCTCCCCACCCTCCAGCATCCGGGCGTACCAGTAGAGCGCCGCGTCGGTGTCCGACCCGCGCAACGACTTGTGCAGCGCGCTGATGAGGTTGTAGTGGCCCTCCTGCGCCTTGTCGTAGAGCGGGGCGCGGCGCTGGATGGCGGTGGTGAGCGCGTTGTTGTCGAGAAGCGCGCCGTCCTCCGGCACCGGCAGGGCGAACAGCTCCTCGCAGAGATTCAGGCAGAAGCGCCCGTCGCCGTCGGCCATCGCCTTCAACGCGGCCCGCGCGTCCGGCGTCAGCGGCAGCGGGCGGCCCATCTCCGCCTCCGCCCGCGACAGCAGCTTTTCCAGGGCCGCGTCGTCGAGCCGATTCAGCACGAAGACCTGCGCCCGGGACAGAAGCGCCGCGTTCAGCTCGAAGGACGGATTCTCGGTGGTGGCACCGACCAGCGTGACGGTGCCGTCCTCCACGTAGGGCAGGAAGCCGTCCTGCTGGGAGCGGTTAAAGCGGTGGATCTCGTCGATGAACAGCAGCGTGCCCTGCCCGGCCGCGCGCCGCGCCCGCGCGGCGTCGAACACCTTGCGCAGGTCGGCCACGCCGGAGAAGACCGCCGACAGCGGCTCGAAATGCAGGTCGGTGGATAGGGCGAGCAGGCGCGCGATGGTCGTCTTGCCGCAGCCGGGCGGCCCCCACAGGATCATGGAGGCCAGCCGACGCGCAGCGACCATGCGGCCCAGCGGGCCGTCGGGCTTCAGCAGATGCTCCTGCCCGACGACCTCGCCCAGGCTGCGCGGGCGCAGCCGGTCGGCCAGCGGGCGGGGCGCGCCCGCCTCGAACAGGCCGCCGGTGGCTCCGGAGTCGCCGCGCTTGCTCATCGTTGATCCACCGATCGCACCGGACCGGTCACTGGTTGGTGGGCGCGCCGCAGCGCTGGTAGCACATGCGCAGCGAATGCTGGCAGTTGTCGGTCGGCGAGAAGATGCCGCCACGGTCCGGACGGTCAAGCCCGCTCTGCGTGCGCGCGGCCACCGAGTCCATGCAGGAGTTGTTGCTGCGCTCGCACTGGGCGCGACAGGAATCGTCGCTGCCGACGCCGCCGTCGAGGCGGAGCGACGGGTCCTCGACCCCACGGGCCGGGCGCGGCGTGGATGGCGCGCCGGTGGACGGCGTGGTGGAGGCCGCCGGAGCACCGCCCACGGCGGCGCCGGATGAACGCCCCGGCGCGTCCGCGCAGGCGGCGAGCGCAACCATGGCGAGGGCCAGCACCGGCCCCAGAATGAGTTTCGGACGGAACATCTCGGCTTTGACTCCCATTGTTCTTGCGTGACCCCGGACGTTGGCGGATGGTCCCCCGCATGGACCATGCCGCGGGCTCGGCGCCCACTATGCCGGGAACGCAAGCGATAAGGGAATGCCTCAAATGAGTCCCAACAACCCCGGCCCGTCGCCGCGCCGCCGGACCTCGACCACCGTCTTCGTGGCGTTGCTGATCGGCGGCCTGCTGCTGCTCGTCGTGCGCATGCTCGCCATGCCCACCGTCAGCGCCGGCGAGATCGTCCTGCCCCTGCTGGCCGGCATCGGCATGGCGCTGGCCATCGGCGTGATGGTCATGCGCGACCGCCGCGAGCGCAACGCCCTGCCCCCGTCGGAGCGCAACCGCCAGGACCGCGGGATGCCGGATTGATCTGGCCGGATTGATCTGGCCGGATTTGATGTTGACCGGATGAATGCGGGTGACGCGCGGGGCCGAGCCCCGCGCCGCTCACACGAACTTGAAGCTCAGCAGTCCGCCGATGATGATGACCAGCAGAACGGTCGTCACCAGCATCAGCCGCTTCTCGATGATGTCGCGCACCTGCGGCCCGTAGAAATGCAGCAGGATCGCGATCATGTAGAATCGCGAGAATCGTGCGACGATCGAGCACAGGATGAACACCGTCAGGTCGAGGTGCGCGAATCCCGCGGTGATCGTCAGCAATTTGTAGGGTATGGGCGTGATGCCCTTGAGAATCAGGAACCAGGGGCCGAATTCGGCGAACATGTCCTGGAAGCGCTGGAACGACTCCTGCGCGTTGTAGAGGTCGATGATCAGCCGTCCGATGCTCTCGAACAGATAGAACCCGACCGCGTAGCCGAACAGCCCGCCGATCAGCGAGGCCAGTGCGCAGATGTTGGTGTAGCGCCAGAGCTTCTTGGGCTCCGCCAGACACATCGGCACCAGCATGACGTCGGGCGGGAGGGGGAAGAAGGAGCTTTCCGCGAAGGAGACGGCGGACATCCACCAGACGGCGTCCTTGCGGGCGGAGAGCTTGAGAATCCGGTTGTAGAGAGGTTTCAGCATACCGCGCGCGCGGCGCCCTCCCGAAGTGGCGGAACCCGAAAACCGGAAACCCTCCCTCCGGGGGTGAACCCGAAGGGAGGGCCGGTCGGTCACCTATATCGTCGTCCGAAACCCGGTGGGCAACGGCGGCGACAAGATTTCACGAAAGCTCAACCGTGGGCTCAGCCCTCGGCCTCGACCTCGTCCTTGATCTCCACCGGGCCCGAATCCTGGCCCTTGGCGGCGACGTCGCGGTCGACCAGCTCGATCACGCCCATGGCGGCGGCGTCGCCGTAGCGGAAGCCGGCCTTCAGGACGCGGCTGTAGCCACCCTGGCGGTCCTTGTAGCGGTCGGCCAGGACGGTGAACAGCTTGGTCACCATCGCGTCGTCGCGCAGCTGCGCGAAGGCGAGACGGCGGTTGGCGAGGCCACCCTTCTTGCCGAGCGTGATCAGACGCTCGACGATCGGGCGCAGATCCTTGGCCTTCGGCAGGGTCGTCTTGATCTGCTCGTGCTTGATCAGCGCATT
Organism: Azospirillum brasilense; assembly: GCF_005222205.1. Classification (NCBI taxonomy): domain Bacteria; kingdom Pseudomonadati; phylum Pseudomonadota; class Alphaproteobacteria; order Rhodospirillales; family Azospirillaceae; genus Azospirillum; species Azospirillum brasilense. Next base: position 2,671,129 of record NZ_CP032345.1, on the reverse strand, counting down.
CGCCATGTTCGAGAACATGGCCTTGCGGTGGCTGGTGGTCTTGCTGAACTTACGTCCGGAAACGCCGTGACGCATGACGGTCCTCCTTCATGGCGTGGCCCCCCTCGGGGAGCCGGTGGTGAACCCGACCGCCCAGTTTTCGGCTGGTACGGTGCGGGGCGGGCCGGTTGGTGGCCCTGGGAACTTGGCCCCTCCCCGGCGCCCTCCCCCGCCTTCGGCGAGGGAGGGAGATCATCCCCTCCCTTGCGAAGCGGGGGAGGGTCAGGGAGGGGGCAATGGAACCTGCGAGACTTAGTACGGCTCTTCCAGACGCTTGGCCAGCTCTTCGATGTTCTCGGGCGGCCAGTTCGGGATTTCCATACCGAGGTGCAGACCCATCTGGGCCAGCACTTCCTTGATCTCGTTCAGCGACTTGCGGCCGAAGTTCGGCGTGCGGAGCATCTCCGCCTCCGTCTTCTGCACCAGATCGCCGATGTAGACGATGTTGTCGTTCTTGAGGCAGTTGGCCGAACGGACCGACAGTTCCAGCTCGTCCACCTTGCGGAGCAGGTTCTTGTTGAACGGAACCTCCTCGTGCTTCTCCTCGGCGACCGCGTGGGTCGGCTCCTCGAAGTTGATGAACAGCTGCAGCTGGTCCTGGAGGATGCGGGCGGCCAGAGCCACCGCGTCGTCCGGCTTCACGGCGCCGTTGGTCTCGACGACCATCGACAGGCGGTCATAGTCGGTGACCTGCCCGACGCGGGCGTTGTCGACCTTGTAGGAGATCTTGCGGACTGGCGAGAACAGCGCGTCGACCGGGATCAGGCCGATCGGGGCGTCTTCCGGACGGTTCTGGCTGGCCGGGACGTAGCCCTTGCCGGTCTCGACCGTCAGTTCCATGTTCAGGCGGGCGCCGTTGTCCAGCGTGCAGATCACGAGGTCCGGGTCCATCACCTGGATGTCCGCGCCGGTCTCGATCATGCCGGCCTTCACCTCGCCGGGGCCTTCGGCGCGCAGGCGCATGCGCTTCGGGCCGTCACCGCCCATGCGCAGACCCATCGACTTGATGTTGAGGACGATGTCGGTCACGTCCTCGCGCACGCCGGGGATCGACGAGAACTCGTGCAGCACGCCGTCGATGTGGATCGCCGTGACGGCCGCACCCTGCAGCGAGGAGAGCAGCACGCGGCGCAGCGCGTTGCCGAGCGTCAGACCGAAGCCACGCTCCAGCGGCTCGGCCACGACGGTCGCCGTGCGGTCGGCGTCGTCACCGGGCTGGATGTCCAGCTTGTTCGGCTTGATCAGTTCCTGCCAGTTCTTCTGAAGAGCCACGGTATTACCTCATGCCATCGGAGTGGACACACGTCCGCGGGGACCGGCCATTCCCATCCGATGGCGCCGCGATGGCTGCGGCGCCTGTCCCGGAACGGCGGATCCCCGCGGGTGCGGAGTAGCGATGCTTCTTAGACGCGACGCTTCTTCGGCGGACGGACGCCGTTGTGCGGAATCGGCGTGACGTCGCGGATCGAGGTGATCTGGAAGCCGATCGACTGCAGGGCGCGCAGCGCCGACTCACGCCCCGAACCCGGACCCTTCACCTCGACCTCGAGGGTCTTCATGCCGTGCTCCTGGGCCTTGCGGCCCGCGTCCTCGGCGGCGACCTGGGCGGCGTAGGGGGTCGACTTGCGCGAGCCCTTGAAGCCCATCGTGCCCGACGACGACCAGGCGATGGTGTTGCCCTGCGCGTCGGTGATGGTGATCATCGTGTTGTTGAAGGAGGCGTTCACGTGAGCGACGCCGGCGGTGATGTTCTTGCGCTCGCGACGACGAAGACGCTGCGAAGCGGCTGAGGGCTTGGCCATGGTCCGTGCGTCCTCTTACTTCTTCTTGCCGGCGATCGGCTTGGCCGGACCCTTGCGGGTGCGGGCGTTCGTGTGGGTGCGCTGGCCGCGGACCGGTAGGCCCTTGCGGTGACGCAGGCCACGGTAGCAGGCCATGTCCATCAGACGCTTGATGTTCATGGCGACCGAACGGCGCAGGTCGCCCTCGACGCGGTAGTCGGCGTCGATGGTCTCGCGGATCTTGAGGATCTCGTCGTCCGTGAGCTGATTCACACGGCGCTCCGCCGGGATCTCCAGCTTCGTGCAGATTTCCTTGGCCTTGAAGGGGCCGATGCCATGAATGTAGGTCAACGCGATCTCCACGCGCTTCTGCGCGGGGATGTTGACGCCAGCGATACGCGCCACGCCTGCTCTCCTCGATATCTCAACGGCAGCCCTCATGGGCCGCCTACACACCGATTGATCCCCGATCCGGGCGCCGAGGCCCGAAGGCCGGACGGCAAAACACGGATACGGGACGCACAATGTCTCCCGCCGGGCCGGTTGGGCCGCGGGAGGGTGCGACTATAGAAAAAGCCGGAAATCTGTCAAGGCCGTTCTGCGGCGTTACCGTGCTTTTCCCGGTGCCCCACCATTGTGGGGAGGATGCCCGCGGTTGACAAGCCGGACGGCAGAACTTGAGATGAACGGCCCGCCCCGAACGGAACAACCCGAACGGCGCACATCAGAAGGCAGACCCATGACCCGCAAAGGCATCCCCTTCCGGCGCTTCCGCCTGACCAAGATCGTCGCCACGCTGGGGCCGGCCACCGCCACGCCGGAGAAGATCCGCGCGCTGTTCGAGGCGGGCGTGGATGTCTTCCGCCTGAACTTCAGCCACGGCACGCACGAGGACCATGGCCAGCGCCTCGCCACGCTGCGCGCGCTGGAGGCGGAACTCGACCACCCCATCGCGGTCATGGCCGACCTGCAGGGGCCGAAGCTGCGGCTGGGCACCTTCGCCGACGGCCCGGTCACCGTCGGGCCGGGGCACCGCATCCGCCTCGACCTCTCCGACGAGCCGGGCGACGCGACCCGCGTCGGCCTGCCCCACCCGGAGATCTTCGCGGCTCTGGAGCCGGAGGCGGAGCTGCTGGTGGATGACGGGAAGGTCCGCCTGCGCGTCGTCGATTGCAGCCCGGACCACGCCGACTGCGTCGTGCTGTCCGGCAGCCGCCTGTCCGACCGCAAGGGCGTGAACGTTCCCGGCGTCGTCCTGCCGCTGACGCCGCTGACCCCGAAGGATCACGAGGATCTGGCCTTCGCGCTCGACCAGGGGGTGGACTGGGTGGCCCTGTCCTTCGTGCAGCGGCCGGAGGATGTGGCGGAGGCGCGCAAGCTGGTCGCCGGGCGCGCCGCCCTGCTGTCGAAGATGGAGAAGCCGCAGGCCATCCAACACCTGGAACGCATCGTCGAGCTGTCGGACGGCGTCATGGTCGCCCGCGGCGACCTCGGCGTCGAGATGCCGGCGGAGGACGTGCCGAGCATCCAGAAGCGCATCATCCGCGAATCGCGCAAGGCCGGAAAGCCGGTGATCGTCGCCACGCAGATGCTCGAGTCGATGATCGGCTCCCCCGCCCCGACCCGCGCCGAGGCGTCGGACGTGGCGACCGCGGTCTATGACGGGGCGGACGCCGTGATGCTCTCGGCCGAGACGGCGGCGGGCACCTACCCCATTGAGGCGGTGTCGATGATGGACCGCATCGCCCGCCGGGTCGAACAGGACCCGCTCTACCGCACCATCACCGACGCCCAGCATCCCGACCCCCAGCAGACCTCCACCGACGCCGTGACCGCGGCGGCGCGGCAGGTCGCCCACACCATCCAGGCGGCGGCCATCGTCACCTACACCACCAGCGGCTCGACCACGCTGCGCGCCGCCCGCGAACGGCCGGAGGTGCCGATCATGTGCCTGACCTCCAGCCTGGAGACGGCGCGGCGGCTCCAACTCGCCTACGGGGTGCACAGCGTGCATTCCGCCGATGTGGCCGACTTCAACGAGATGGTCCAGAAGGCCGCCCGCTGCGCCTACGAGGATGGGGTGGCGGTGGAGGGGCAGCGGCTGGTCATCACCGCCGGCGTGCCCTTCGGCACCCCCGGCAACACCAACATCCTGCGCATCGCCTGGGTGGACGCCCAGTAAGGAGTCGCTCAAACAAAGAGTCGAGGCGCCCTCAGGCCGGGGCACGCTCCTTCGGCGCGACGCGGGGGAAGCGCAGGGTGAAGACGGTGCCGCGGCCCGGCGCGCTGTCCAGCGCGATGCGGCCCCTCAGCCGGCGGGTGGCGATGTTGTAGACGATGTTCAGTCCCAACCCGCTGCCCCCGGCGCCACGGCTGGTGGTGAAGAAGGGTTCGAACACCTTGCCGTGCAGTTCGGGCGGGATGCCACGCCCGTCGTCGGCGTAGACCAGTTCCACCTCATCGACGCCCACCGCGCGCGCGGTGACCCGGAGGGTGCCGTGCTGCTCCGGCGCATAGCCGTGGATGATCGAGTTCATCACGAAGTTGGTCAGAACCTGGCTGAGCGCCCCCGGATAGCCGTCGATCAGCAGATCCGCCGGGCAATCCACCTCCACGCCGTGGGCGGCCCGCTTGATGCGGACGCCCAGGCTGCGCAGAACCTCGTCGATGTAGTCGCGCAGATCGAAGACGCGGCGCTCCTCGCTCGCCTGGTCCACGGCGATCTGCTTGAAGCTCTGGATCAGCTGGGCGGCGCGGTCGATGTTCAGCAGCATCAGCTGCGACGCCTCCCCCGCCATCTCGAGGAAGTCGGCGAAATCGGGCCGGCGCAGCGTTCCCGCCTCGAAATCGCGCCGGATGAGGCGGATGCGCTCCGCCATCAGCGAGGCGCCGGTCAGCGCGATGCCGATGGGCGTGTTGATTTCGTGCGCCACCCCCGCCACCAGCGACCCCAGCGCCGCCATCTTCTCGGACTGGATCAGATGGGCCTGCGCCTCCTTCAGGTCATGGAGCGCGCGTTCGGCCTCCTCCCGCGCGGCGTGGGCACGCTCCTCCGCATGGACGCGGTCGGATACGTCGGTGTGCGAACCGACGATGCGGAACAGCTCGCCGTCCGGACCAAGAACGCGGATGGCGCGGCTCAGCATATGAACCACGGTGCCGCGCTTGTGGCGGAAGCGCAGGATGAACTGGCATTCGCCCATCGCGCCGTTGATAAGGTCGCGGGCCATCCGGGCCGACAGCTCGCGATCCTCGGGCAGGATCAGCTCGGTCCAACGGGCAGCGGTGTTGACCATCTCGTCCTCGCCGTAGCCGAGCATTCCCCACCAGTAGGGCGACAGCCACAACTCCCCCGTGCGCACGTCCCATTGCCAGATCCCCTCGCGCGCCGCCCGGATCGCCAGCTCGAACAGCTCCCGGCTGGCGATGATCTCGCGCTCGGCGTTCCGCCGCTCGGTCACGTCGGTGTAGGTGACGACGAATCCGCCGTCGGGCAGAGGCCGGATCAGGCATTCCAGCACGTGACCGTCGGAACGGGTGCACTCCCAGGACCGCTCGTCCGGGGCGGGCCGGGTGGGCAGCGGCGCCCCGAGGGCCGCGGACGGGCCGGTCCCGGTCCCGGTCCCGGTCAGGGGGTCGGGGCACACGCTCCCCGACCCGAAGGCCAGCCCCTGCCCGACCCGCCGGGCGATGGCGGCGTAGGGCCTGTGATAGCTCAGGAATTCCAGTTCCACCCCCAGCAGCTCCGTGACGCGCCCATTCCAGGCGACCAGGCGGAGCCCCCGGTCGAAGGCCATCACCCCCTGGCCCAGCCCGTTGAGGACCGCCCGCGTCTGGTCCCACTGGGCTTCGAGTGCCTGTTCGGTGCGCTTGCGGGCGGAGATGTCGCTGACGCAGGCGAGCATGGCGTCCTCGCCCCGGAAGCGGAACCGCCGGGCGGAGACCATCGCCCAGAGATCGCTGCCGTCGGGCCGGCACAACCGAGTCTCGAAGCCGTCCACGCCGCCGGCCCCGTCGCGCAGCGCGGCGAGCAGCCGCTCCCGCTCCTCCGGATCGGTGTAGTAGGCCTTGGCGAAGCTGCGTCCGACCACATCGTCGAGCGGGACCCCGAACAGCAGGCCGGCGGGCTGGTTGACCGCCATCACCAGGCCGTCGGACAGCCGCGTCACCACCAGGGGAACGGCGATGGCCTGCATGATCGCCCGCTCCGCTTCCCCGGCCCGGTCGCCCAGCAGACCCTCCAGGCCGACGAAACCGGTCTCGTCCGGCGGCCCCGCCAGGGCGCCGGCCGCGTCGGTGAGCGTCAGCACCAGCTCGCCGCCCTCGCCCTCGGCGGGAATCAGCGTCGGATGCCCGCCGCCGGCGGGGGGCGCGAGGGCCACCGGTTGTCCGGCGCGCAGCCGTTCCGCCGCCCCGGCACCGCCCCCACACACCGCAACCCTGGCCAGAAGGGCGTCGAGGCTGTCCCCGGGACAACCGCCCAGCGACGTCCGGAACACGGTGTTGGCCCAGATCAGGCGCCCGTCGGCATCGAAGCGGGCAAGGCCGGCAGCGGCCATCCGCGAACACTCCCCTTCATTCCACAAGATGACGCCCGTCGGATGAGACCGGTCGGGCGTTCCAAGTCCATCCCCTGCGAATTCATACAAAATGAATCTACACCAGTTTATCGCAGCTGCACCATGGCGCCTCCCGCATTCCTGTATGCGCACCCATGTTCTAGCCTCCGCCACCCCCAGGCCCGGAAGGACCGACCGCCGCATGTCCGAGTTTGCCGCTTACGGCGGGCTGTTCCTCACCGCGTTCCTGGCCGCGACCATCTTTCCGGCCCAGTCGGAGATCCTGCTGGTCGGCATGCACGCCACCGGCAACTACGACCATCTGGCGCTTCTGCTGTTCGCCACCGCGGGCAACGTGCTCGGGTCCGTGGTCAACTGGGCGCTGGGGCGCTACCTGATGCATTTCCAGGACCGCCGCTGGTTCCCGGTTCCCGCCACGATGGTGGCGCGGGCCACCCGCTGGTACCAGCGCTTCGGGGTGTGGTCGCTGCTGCTGGCCTGGATGCCCGTCGTCGGCGATCCGCTGACGCTGGTCGCCGGCATCCTGCGGGTGGACATCCGGCTGTTCCTGCTTCTGGTCACGGCGGGCAAGGCCGCCCGCTACGCGGTGCTGGTTCTGGCCGTGTGAGCGTCCTATCTTCACCCCATGGATGACCCGACCGCCCTTCCTGAGGACGCCTCCGTCTGCGCCTCTCCCCTGCGGCGCCGGCTGTGGCTGGCGCTGGGCTACGCCGCGGTCGGGCTGGGCATCGCGGGCACCGTGCTGCCGCTCCTGCCGACCACCCCGTTCCTGCTGCTGGCCGCCGGGGCCTTCGCCAAGAGCAGCCCGGCGCTCCGCGACCGATTGTACCGCGACCCGCGCTTCGGCCCGCTGCTGCGCGACTGGCAGGCCGAAGGGGCGATCCCCCGCAAGGCCAAGGCGGCGGCGCTGATCGGCATGGGCGTGAGTTGGGCGATCGTGGCGCTGACCGCCAGCCGTCCGCTGGTTCCCGTCCTGGCCGGCACCTGCATGGCGGCGGTGGCCGTCTACATCGTCACCCGCCCTGCGCCGTCCCGGCCGGAGCCGCAAGACGCGGCGTCCGACGGGGTGGCGGCGGAGGGCGGAAACGTTTCCGCATTGCGAAACGAAGCTTGAGCCGATCGGCCGATGGACGTATTACAGCCCGTAATCCCGGCCGGTCACCAGCGCCGCTGAAAAATCCTTATAATCTATAGGGATTTTTCAAATCCGTTCTCGTCTTGATCCTGATCAAGAGGCGCTCGGGTCCTGTCCGCTATTGTCCGGTCTTGCGTCCCTATCCGGAGCCAAGGCAGACGATATGCCAGACGGAAGCGCTGTCACGCCGGCGAAAGTCCAGTTCTTCGAGAGCCACAAGAAGATCCACCCGAAGGCCGTCTCCGGGCGCTACCGGCGCTGGAAGACCATCCTGACCTGGGTTCTTCTGGCGGTCTTCTTCATCGCCCCGTGGATTCGCTGGGAACGCGGCCCCGACGCGCCGGCCCAGGCGGTGTTGCTCGACATGACGACGCCGCGTTTCTTCGTCTTCTGGATCGAGATCTGGCCGCAGGAGATCTACTACCTCACCGGCGTCCTGATCGTGGCGGCGCTGGGCCTGTTCCTGGCCACCGCCCTGGCCGGGCGCGTGTGGTGCGGCTTCACCTGCCCGCAGACGGTGTGGACCGACCTGTTCGTCTGGATCGAGCGCGCCTGCGAGGGCGACCGGGCGGAGCGCATCCGCCTCGACAAGGCCCCCTGGACCGCGAGGAAGGTTCTGCGCAAGACCGGGAAGCACGCCGGCTGGCTGGCGCTCTCCGTGGTGACCGGCTTCGGCTTCGTCGCCTACTTCACCGACGCGCCGCGGCTCGCCGTCGATCTGCTGACCTTCAACGCGTCCTACGAGGCGGCGGGCTTCTTCGCGCTGTTCGCGGGCATGACCTACGTGATGGCCGGCTGGACGCGCGAGCAGATGTGCTACTACATGTGCCCGTGGCCGCGCATCCAGACCGCCATGCTGGACGAGCACAGCCTCGTCGTCACATACGACACGCTGCGCGGCGACACCCGCGGCCCGAAGCGCAAGTCGCAGAGCTGGGACGAGCGTCGCTCGAAGGGCTTCGGCGACTGCATCGACTGCGGCCAGTGCGTTCAGGTCTGCCCGGTCGGCGTGGACATCCGCACCGGCGAGCAGGCGGACTGCATCAATTGCGGCCTGTGCGCCGACGCCTGCGACAGCATCATGGTGTCGCAGGACCTGCCGAAGGGCCTGATCCGCTTCGACAGCCTGGCCGCCCAGGACACCCGCGCCCAGGGCAAGCCCTATCAGTGGCGATTGATCCGCCCGCGCACCATCGTCTACGGCCTGCTGATGCTGGTGATCACCGGCGCCATGGCCTGGAGCTACGCGCTGCGCCCGCGGCTGGACATCGCCGTGCAGCGCGACCGCGCCCCGCTGTTCGTCACGCTCCAGGACGGCACCATCCGCAACGCCTACACCTTCAAGGTCTCCAACAAGACCCGCCAGGACCGTTCCTACACGCTGGCCGCCGCCGGCATCGCCGGTGCCGAGGTGAAGGTGGTGGGCGAGCGCGACGAGGACAGCGGCAGCGCGGTCAGCCACATCTCCGCCTCGCCGGACAGCGTGGCGACCTACCGCGTCTACGTCACGGTGCCGCGCGAGTCCGTGCCGGAGGCCTCCACCCCGGTCACCTTCCAGCTGACCGACACCAACAACGGCGACCGGGACAGCTACAACAGCGTGTTCCTCGGGCCGGGCGGCAAGTAAGCCCGCCGATCATTGCTCAGGGAGCCGCCCATGACCTCCGCGAAGCCCGCCCGCATCGGCATCGTCACCGTGTCCGATCGGGCCAGCGCGGGCATCTACGAGGACAAGGGCGGCCCGGCCATCCGGGCGGAGCTTGAGCGCATCGTCGCCTCCCCCTGGGAACCGGTGGCCCGCGTCATCCCCGACGACCGCGAGGGCATCGCCGCCACCCTGATCGAACTGGCCGACCGCGAGGGTTGCAACCTCATCGTCACCACCGGCGGCACCGGCCCCGCCCCGCGCGACGTGACGCCGGAAGCGACGGAGCAGGTCTGCGAAAAGATGATGCCCGGCTTCGGGGAGCTGATGCGGACGGTCAGCCTGACCGTGGTGCCGACCGCCATCCTGTCGCGCCAGACCGCGGGAATCCGCGGCGGCAGCCTGATCGTGAACCTTCCGGGCAAGCCTTCGGCCATTCACGACTGCCTGATGGCGGTCTTCCCGGCAATTCCGTACTGCCTCGATCTGATCGGCGCGGCGCGCATCGACACTGATCCATTGGTCTGCAAGGCATTCCGCCCGAAGTCCTGAGCTTTTGCCTATACCCTTTTTGCGCGTGCGGAGAGGAATACCATACGCATGGCCATGTTGCCTTGCGGGAACCCGTGCTCACCTTTTTCGTTCGAGGGGAGCGGGGTCCCCGATCAAGGTGAGCCAGCCATGCTGTTCGATTTCGAGCCTTCGGGCATCAACGACACCTATCTGCGCCTGACCCGGCGCGGTGTTTCCTGCATCGTCGCTCCAGCCGGGGCGTGGAACGGGTTGCTTCGGGTCAACTACATCGTCGCCGGGTCGCCCGGCGGCGCCGATCCGCACATGATCTACCGCTGCCTGGACATCGGGTGGGACGACGGGCGCTTCTGCTGGAAGGGCCGCGCCGCCCCGGTGATGACCACCTCCGCCATGGTGGACATCCTGCAGGAACGCGGGCTCGTCACCAGCGGCGAGGCCGAGCGGCTGCTGTTCGGCATCAACAGCCCGGCGTCGGGCGGGTCGTCGGACGAGGCGCTGATCGCCCGCGCCATGCTCCTGGGCTGCAGCTTCTCGCCGATCTACGAGGATGCGCCGCTGAGCAGCGGCCCGCCGCGCGTAGCCGGTTTCGCGCTGCGCACCCTGGCCGATCCCGGCGCCTTCGTCCTGACCGCCCGCGACGGGCTTCCCGTGCTGGATGCGCCCGCCCGCGACGCGCTGAAGCGCCTGATGGCCGAGAACGGCATCACGCTCTGACGGCGCTTTTTCTCCCACCTGACGGATTCTGTTTGACGGCGGTCAAAGAAGGGTGACCGCCCCCGGCGCAGTGTGACGGCATGACCGATGCCTCCAACGCGCGGGGAACGCCATGACCAGTTCCGTTGCCGACCAGCCGGACCGCCCTCCGGTGCCCCTGATCTTCGCCTATGGGTTCCGGCCCTTCTTCCTGCTCTCCGGCCTCGCCGCGCCCGTTCTGCTGGCCGCCTGGATCGCTGTTCTGGCGACCGGGACCTGGCCGGACGGCGCCGTCCCGGCGGCCTCCTGGCACGCGCACGAGATGCTGTTCGCCTTCGTGGTCGCCGCGGTGGCCGGCTTCCTGCTGACCGCGGTGCCGAGTTGGACGGGGACCAAGGCGCTGTCCGGCCTGCCGCTCGCCGGGCTGACGGCGCTGTGGCTGGCCGGGCGGGTGGCGCTGCTGCCCTTCATCGGCGTGCCGCTACCGGTTGCCGCCGTCCTCGACCTCGCCTTCCTGCCGGCGCTCGGCGTCGCGCTGGCCGGGCCGCTGGTGGCGGCGGGCAAGATCCGCAACACCGCCTTCCTCGTTCTGCTGGGCCTGCTGACCGCCGCCAACCTGCTGTTCCATCTCGACTGGCTGGGCGCGCTGCCGGGCGGCACGGCGCAGGGCGAGACGCTGGCCATCGGTGTCGTGCTGATGATGATCGCGGTGATCGGAGGGCGCATCGTCCCGGCCTTCACCCGCAACGCCCTGCGGGTGCGCGGGCTGGACGGCAGCGTCGTCTCCCGCCCCTGGGTGGAGAAGGCGACGCTCGCCTCGACCCTGCTGATGATCCCCGCCGATCTCGCCCTGCCGGGCACCGCCGTCGCCGGCCTGCTGGCGCTCGTCGCGGCGCTCGCCCACGCCCTGCGGCTGGCCGGTTGGCAGCCGGCGAAGACGCTCGACCAGCCGATCCTGTGGGTGCTGCATCTCGGCTACGCCTGGGTGCCGGCGGCGCTGGCGCTGAAGGCCGCGCATCTGCTGGGGGCCGGCGTGGAAAGCTCCGCCTGGATCCATGCCCTGACCGCGGGGGCCTTCGCCACGATGATCGTGGCGGTAATGACGCGGGCCTCGCTCGGCCACACCGGGCGGATGCTGGTGGTGACCCGCCCGACCGTGGCCGCCTACATCCTGCTGACCGCCGCCGCCCTGCTGCGGGTGCTGGCGCCCGAGCTGCCGGGCGGCCTCTACTGGACCGCCCTGGAGGGCGCCGGTGCGGCCTGGATCGCGGCCTTCGCCTGTTACCTGTACGTCTACGCGCCCATCCTGCTCGCCCCGCGGGCCGACGGCCGGCCCGGCTGAGCCCCACCGGGCTGAAGAAGACCCATCGCGCGTGGGCTGCGTTTCCCGATGAGGCTGGTGGCGAAGCGGCGCTGGAGGTCTTCCGGATCGCGGAAGATCTCCGCGCAGCCGGCTTTGCGCAGATCCTGCTCCGCGAAGCCGCCGCACAGAACCCCCACCACGGTCAGCCCGGCCCGCCCCGCCGCCTTGGCGTCCCAGGGGCTGTCGCCGACCACCACCGCCTCCTCCGCCGGCAGGCCCAGCCTCTCCAGAGCCGCCTCGAAGATGTCCGGGTGCGGCTTCGAGCGCTCCGCGTCGTCGGACGAGGTTTCCACGTCCACCAGGTCCGTGATGTCCGCGGCGCTCTTGTAGCGTTCCAGCTCGTCCCCCTTGGCGGAGGAGGCGAGCGCGATGCGCAGCCCTTCGGCGTGGAGGTGCTGGAACAGGCCGCGCACCCTGCGGAAGCCGCGGACCTTCGGCATGTATTTGCGCGCGAACAGCTCGTGCCGGAAATGGTCCAGCTCGTCCTCGATGCGGGCCAGATCCTTCTCCGGCACGAAGACCGGCATGAGCTGGTCGCCGCCCTTGCCGATCTGGGAGCGCACCGCGTCGAACTCCGCGTGGTAGCCGAAATGCCGGATCGCCTCCACCCAGGCGTGGGCGTGAAGGTCCACCGAGTCGACCAGGGTGCCGTCCACATCGAAAATGACGGCCTTCAGAACGCCGCTCATCGCCGCCTCCTCACCATGCTACGCGCGTGTTTTTGGGGTATTCCTTCTCGAACAGGTGGCGCGGCGCGGCGTTCCTCGGACCGGTGTGCGGTGCGATAGAATTTGTCACATGGACCCGTCATAGCTGTGATCCGTTCACCCCTTACACAGATTGGGAAGAACGGACATGCCCAAGACGTTGAAGAGCTACGCCGCCCTCATCGGTCGCGCCCGCCACGCCGTCCAGCGCTTCAGCCGCCGCCGCGCCCGCCGCGTGCCGATGGAGCATCTCGACCTCGGCCTGTTCCAGAGCGACATCCGGCTGTAGCGCCCTCATAAGGATAGGGACCCACCAACCGGAGGCCCTCCCTTCACGCCCAGCGATCGCGCTCCGCCATAGGACTCCCCCTCCGTCCTAGGCGGGCAAGCTGAATGTTTCCGCCGGAACCGGCGCGCTATCGTCGCGCGGACCATCCAGCGGAGCGTCAGCCCCCATGACCGCAAGTTCCGAATCCGCCACCTTCGAGTCCGCCAGCCTCGAGACGACCAGTTTCGAGGATCGGTATTTCTCCGGCGCCGCCCTCTACGGCGACGACTTCGACGCGGCCCGGATCGCCGGCTGGTACGGCGTCGCGGCGCGGAACCTGGAAGAGGAATTCGCGCGCACCGCGCCCGACCGGCCCGGCTACCGCTACGAATACCACGCGCTGAATCACCGCCACGCCTTCCGCTTCCTGGCCGGGCGGCGCTTCCGGCAGGCGCTGGCCTTCGGCTGCGCCGCCGGGGACGACGTGGCGCCGATCGCCGGGCAGGTGGAGCGATTCCTGGCCGTGGAGCCCATCGAGCGCTTCTGGAAGAGCGACATCGCCGGCACGCCCGTCGAGTACCGCCGGCCCACGCTGGGCGGGCGGATCGACTGCGCGGACGGGGCCAACGACCTGACCGTCTGCCTGCACACGCTGCATCACATCCCGAACGCCGGCGCCCTGCTGGCCGAGTTCGCCCGCGTCACCGCCCCCGGCGGTCTGTTCATCCTGCGCGAGCCGATCAGCACCATGGGCGACTGGCGCCGCCCCCGCCGCGGCCTGACCGCCAACGAGCGCGGCTTCCCCGTGGCGTGGCTGGAGGAGCGCTTCGCCCGGCTGGGCTTCACGGTGCGGCAGCGCCGCTTCTGCTCCTTTCCGCTGACCGAGCGGCTGGGGCCGCTGCTGGGCGTCCCCCTGCCCTACGGCAACCCGCTGCTGGTGCGGCTGGACGAGGCGGCCTGCGCGCTGACGCGGTGGAACATCGCCTACCACCGCGACTCGCTGCGCAGGAAGTTCGCACCCGGCGCCGCCTATTACGTGCTGGAGCGCGCTACGACGACGCCAGCGCGTCCGTGAAGGTCGCCGCGTCGACGTTGCCGCCGCTCAGCACCACGGCGACGGTCCGCCCCGCCGCCGGCAGCTTGCCGGTCAGCACGGCGGCCAGCCCGACCGCCCCGCCCGGCTCCACCACCAGCTTCAGCACGGTGAAGGCGTAGGCCATGGCGGCCTTCACCTCGGCGTCGGTGACGGCGAGGCTGCCGGACAGCAGGTCCTTCATCACCGGGAAGGTCAGGGCGCCCGGCGTCGGAGTCAGCAGCGCGTCGCAGATGGAGCGCTGCCCGGCGGCGTTCTCCACCCGCTCCCCGGCGGCCAGGGAGCGCGCCACGTCGTCGAAGCCCGCCGGCTCCGCCGCCCACAGGCGGGCGTCGGGGAAGCTGTGGCGCACCGCCGTGGCGACCCCGGACATCAGCCCGCCGCCGCTGCACGGCGCGATCACGTCGTCGGGAACCGCGCCGATGGTCTGCGCCTGGGCGGCGATCTCCAGCCCGACCGTGCCCTGCCCGGCCATGATCTGCGGGTGGTCGTAGGGCGGCACGGTGGCGGCACCCCGCTCCGCCGCGATGGCCGTGGCGATGCCTTCGCGGCTTTCGGTCCAGCGGTCGTAGAGCACCACCTCGGCGCCGTAGCCGCGGGTGTTGGCGATCTTCAGGGCCGGAGCGTCGCTGGGCATGACGATGACCGCGGGCATGCCGAGCAGCGCCGCCGCCGCCGCGACGCCCTGGGCATGGTTGCCCGACGACCAGGCGACCACCCCGCCCTTGCGCTCCTCCGGCGTCAGTTGGGAGAGCCGGTTGAAGGCGCCGCGGAACTTGAAGGAGCCGCTGCGTTGCAGGACCTCCGGCTTCAGCAGGACGCGGCCGCCGACCCGCTCGTTGAGCAGGGCGTTCTCCAGCAGGGGCGTGCGCACGGCGAAACCGTCCAGCCGCGCCGCGGCCTCCACGATGTCCTGATGGCCGATGGCAAAGGAATTCGACGCGGGCATGGCTCAGCGGCCTCCGGAAACGTTGAGAAGGGCGCCGGTCACGTAGGACGCGGCGTCGGACAGCAGCCACAGCACGGTTTCGGCGACCTCGTCCGCCGTCCCGGCGCGCCCGGCGGGCGGGATCAGGGCGGGGTTGTCGAGCCGGTTGCCGATGCCGGGGATGATCTGGATGTCGGTGTCGATCAGGCCGGGCCGCACGCAGTTCACGCGGATGCCCTCCTTCGCCACCTCGCGGGCAAGGCCGACGGTCAGGCTGTCCACCGCGCCCTTGCTGGCCGCGTAGCCCACATACTCGTTGGGCGAGCCCAGCACGGCGGCGATGGAGCCGATGTTGACGATCCCCCCGCCCTTCCCGCCGTGGCGGGTGGACATGCGGCGCACCGCCTCCCGCGCGCAGAGGACGGCGCCGGTCACGTTGATGTCCAGCATGCGGCGCAGCTCGTCCGGCGCGGCCGCGTCGAGCCGCCCGTAGGGGCCGACGATTCCGGCGTTGTTGACCAGCCCGGCGGTGGGGCCGAAGCGCTCCTCCGCCGCGTCGAACAGGGCGCGGATGTCGTCTTCGCGAGCCGCATCGCCTTTAACGGCCTGGGCCTGCCCGCCGGCCTCGCAGATCGCCGCCAGCGTGGCCTCCGCCGCCGCTTCGTTGCCGATGTAGGAGAAGGTGACGGCGTGGCCGCGCTGCGCGGCCATGCGGGCGACCGCCGCCCCGATGCCCCGGCTGCCTCCGGTGACGACCAGCGATGTGAGCGTGGTGGACATGGTTCCTCAGCCCTCCTGCGGGTTGCCGGCCAGCCGGTCGAAGATTTGCGCGAGCGCGCCGTCGCCCTCGCGCCCCAGCCCGACCGCGGCGGCCATGGTGAAGAGTTGCAAAGCCGAGGCGGCCAAGGGCGTCGGCACGGTCAGCCGCCGCGCGGCGTCCATCACGTTGCCCAGGTCGGCCCCGACGATGCCCAGCGGCCGTTGCGACGGGATGTGGAAGGGACCGGCGGCGAGGATCTCGGCCAGCCGCTGCGGATCGACCCCGGCGCGGACGCCGAAGGCCGTGGCCTCCGCCACCGCGGCGGCGTAGATGCCGGTCAGCATCTGCTCCACCGCCTTCACGGCGGAGCCCTGCCCGTGCTCCGTGCCGACGCGGTGCAGCGTGCCCGACGCGGCGGCGATCAGGTCCTCGGCCCGCGCGAAGGCGTCCTCGGGGCCGGAGGCCATCACCACCATGCGCCCCTCCGCCGCCCGCACCGGACCGCCGCCGACCGGCGCGTCCAGCATCAGCAGGTCCCGCTCGGCGAGGCGGCGCCCGACGGCGGCGGCCATGTCCGGCGGGACGCTGGTGGACAGGACGACCACGCCGCCCTTCGGCAGGGTGCCGGCCACGCCCTCGGCGCCGAACAGCACCTCCTCCGCCTGCTCCGCCGTGGCGACCAGGACGATGACGCGGTCCACCCGGCGCCCGACGTCGGCGGGCGACCCCGCGGCCTCCCCGCCATGGGTGACGAGGCTCATGCATTTGGCGGCGTCGAGGTCGCAGCCGACGACCCGGAAGCCGGCGCGGAGCAGCGACAGCGCCACCCCCATGCCCATGGAGCCGAGCCCGACGACGCCCGCGCTGCGGACCGGTTCCAACGCGTCGCTCATGATCCCCCCTGCGGGTTCGCCCGCCCCTCATGCCCCTCGGTGGAGGCCGTTGCCAGGAGTGTCGGGGGTTGGGACGGGGACCGTCAAGCCGTTGCGCAAGGTCCGGGGATCAGCCGACCCGCGCGTGCGGAGCCGCCAAGTGCGCGATGCCCTCCAGATAGCGCCCCCCGTCGTGGAGCAGCCCCAGCGGCTGGTAGCGTTCCAGCTTGTCCGTGCCGGTCAGGTGCAGAAGATCGATCGGCGTGTGGGGGTAGACGGGCGAGCGCCACAGCCCGTCCGCGCCGCGCACCGGCACGGCCATGCTGCACATCCAGTTGGCCGTCGCCGGCAGGAGCAGGGTGTTTCGCACCTGGAACATCACGATGTTGAGGACGATCTGCTCGCACAGGAAATGGAAGGTGGTCCGCGTCGCGTCACGCAGGCTGTCGCGGAACAGGTCCCAATGGGGCGCGTCGTGGCGAAGCCCGTAGAAACCCAGATTGTAATAGGGCAGCGAGCCGGCCAGCGCGGCGATCTCCTCCCCGAAGAAGCGGGTGATGAGCTTGGCGCGCTCCGCCACGGACTGGGCGTTGGCGGTGTGCGAGGCCAGAAAGGGATAGGCCGCGTCGGCCTCCGGAACGATCACGGCGCGCCCGCTGCGGACACCCGCGACGGCGGCGTCCAGCGCGGCGGTATTCTGGACCCAGATGTCGGCGTCCAGATGCAGGTAGCATTGGAAACCGGGGAAATAGTCGCGCAGTAACGGGCGGCAGAGCATCGCCTTCCAGAACGGGATCTGCCGGTCCAGCTGCGCCACGAGCTGCGGGTGCGGCCAGACCACCAGATCGTCCCGCACCGGCGCGATGCGGTCGCAGAGCGGCGCCACATGGTCGCGCTGCGCGGCGGTCAGCCCGACATCGATCAGGCAGACCCGGTAGCGCCGGCGGTCCAGCGGGCGCAGCGACAGCAGAAGCCCGACCAGAAGCTCGAACACGCCGCGATCGGCGCAGATGACGACGGCGGTTTCGGCCTCGAACGGCAAAGTCTCCATGGCACGCGCCGACGTCAGTTGCACCCGGCGCACCATAGCGGCCGCGATGCGCGAAGGCCAGAAGCGGAACGCCCAAAATCAGGGTGTCGGGTTCACGCCCTGATCCGCTTCGGGACGCGCAGCAGCACCCAAAGCACCAGAAGATGCGCCGCCATCCAGGCCAGCGCCGCCGCGGGCATGAGCAGGTCCGGCGCCGTGCTGGCCGCGGCGACGCGCAGCGCGGCGGACAGGCCGACCAGAGCGATGGCGGCGGTGGCGGGTCGGGAGAAGTCCGGCGGCAGCGCCTCCCGCTGCAGGGTCGCGCGCACCATCATGGAAGCGGCCAGCGTGCCCAGCGCGCCCGCCCCGATCACGTGCCAGCCCGCCCCGCCGGTCAGCGGAGCCAGCCGCTCGACCCCCAGGAACAGCCAGCCGAGCCCGAGCCAGCCGTAGCCCAGATGCAGGCTCCACAGGTCCGGGCGCTTCAGCACGGCGCCGGTCCGCCAGCGGGCGAGACGCGCCCAGGCGGTCACCCCGGCCAGCGCCGCACCCGCCGCTCCGATCCAGGCCAGCGGACCGCTCGCCACCCCGGCGGCCACGGTCAGGGCGGCCAGCACCGCACCGGCGACGCCCGCCCATTCCAGGCGCGGCTGCACCCGCTCGACCAGCGTCCCGCCCTGCTTGCGGACTTCTCCCGCCGTGGCCGAGGGGATGATGCGCCCACCCATCACCAGCATCAGGATGCCGACCAGATGCAGCGCGAACAGCGCCCCCGTCCGTCCGCCGTCGCCGCCCCACCAGACCAGCGCCTCGGCCAGCGCGAAGGCGCCGATCACCGGGCCGAACAGCCTGTTGTGGCCGCTCTTGGCGGCGCGCAGGAAGGGGATGCCGGCGATCACGAACAGCGCCACCGGATAGGCCAGCGCCACCGGCGCCGCGACCTCCGGCGGCAGGCCGGCCAGCACCGCCAGCCGCCCGGCCAGCCATGCGGCGAAGGCGACGCTCAGCGCCACCCCGGACGGGCGCGTCAGCAGGAAGCCGCCGACCACCGCCAGCGCGTAGCCCATCAGCATCTCGTGCGCGTGCAGCGCCGGGGTCCAGCCGATGCCGAGCCAGCCGAAATAGCCGGCCACCCACAGCGGCACGCTGAGCGCCCCGTAGAGCGCGGCGGCGGGAAAGAACAGGCGATGCCCCCAGGGACGTTGCGGCGGCGGCGGGACGAAGGCGCTCATGCCGCGACGACAGCAGCAGAGGCGGCGGCAGAGGTGGTGTCAGCGGGGCGCAGATGCTCCTCCCCCCAGGCCTTCAGCGCCAGAATGATCGGCTCCAGGCTCCGCCCGCGCGGCGACAGGCTGTATTCGACGCGCGGCGGCACCTCCGCATAGACGGTGCGGACCAGCAGCCCGTCCGCCTCCAGCTCGCGAAGCTGGGTGGTCAGCATGCGTTGGGTGACGTTCGGCACGCGGCGGCGGATCTCGTTGAAGCGCAGCGTGCCGGCGAGCAGATGGTAGAGGATCAGCCCCTTCCACTTGCCGCCGATGATGGCGAGGACGCCCTCCACCGGGCAGCCCGGCGAGCAGTCCAGGTTGGCGTGGGGAACGCGGGCCATGACGGTATCCTTTTCGACACTATGTGCGTTTCATGTGCATTCTTGCGCCCCGGTGCTGCAAGGCGCAAGTCTGTCGGCAGAGCACAACACGCCGCAACAAGCACCCAACGACAAGCACCCAACAACAAGCACAAGGACTTCAGGCCATGCGCGCCGTCGCCTTCACCCAATCCCTGCCCATCGACGCCCCCGACGCCCTGATCGACGTCGAGCGCCCCCGCCCCGAGCCCCAGGGCCGCGACCTGCTGGTCGAGATCAAGGCCGTCTCGGTCAACCCCGTGGACACCAAGGTCCGCCGCAACATGCCCCCCGCGCCGGGCGCCATGAAGGTGCTGGGCTGGGACGCCGCCGGTGTCGTGGTCGCCGCCGGGCCGCAGGCCACGCTGTTCAAGCCGGGCGACGCCGTCTTCTACGCGGGAGCCATCGACCGTGACGGCACCAACGCCGAATTCCATCTGGTGGACGAGCGCATCGTCGGGCCGAAGCCGGCCAGCCTCGACTTCGCCCAGGCTGCCGCCCTGCCGCTGACCAGCATCACCGCGTGGGAAGCCATGTTCGACCGGCTGGACGTGCGGCGCCCGGTGCCGGGGGCGGCCAACGCCATCCTGATCGTCGGCGGGGCCGGCGGCGTCGGCTCCATCGCCATCCAGCTCGCCCGGCAACTGACCGACCTGACGGTCATCGCCACCGCCTCCCGCGAGGAGACGCAGGCCTGGTGCCGGGACCTCGGCGCCCATCACGTCGTCGACCACCGCAAACCGCTGGCCGCGCAGGTGGAGGCGCTGGGCATCGGCGCCCCGGCCTTCGTCTTCTCGACCAACGACACCGGCGCCCATCTGCCGGAGATCGCCGCCCTGATCGCCCCGCAGGGCCGCGTTGCGCTGATCGACGATCCGGCGGGGCTGGACGTCATGGTGCTGAAGCGCAAGAGCGTGTCGCTGCATTGGGAGTTCATGTTCACCCGGCCGGTGTTCGGCACCGCCGACATCGCCGCCCAGCACGCGCTGCTCAGCGAGGTGTCGCGCCTCGTCGACGCCGGCACCGTCCGCACGACACTGGCCGAGACGTTCGGCACCATCAACGCCGCCAACCTGACGCGCGCCCATGCCCTGCTCGAAAGCGGGCGGGCCAAGGGCAAGATCGTGCTGGCCGGCTTCTGATCCGCGCCTTGCCTTTTCGGCGGGGGACGGCCAGTCTCCCGCCCCAAAAGGGCGGAGCGGACGAGCGGGAGTGGCCGGGGTGAAATGGATAGGATGCCGGGAGCGGGCCGGCGAGACCAGTGCGTCCTGGATGGCGCCATGACCCGCCTGCGCATCCGCATCGATTTCGACACCGGCGGCTCGGTCGGGCCGGGCAAGATCATGCTGCTGGAGCGGATCCGGGAAACCGGCTCCATCTCCGCGGCGGCGCGGACGCTGGACATGTCCTACCGCCGCGCCTGGCTGCTGGTCGACGACCTCAACCGCATCTTCGCCGAACCGGTGGTCTTCGCCGCGGTGGGTGGCAAGCACGGCGGCGGGACCGCGCTCACCGCCTTCGGCGAACGGGTAATCGAGCATTACCGCGCGGTCGAGCGCGACGCCTTCGCCGCCGCCACGCCCCGGCTGGCGGCGCTGGAGGGGATGCTCAACGCCGACTACGGCGCGGGAAGCGACCCCGCGGACGACGGCAGCTTCTCCGG
This sequence comes from Azospirillum brasilense, assembly GCF_005222205.1. NCBI lineage: Bacteria > Pseudomonadati > Pseudomonadota > Alphaproteobacteria > Rhodospirillales > Azospirillaceae > Azospirillum > Azospirillum brasilense. The sequence continues at coordinate 2,650,411 of NZ_CP032345.1, read as the reverse complement.
CGATCCGGGCCTGAAGCCGGGCTGCAAGCCGGCCTGACGGTTCCTCCGGACGGCGAGAGGGCCGGAACCGCGAGAGGGGTTGGGGCGGCGGGGGAGCCGTGGTATGGGAAGGCGGATTTTCCACCACCCTTTCCCGCACCGTTCACGCCAAGGATTTCCGCCATGCGCCCGGTCAAGATCGCCCCGTCCATCCTCTCCGCCGATTTCGCCCGGCTGGGCGAGGAAGTGCGCGCCATCGATGCGGCGGGCGCCGACTACATCCACATCGACGTGATGGACGGCCATTTCGTCCCCAACATCACCATCGGCCCGGCGGTGGTGAAGGCGCTGCGCCCGCACACGGCGAAGACCTTCGACGTGCATCTGATGATCGCCCCAGTGGACCCCTACATCGCCGCCTTCGCGGACGCCGGCGCCGACATCATCACCGTCCATGCGGAGGCCGGCGCGCACGTCCACCGCACCATCCAGCTCATCAAGTCGCTGGGCAAGAAGGCCGGCCTGTCGCTGAACCCGGCCACCCCGCTGGAGGTCGTGGATTATCTGCTGGAAGAGCTCGACCTCGTCCTGGTCATGACGGTCAACCCCGGCTTCGGCGGGCAGAGCTTCATCGCCAGCCAGCTTCCCAAGATCCATGAGCTGCGCCGCCGCATCGACGCGCTGGGCAAGCCCATCGACCTCCAGGTGGACGGCGGGATCAACGGCGAAACCGCCCGCATCGCCATCGAGGCGGGCGCCGACGTTCTGGTCGCCGGAACCGCCACCTTCACCGGCGGGCCGGACCGCTACGCCGCCAACATTCGCGCCCTGCGGAGCTGACCGCCGGCCCTGCCCCTCTCCCTCCCGGCCATGCTCCAGGTGGGTTTATCCGCAAGAGGGTCCTCCTTCGGGCAGAACCAAACGCCGTTCCGGGCGTTATGGCTGCGTGGGATCGAGGACATCGATACTGGAGGGAGAGAGGTTATGGGTATTCTGTGGACGATCATCATCGGCTTCCTGGCCGGCATCGTCGCCAAGTTCCTGATGCCGGGCCGTGATCCGGGCGGCTTCATCATCACCACGCTGCTCGGCATCGCGGGCGCCTTCGTCGCCACCTATCTGGGCGAGGCCGTTGGCTGGTACCGGGCGGGCGAAGGGGCCGGCTTCATCGGCGCCATCGTCGGCGCCATCATCATCCTGGCCATCTACCGCATGATCGCCGGGCGCCGGACCACCGTCTGAGACAGCGGCACACTACACCGCACACGCAAAGGGCGGCCCGACGGGGCCGCCCTTTCGCTTTTCCACCCGGACCGCAGATCACCGGGCCGCAGTTATCACGCCAGGGCCACCGGGCTCGGCATGAAGACCGCGCGCGAGATCGCCGCCTGGATCGCCTCGTTGGTGAAGGGCTTGCGGACGATCTGGCCGAGATGGCGGGCGTCCGCCTCCTCCAGGTCGCCGTCGAAGGCCGTGACAAAAATGGTCCGCATGGCGCGCTTCTGGCGCAGCCGGCGGGCAACCTCGACCCCGCTGCCGCCGTCGGCCAGCCGGACGTCCAGCAGCGCCAGCGTCGGCTTCTCGGCCTCCAGCAGTTCCAGGGCCTCCTGCTCATTGTTGGCGGTGCCGCAGACGACGTGCCCCATGTCGGTGACCAGCGAGCCGATCTCCATCGCCAGGATCGGGTTGTCCTCGACCACCAGCACCCGCTGGGTCAGGGCGTTGCGCACCTTGTCGCGGGCGATGGTCAGCCGATCCTGGCCCTCCGGCGCGGGGATCTGAAGCACCTGGGCCGCTTCGGGAACCGTCAGCCCCTCCAGCGTGATCAGCAGATACATCCGCCGCTCGCCTTCCGGGAGAGACGCCAGCGCCCGTTCGATGGGGTGCGGCGACGGAGTCGGCCGCCCATCCCCATCCTCGTCGAACAGCAGATTCAGCAGGGCGTAGAGCGGAACCCGCATCCCCCCTTCCAGCCCGAAGCGGGAGGGAGCCATCACGGCGACCTCGACGCAGCGCGTCACGAGATCGTCACCGCGTTCGGTCGCTCCGGTCAGCGCGCGCGCGTAGCGGCGCAGATAGGGGAGATGATCGTAAAGCTGGCGTGCGTAGACTCGCATGACCCGTTCTTCCGCGCCGGTGGGTGGGTCCGTCCGGCCTTCGGCACCGAGGGGCGCTGGCCGGTCGGCTTGATTCATAACTTGTTAACACTCTGAAACACTATCACGCCCCCCAAGGAGGGCGAACCGAAAAAAAGGCCGAGTCCCCCTTCCCCCGTTGGCAGAGGCCGCATGGCCGAACCGCATCGCTGGGCCTACCGCGCCTGCTCACGCTGCTGGCGCGATCGCCATTGCCAGGGCTTCTCCACCTGCCCCGCCCACAGGCCCAGACGGCGGCTCTGCGCGAAGGCCTCGCTGGAGGCGTAGGCCGGCGACAGGCTGCGGTAGGCGAAGGCCCAGCCGCGCGCCACCATGGCCGCCCCCAGATCGACGCCGAGCACCCGGCATTCGCCCAATTGCTGGCCGTTGCGGTCGCGTTCGGCGATGGTGCAGGTCACCTCCTGGTCCTTGATCAGGCTGGCCAGCACCGCGGTGGCGATGCGGAAGCAGTCCAACTCATGCCCGTAACGGTTCCGGCATTTCTGCCCGACGTCGGGGGCGTCGATCCCCATCAGGCGAACCGGCGCGCCCTTGATGGACAGCGTATCGCCCTCCATGGCGACGCCCTGTCCTTTTAACGTTTCATTGGGGGTGTTGGCGACCTTGCCTTTGGTCGTCCCTCCCTGGGCATACGCCGTTCCGGTTGAGCACAACAAGGAAATTGCCACCAAAGGGGCGAGCCACTCAGAACAAGGTCGGCGCGTCATCGGGCGGTGCATCGTCGAGGGGAGCCGCGCACGCCTCGTCGTCGTTGCGCACGTTGTTGACGCGCGGCCCCACCGGATGGGCCTCCAGGAGCGCGTCGGGCGCCGGCTTCAGCAGGTCTTCCAGCACCGGCAGCGGGGCGGCGGGGTCCAGCCACAGGTCCCAGTCCGTCTCGTCGAGGATCACCGGCATGCGCTCGTGCAGCGGCTTCAGCACCGCGTTGGCCGTGGTGGTGACGATGGTCAGCGTCTCCAGGGGCTCCGCGAGGGCCGGGCCGCCCTTCGGGCCGTTCCAGCGCTCCCACAGGCCGGCGAAGGCGAAGGGCGCGCGGTCGCGGCGGCGGATGGCGTAGCCCTGCTTGCGCCTGCCCTCGGCCTTCCACTCGTAGAATCCGTCCACGGGGACGAGGCAGCGCCGCTTGCGGAAGGCCTCCCGGAAGGACGGCTTCTCGGCCAGCGTTTCTCCGCGCGCATTGATCAGCCGCGCCCCGATGGACGGATCGTCGGCCCAGAAGGGCACGAGTCCCCAGCGCAGGGTCACCAGATGGCGCCCATCCTCCTCCCGCCGCACGGCGGGCACCGGCTGGGTGGGGGCCACGTTCCAGCGGGGCTGGAGGTTCGGCAGTTCGGGGAAGCCGAACAGGCGCTGAACCTCCGCGGCCGGCGTGGCGAGTATCATGCGTCCGCACATGGCCTAAGAATAGGTGGCCTGGCGCCCCCACGCCACCGCCGGCTTATGCCCAACCGAGGGTTTTCGCCGGCCAAGGCTCCGCCTATCTTCTCCGGGTGTTTCTCCACGCGACAGGCCCGCGCAACAGGAAAGACCCCGCCCCATGATGAAGTTCGGCATCGGCCAGCCGGTTCCCCGCACCGAAGACGCGCGCCTGCTGACCGGCGGCGGGCGCTACACCGACGACGTGTCGCTTCCCGGCCAGACATTCGCGGTCTTCGTGCGCTCCCCCCACGCCCACGCCGACATCCGCGGCATCGACATGGCGGAGGCGGCGGCGCAGCCGGGGGTGCTGGGCGTCTTCACCATCGCCGACCTGGAGGCCGAGGGCGTCCAGCCGATTCCCTGCGCCGCGGCGCTGACCCAGCGCGACGGCTCCCCCTACGTCGCCCCGCCCCGCCCGGCGCTGGCCAAGGGACGGGTGCGCCATGTCGGCGATCCGGTCGCCGTGGTGGTGGCCGAAACACTGGACGCCGCCCGCGACGCGGCGGAACTGGTGATGGTCGATTACGACGACCGGCCCGCCATCACCGGGACGGCGGAGGCTCTGGAGGCGGGCCGCCCGCAGGTGTGGGACGAGGCGCCGGGCAACCTCTGCTTCGACTGGGAGCAGGGCGAGGAGGAGGCGGTGGAGTCGGCGATTGCCAAGGCCGCCCGCGTGGTGGAGCTGGAGATCGTCAACAACCGCGTCGTCGCCAACCCGATGGAGGGCCGCGCCTGCCTCGCCGCGGTGGAGGCGGAGACCGGGCGGCTGGTCATCTACGTCACCAGCCAGGGCGTGCACGGGCTGCGCAAGCAGTTCGCCCAGCTCTTCGGCCTGCCGGAATCCAAGTTCCGCGTCGTCACCACCGACGTCGGCGGCGGCTTCGGCATGAAGCTGTTCAACTACCCGGAATACATGGTCTGCCTGTTCGCGGCGCGCCGCCTGAACCGGCCCGTGAAATGGGCGGCGGAGCGGACCGAGGGCTTCCTCAGCGACGATCACGGGCGCGACCATGTCAGCCGCGCCCGGCTGGCGCTGGACGGCGACGGGCGCTTCCTCGGGCTGCGGGTGGACACCGTCGCCAACCTGGGGGCCTACCTGTCGAACTACGGCCCCTTCATCCCGACCGACGCCGGGTCGGCGATGCTCGTCGGCTCCTACACCACGCCGGCGGTCTATGTGCGGGTCAAGGGCGTCTTCACCAACACCCAGCCGGTGGACGCCTACCGCGGCGCCGGCCGGCCGGAGGCGGCCTATCTTCTGGAGCGCCTCATCGACCATGCCGGGCGCGTCACCGGCCTCGGCCCGGCGGAGATCCGGCGGCGCAACTTCATCCCGCCCGCCGCCATGCCCTACGCCACGCCGATGGGCCAGACCTACGACACCGGGGAGTTCGAGCAGAATTTGAGCGACGGGTTGGAGCTGTCCGACCACGCCGGCCTGCCCGCCCGCAAGGCGGCGGCGAAGGCGCGCGGGAAGCTGCGCGGGGCGGGGATCGCCACCTACATCGAGGCCTGCGCGGGCGGCGGCGCGGAACAGGCGACGGTGCAGGTCAACGGCGACGGGCGCATCGTCCTGATGATCGGCACCCAGACCAACGGCCAGGGTCACGAGACCGCCTACAAGCAAATCATCGCCGACCGGCTGGGCGTCCCGCCGGAGGATGTCGAGGTGATCCAGGGCGACACCGACCGCGTGACCTGGGGCGCCGGCACCGGCGGCTCCCGCTCCGTCCCGGTGGGCGGGGCGGCGCTGGCCGAGGGTGCCGCGCGCGTGGTGACCAAGGCGACCGAGGTCGCCGCCGACCTGCTGGAGACCGCCGCGGTGGACGTCGAGTTCGTCGAGGGCCGCTTCAGTGTCGTCGGCACCGACCGCAGCGTCTCCTTCAAGGAGGTGGCCGCCAAAGCCGCCGCGCAAGGCCCCATCGCCTTCACCGAGGTTGCCCGCTGGACCCCGCCGGCCAACACCTTCCCCAACGGCTGCCATGTGGCGGAGGTCGAGGTCGATCCCGACACCGGGGTGGTCGAGGTCGTCGGTTACACGGTGGTCGACGATTTCGGCACGGTGGTGAACCCGCTTCTGGTCATGGGTCAGGTCCATGGCGGCGTCGCCCAGGGCATCGGGCAGGCGCTCCAGGAGCGGGTGGTCTTCGACCCGGACAGCGGCCAGCTCCTCAGCGGCTCCTTCATGGACTACCAGATGCCGCGCGCGGTGGACGTGCCGGACATCCGCATCAAGCTGAACTGCGTGCCCAGCACCACCAACGCGCTGGGCATGAAGGGCGCCGGCGAGGCCGGGGCCATCGGCGCGCCGCCCGCGGTCATCAACGCTCTGGTGGACGCGCTGTCGGAGTATGGAATCGACCACATCGACATGCCGGCGACCCCGCTGTCCGTATGGACCGCGATCCAGACGCATAGTAAAGCCGCCGCGGAATGAGGAAGAATGGAGTAGTGACGTCATAGGCCTTGTTTCCAGACCCGATGTCACACCTTGCGTTGAATAAATTTGAGACAATATACGTGCTATAATGAGTTAACATAAAATCACCCCACGAAAGAAACGGGCATGACGGCGGAACGGATCAGGGGCGGCGGGTGCGGCGGGCAGTGCACCGAGGGTTTGGGGTTCGACTTCACCATGGCCTTCCAGCCGATCGTCGATGTCGGCGGCGGGCGGCCCTGGGCGCACGAGGCGCTGGTGCGCGGCCTCGACGGCCAGGGTGCCGGTTGGGTGCTGAGCCAAGTAACCGAGGCCAACCGCTACGCCTTCGACCAAGCCTGCCGGGTCAAGGCCATCGAGCTTGCCGCCAGCCTGGGCATGGGCCAGCAGCCCGACACCCGGCTGTCGATCAACTTCCTCCCCAACGCCGTCTACCAGCCCGAAGCCTGCATCCGCGCCACGCTGGCCGCCGCCAAGCGCACCGGCTTCCCGCCGGAGCGCATCATCTTCGAGGTGACGGAGAACGAGCGGGTGGTGGATGGCGCGCATCTGAAGTCCATCTTCACCGAGTACAAGCGCCAGGGCTTCCACACCGCCATCGACGATTTCGGGTCGGGCTATTCCGGCCTGAACCTGCTCGCCGAGTTCCAGCCGGACATCATCAAGCTGGACATGGAGCTGACCCGCTCCATCGACACCGACCGCGCCCGCCGCAGCATCGTCAGCGCGATCCTCACCGTGTGCCGCGATCTCGGCATCACTCCGGTGGCCGAGGGCATCGAAACACCCGGCGAGGCGAAGGCTCTGCGCGATCTGGGGATCACGCTGATGCAGGGCTATCTGTTCGCCCGCCCGGCGGTGGAGACGCTGGCGGTGCCCACCATGGATTTCGCGGCGGCGGGAGCCTGAGGACGGGAGCCTGAGGACGGTGGCCTGTCACAGCATCCGCGGGCGGCGCACCGCCCGCGGCCGGGGGGCGGCGTAGCGCCCCCGTTGCTCGGTCGCGAGGGTCAGCGCCTCGTGCGCGATCAGGCGGCGATAGTCACCGTCCACCCGCGAGAACATGGCGAAGGCGAATTTGACCGCGTCGGGGGTGGGGCTGGTGGCGGCCTCGCGGAGCGCGTTGCGCAGCATGCGCAGTTCCAGCACGCCTTTGACGCAAATGCGCTCGACCGCCTGAGCCAGGATGTCGATCGAACACAGGGACGCCTCGTCGTCGAGTCGGTACTGCACCCGTCCCCGCCAGGAAGAACCGTCACGGACCGGCCGGGTTCTAGCTTGGGTTGGGCGGGAATGCCAGAGTTTCGGTGAGCTGGCGGGGGTGTGGAGTGGTTGCGGCGAGCCCCCACCCAACCCTCCCCCGCTTCGCAGGGGAGGGCTTAACTCCTCCCCCTGCGCAGCGGGGGGAGGTTGGGAGGGGGGCTCTACGGGGGGAGGGTTTGGGTGGGGGCCCTACGCTCCCCTTCCCTCACCGCCCCGGCGGGCGGATGCGCCAGATCGCCGCCGGGTTCTGCTGCGGGTCGAGCCAGACATGCTGGAACTTGCCGATCCAGGTGAAGCGCTGGCCGGTGAACAGATCCTCCACCTGGACATGGGCGCCGTCGTCCAGCCCCAGCTCCCACAACGGAACCTCGATGGTGCCGCCGTGGCCGTTGTGCGGGTCGAGGTTCACCGCGATCAGGATGACGTTGTCCTTGCTCTCCGTCATCTTGCCGTAGAGCAGGATGTTGTCGTCGTAGGCGTTGTAGAACTTCAGGTTCGTGAATTTGTGAAGCGCCGGGTTCTCCGCGCGGATCTTGTTCAGCCGCGTCACGTAGTCGACGATGTTGCCGGGCTTGTTCCAGTCCCAGTGCCGGATCTCGTATTTTTCGGAGTGGTTGTACTCCTCCTTGCCAGGATAAGGATCGGCCTCGCAGACGAAATACGGGGTGTAGAGGCCATACACTCCCGACAAGGTCCCGGCCAGCACGGCGCGCATCATGTGGGCGGGCCGCCCGCCATGAACCAGCATTGGCGGCAGGATGTCCGGCGTGTTGGCGAAGAAGTTGGGCTGCATGTAGTCCTTGGACTCGCCCTGGGTCAGCTCCGTCAGATACTCGGTCAGCTCCGCCTTGGTGTTGCGCCACGTGAAGTAGCTGTAGGACTGAGTGAAGCCGATCTTCGCCAGCCGCCGCATCAGCTTGGGCCGGGTGAAGGCCTCGGCCAGGAAGATCGCGTCGGGGAAGCGGTCCTGCACCTCGCGGATCATCCATTCCCAGAAGGGGAAGGGCTTGGTGTGCGGGTTGTCGACGCGGAAGATGCGCACCCCCTCGTCGCACCAGAACAGCACCACGTCGCGCAGCGCGTACCACAGGTCCGGGTAGGATTCGCGGTAGAAGCTGACGTTGACGATGTCCTGGTACTTCTTCGGCGGGTTCTCGGCGTAGCGGATCGTGCCGTCGGGCCGCCAGTAGAACCACTGCGGGTGCGACTTGATCCAGGGATGGTCGGGGGAGCACTGGACGGCGAAGTCCAGCGCGATCTCGATCCCATGCCGCCGCGCCTCCTTGACCAGCCGGCGGAAGCCCTCGAAGTCGCCGATCATCGGGTCGATGTCGGCGTGCCCGCCCTCCGAGGCACCGATGGCGTAGGGCACGCCGGGATCGTTCGGGCCGGGGTTCAGCGTGTTGTTGCGTCCCTTGCGGAAGCTCCGCCCGATCGGGTGGATCGGCGGGAAATACAGCACGTCGAAGCCCATGCCCCGGATGAAGGGCAGCATGTTGGACACGTCGTCGAAGGTGCCGGGCCGCGACGGGTCCGGCGAGGCCGAGCGCGGGAAGATCTCGAACCACGCGGAGTAGCGGGCCGCGGTGCGGTCCACATAGACCTCCAGGTCGCAGCCGTAGCGGGACAGATACTGCCGCTCGCCATATTTCGCCATGGCCTGCCGCGGCTCGTCCGACAGGGCGTAGGCGGTCAGCTCCGCCCCCTGAAGGCTGTTCATCCGCTCCACCACCCGCTCCAGCGCGGCGCGGCCCTCGCCCTCGTTCAGGCCCACGGCGTGCTCGACGAAGCGGCGGCCCTCGATCAGCTCCAGCCCGACGTCGAGGCCGGCGTCGTTCTTCTTCTTGAAGTCGGCGCGCCAGCTCTCCCACACGTCGCGCCACGCCAGGATGCTGTACTGGTAGCGCGTGTTGCGGGTCAGCGGCAGCTTGCCCACCCAGCGGTCGTTGTCGAAGAAGGTCATGGGCACCTCGCGCCAGTCCTCCTCGTCGACCGGGCGGTAGGTGACGGCGGCGCCAAGGACGAAGGTGCCGTCGGTGTAGATGTCGGCCCACACCTCCATCACGTCGCCGACCACCCGCTTGACCGGAAAGCGCCCGCCGTCCAGCTCCGGATAGACGTTCTCGATGGTGACGCGGCGGGAGGCCAGCTCGTCCATCCAGGCGCGGGTGGCGGAGTCGTGCTCCGCCCCGCGCTCGCCGAGATGGTTCAGCTCGATGGGGCGGCTCTGCGCCGGCCGGGCGCGGAAGACGCGCATCTCCAGCGGGCGCAGGCGCAGGTCGTGGCCCGGTTCGAAGGGCAGCGGCGCCGCCTCCGGCGTCACGTCCTCGAAGTCGGCGAAGCCGCCGCCGGAGCTGGCCAGCAGCGGGCCGGGGTCGATGGCGTGCGGCTGGGTCTCGTCGGGGTTGATGAGCAGGACGGAGCAGCCCTCCCCGCTCCCGTTGGCCCAGCCGCTGGTCTCGCGGATCAGCCCGATCACCGGGTTGTGCGGCGCGGTCACGCGGCGCTGCGGGCCCTCGACGTTCAGCGCCGGGCTGTCCGCCTTCATGGCGTTGACCGCGCCGATGAAGCCGGTCAGGTCGAGCTTCGGCGGCTCCCAGTCGTCCGGCGTCGTGCTCACCACGTCGAGCTTGCGGGTGAAGCCGTATTCGAACCCAACCGGCATCATCACGCCGGTCGAGAAGGAAGCGGCGAACAGATAGTGCATCTTCAGCTGGGCGGCCAGCCGCTCGCTGTCCTGGCTGCCGACCTCGGCCGCCAGCCGGTCGGTGTCGTGGCTTTCCGGGAAGGCGATGGAGGGGGCGATCCAGCGGAACTCGTCATACTGGTCGAGCAGCCAGTCGGACTTGAAGTCCCACCATTTGGCGCTGTTGAACAGGAAGTCGAAGCCCGCCCCACAAAGGTCGCGCACCTGCTCCACCGTACAGCCCAGCGTCTCGGCGAAGAACGTCACCTCGGGATCGGCCTCGCGGGAGCGGTCGATCAGCGTCTTCCACACCTCCGCCGGGATCTGGTAGGCGGCGTCGCAGCGGAAGCCCTTCACGCCCAGCCCGATGTAATGGCGCAGGTAGCGCGTCCAATAGTCGGTCAGCCCCGCCCGGACCTCCGCCCGCTCGTAGTCGAGCATGGCGAGATCGCCCCAGATGGTCACCCGCGACGGGTCCACCGGGTCGACGGCGCGCGGGCTGTAGAGGTCGCCGTTGGCGTCGCGCCGGTACCAGTCCGGATGCTCCCCCACCAGGATCGCGTCCTTGGCGGTGTGGTTGATGACGAGGTCGAGCATGACCGACTGGCCGTGCCGCCCCGCCTCGGCGATGAAGCCGCGCAGCAGCTCGTCCGGATGCTCCGGCGCGCCGCCCTGGATGCGGTCATGCAGCCGGTAATAATCCTTCACGGCGTAGAGGCTGCCGGAGAAGCCCGGATAATGGATCGGATTCAGGAACAGCCAGTCGAAGCCCATCCCCTGGATGCGGGGCAGATGCCCGGCCCAGTCGCGCATCGGGCCGACGAGCGTGGGAAACAGGTTGTAGATGCGCGGTCCGGCGGTGGCCATCGGGGAATTCCTCCTGGTCGGCAGCGGCACGCCAGCCGGTCGCCGCTGGTTGACAAGCGTGGCGCCTCCCATGGATCGTCCAGAAGACCGTCACCGGCCGAAGGACCATCACCGGAAGGACCATCGCGAGGTTGCAACGCGCGCCCTGCGGGGCGCACGCGCTCAACCCCTGCGAAGCGCGAAGGTTCCGAAACCTGACACTTGGGCCAAAACACTTGGGCCAGACATTTCGAAAGGTGCGTGCATGGGCAACGGAAACGGCAAGATCCGTCTCGACAAGCTCGATATGACGGCGGAGGGAATCGGCAGCAAGGACGACTACGAACGCCGCCTCGCCAAGCTCCAGAAGGACCTGCTGCACATCCAGCAGACCTATTGGCACGAGAAGCGCCGCGCCATCCTGGTGTTCGAGGGCTGGGACGCCGCCGGCAAGGGCGGCTGCATCCGCCGCCTGACCGAACCGCTCGACCCCCGCGGCTTCCACGTCTGGCCGATCGGCACCCCGACGGCGGAGGAGCAGGGAAAGCACTATCTCTACCGCTTCTGGACCAAGCTGCCCGCCCCCGGCACCTTCGCCATCTTCGACCGCTCCTGGTACGGCCGCGTGCTGGTGGAGCGGGTGGAGGGCTTCGCCGACAAGGAGCAGTGGAAGCGCGCCTATGACGAGATCAACCAGTTCGAAAAGATGCTGACCGACGATGGGGCCCGCATCATCAAGATCTTCATGCACATCACGCCGGACGAGCAGCTCAACCGCTTCCGCGAGCGGCTGAGCAACCCCTACAAGCGCTGGAAGCTGACCGAGGAGGATCTGCGCAACCGCGCCCGCTGGGACGACTACAGCAAGGCCATCGAGGCGATGTTCGACAAGACCTCGACCGAGACGGCGCCCTGGCAGGCGGTTCCGGCCAACTCCAAATGGCACGCCCGCCTGAAGGTGATGGAGATCGTGACCGAGGCGCTGAGCCGCGGCGTCAACGTCGCGCCGCCGCCCATCGACCTGACCGTCGCCCGGATCGCCGCGGAAGTCCTGGGCGTCCATCTGACCTTCGACACGAAGGAAAAGGACTGAACGCGGCCCCCTCGCCCCTGGTCACTTCGTCGCGGTGAGCGCGCGGGCGGTTGCCTGACGCGCCGGCATCTCCTAGCGTTGGTTGGCGGGTAAAACAATAAGCAGGGTGCGTTCGATGGACGAGGTCAAGACGGGGACCGGGGCCGGGGTGGAGGAGAAGCCGCGGAAGAAGCGCAAGGCGCTGAAGCTGAAGGACCTCGGGCTCGGCGTGCCGGCCACTGGCGGCGAGGTGCTGCGCGACGCCAAGGAGGTCGCGGCCATCGAATCCCACTGGCGCGATCTCGGCGGCGGAAAGGGCGGCGGCAAGCCGGCGAAGGGCGGCAAGAAGGTGAAATACATCGACGAGCTGGCCCGGCTGCAGTTCGAGCTGATCAAGCTGCAGGAGTGGGTGCGGGTCAACGGCCTGAAGGTCTGCGTGCTGTTCGAGGGGCGCGACGCGGCCGGCAAGGGCGGCGTCATCAAGCGCATCACCGAAAGCCTCAACCCCCGCGTCTGCCGGATCGTGGCGCTCGGCACGCCGACCGAGAAGGAGCGCGGGCAATGGTACTTCCAGCGCTACGTGGCGCAGCTTCCCGCCAAGGGCGAGATCGTCCTGTTCGACCGGAGCTGGTACAACCGGGCCGGCGTCGAGCATGTCATGGGCTTCTGCACCGACGCGGAGTATCAGGAGTTCCTGCGCGCCTGCCCGCTGTTCGAGGAGATGCTCGTCAAATCCGGCATCATCCTGATCAAATACTGGTTCTCGGTCAGCGACGATGAGCAGGAGAAGCGCTTCACCGAGCGGATGCGCAACCCGATCAAGCGCTGGAAGCTCAGCCCGATGGACCTCGAATCGCGCAAGCACTGGGTCGAGTACTCCAAGGCCAAGGACGCCATGCTGGAGCACACCGACAAGAAGCTGACGCCCTGGTACATCGTCGACGCGGACGACAAGAAAAAGGCGCGGCTGAACTGCATCAGCCACCTGCTGCAGCAAATCCCCTACCAGGACATCGCTCCGGTCGAGCTGGACCTGCCGCCGCGGCAGAGCGACGACGGCTACAAGCGGCCGAAGAAGTCCAAGCAGAACTGGGTGCCGGAAGTGTACTGACGAGGCCTTCGCCGTCCGCCGTCTCAACCCTCTCTCCTTTGGGGAGAGGGAATTTCAAACGTGAAGGCGCCAATGGCGCAAGGTGAAGGCCGCGGACGGACGCGGTCGAGCCTGGGTGCGGATGGCTGCCGGTGGACAAGCGCTTCCCGTCACCGCCCCTCTCGGCTCGTTCTGCAAACCGTCGCCAAGCGGCGCGCCATCTCTCCTGCATCCACAGGGATGCCGCCGGGCAGACCGGCCATCTGTCCATCCGGCCATCCGGCCCCTGAGCGGTCGTGCCTCAAGACGTGCCTCCGCGGGACGCCATCCCCCAACGACGCCGTGCCCCCTTGATCGATTCGCCAGCGCACCCATTTACCATCCCAGTGGATGGTACAAGGATGGCACCGGGATGTCCTCGAACGCACTCGATCCGAAGCCGAAGTCCGGCGACAGCGAAAAGATCACGATCAACCTTGGCTACATCGACCTCGGTCACATTGATCTCCTGGTGCAGGAAGGTTTCTACGCGAATCGCACGGACCTCATCCGCACCGCCATCCGCAACCAGATCGACCGCCATGGAGACGCCTTGCGGCAGGCCGTGACGCGCAAGAGCGTCGACCTCGGCCTGCGCCACTACTCCCGCGACGACCTCGAAGCGGCGCGGGAGGCCGGACAGATGCTCCACATCCGTGTCCTCGGTCTGGCCACCATCGCCCGGGACGTCACCCCCGAACTTGCCCGCGCCACCATCGCCTCGGTCGCCGTGCTGGGGGCGCTGCACGCCAGCAGCGCCGTCAAGGCGGCTCTCGCGGACCGCATGCGCTGAGGGCACGGGCCACATTCCTGGCCGAATTCCTGGCCGAATTCCTGAAAGACGACGGACCGGGCTTTTTAACGTGCCCTGTCCGAGCCCAGAAAGCTCCCGACATGAACAACCGAGTCCCCACCGGAATGGCCGAGGCGCTGCGCCTCACCCAGGCCGGCGACCTCGCCGGGGCGACCGCTCACCTCCAACGCCTGTTGCGGGGTGCCGCGCCGGTGCCGCCCGGCGCCGACCCAACCATCATCGATGTCGAGCCGGTCACGGTGAACGCCGCACCGGACACGCAGGACCCGGCGCCGCCGCACCGTGCCACCGCGTTCAGACCCGCCGGCGCGTTTGCCGGCCGCTTCCATCCCGGACCGCGGGCGGGCCTGGGCGAGACCCTGCGCGGCCTTGCCGCCGGGGTCATGCCGGCTGGCGCCGGTTTCGGGGCGAACGGCACCATCCGTCCCGCCGCCGACCCGCTGCCGGACGGCGCTGCGTTCACGTCGGGCTCCTTCGGGAACAAGGCCGGCACGCGCTCCTACAAGCTCTATGTTCCCGCGAACCGCCGTGACGGCCAGCCACTTCCCCTGGTGGTGATGCTCCACGGCTGCACCCAGTCGCCGGACGATTTCGCCGCCGGCACCCGCATGAACATGCTGGCGGAAGAGCACGGCTGTCTGGTCGTCTACCCGGCACAGCCGTCCTCGGCCAACGCTCAGAAGTGTTGGAACTGGTTCAACCCGCTCGACCAGCGGCGCGGCGACGGAGAGCCCTCGCTGATCGCGGGGATCACCCGGCAGGTCATGCGCGAGCACGCCGTCGACCCGGACCGCGTCTTCGTCGCGGGCCTCTCGGCCGGCGGGGCGGCGGCGGCCATCATGGGGGCCGCCTATCCCGATCTCTACGCCGCCGTCGGGGTGCATTCCGGCCTCCCCCGGGGCGCAGCCTCCGACATTCCCTCCGCCTTCGTCGCCATGCGCCAGGGCGGGGGAGCGGTGGAACCGCAACCCGGCCCCGCCGTGCCCGCCGTACCGACAATCGTCTTTCACGGCGACCGGGATACCACGGTTCACCCGCGCAACGGCGACGACGTCGCCGCGCAATCCAAGATGGGAACGGCGGGAGCGCGGGTTGCGGTGGAACACGGTCAAGTACCGGGCGGGCATGGCTACAGCCGCCACCTCCACACCGATGCCTCCGGTCGTGTGCTCTGCGAGCAGTGGACGATACGAGGCGCAGGGCACGCCTGGGCCGGAGGCAGTCCATCCGGTTCCTACACCGACCCGCGCGGGCCGGACGCCTCGCGGGAGATGCTGCGCTTCTTCCTCGCGAACCCGCGGCGTCGACCATCCGCGCCGTAACCGTCGCCGGACAAGGGCGTCGGTCAGTCCCGCCCGTAGAGGCTGCGTTCGCCCAGCTCCTCGCCGCGCTGCCGCTCCAGCTCCTGGCTGTAGCGGCGCAGGGCGTAGGCCTCGGTGACGTAGCCGACGATCCGGCGGTCGGTGGGTGAGGCGAGGACCGGCAGGGACTCCACCTCGGCGCTGCTGAAGCGATGCAGCACACTGCGCACGTCGTCGCCGGGCCGCAGGAAGTCGTCGGCGTGCTTGGCCAGTTCGCCGACCGGCGTCTTCGCGTCCTCCTCGCCCAGCGACGGGTCATGAACGGCGCCCATGTCGATGATGCCGGCGTAGGAACCGTCCGGCTCCACCGCGAAGACGGTCTTGGCGGCGCCCAGCGGGTGCAGGCGGCGCAGCGTGTCCAGCGTCTGGGTGGTCAGGATCGTCTTCACGTCGCCGCGCATCAGCCGCATCGCCGTCAACTCCGACACCCAGCCAACGTCGTAGGCGCCGCGGATCGGCACGCCGCGCAGGTGGAAACGCCACGTCGCGAAGGAATAGCCGAAGGCCTGCCGGACCACGGTGGTCGACACCACCACGCCGATCAGCACGCCGGACGCCGCCCAGAAATCCTGCGTCGCCTCCAGCACCAGAAGCACCATGGTGACCGGCGCGCCGATGATGCCGGCGGCCACCGCCCCCATGCCGGCCAGCACCAGCAGCATCCGGTCGAGCCCCAGCCCCGGCACCAGCAGGTCGAGCACCCCATAGGCCAGCCCGCCGAACAGCCCGCCCAGCAGCAGCGAGGCGCTGAACAGCCCGCCGCGGAAGCCGGAGCCGAGCGACAGAGCCGACGCCACGATCTTGGCGACCAGCAGGATTGCCATGGCCTCCAGCCCGCGGGCCAGTTGCGACGGGTCGGCGCCGGGACCGGCGCCCAGCACCTGCGGCACCGCCAGAGCCAGAGCACCCAGCGCGAGCCCACCCAGCGCCGGGCGCCCCCAGACGGGGATGGGCAGCGCGCGGAAGCCGCGCTCGGCCACCGTCACCGCCTGCATGGCGAGGATGCTGAGCCAGCCCGCCAGGAAGCCGAGGACCCCGCAGGCCACGTAATCCCAGCCCTCCACCGCCGCCGGCCGGCCGAAGAACAGGACCGGGGACGGGTCGCTCAGCCAATGGGCCACCGCCACCGCGGCGACCGAGGCCGCCCCGATCGGGGCCAGCGTGGCGATGGTGTAGCCGCCCATGACCAGCTCGAAGGCGTAGAAGGCGCCGGCCAGCGGCGCGCCGTAAGCGGCGGAGATCGCCGCGGCCGCCCCGCAGCCGACCAGCATGCGCAGGTCCGCCCGCCGCAGATGGAGCCTTTGCCCAAGCGTCGAGGCGATGCCCGCCCCCGCCTGGGTGTAGGCCGCCTCCATCCCCACCGACGCGCCGGAGCCGTTGGACAGCAGGGTCGCCAGGGTCAGGCGCAAGCTGTCGATCAGGGACATCTTGCCGCCGTAGAGGGCGTTCGCCTCGACGGGGTCGACGATGTCGTTGGAGCGCCAGCGCCGCACCAGCTTCACCATCACGCCGAGCAACAGACCGCCGCCGGCCGGCACCAGCAGGGTCCGCCAGGGGTCGGCCAGCGCGGCCTCACCCAGAGCCTGCCCGTGGGCGACCGAAAAGACGAAGGACTGCGTCCAGACCACGGCCTCGTGCAGCAGGGCCACGGCCAGCCCGACCCCGGCGCCGATGGCCCCGGCGAGCATCAGCACGCCCAGGACGCTGTCGCGCAGGCTCCGCCGTGTCAGCACCCTGAGGAACCGCCGGCCGGGGTTGTGTGCTTTGGTCAGGGCGCCGGCCGCGTCCCCCGCGGCGCCCCGGATTCCCGTCATGTCGTCCGGCATGCCGGTCAATGTGTGCCCTGCGTCCGCCCCGTCAACCGCAGGGCGCGGACCTACCCCCTTAGGGCTTGCCCGTCTGGGCCGGCGCCGGAGAGGCCGGCGACTGGCCGGAGGACGGCTGGGCGGAGGGCGGGTTCACGGCGAGGCGGCGCAGCACCTCCGCCAGATTGTCGCGCACCTTGTCGGCCAGCCCGATGTCGGCCTCCTGGGCCTCGTGGAACAGGATCGTGAAGAGGCGGCCCGGCGACAGGAAGAAGGTCAGCGAGACGTGCATCTTGCCCTCCTTCAGCGCGCAATCCACCGAACCGGTGCGCAGCATCAGGCCGGGCAGATCCTCGACGGCGCTCAGCGACGCGGTCGGCGTGCCGCCCTCGCAGCGCTTCTTCATCGCGTCGATGTAGCCGGCGGACAGGTCCTCCAGCTTGGAGCCCTCCTCGACCATCCGCTCGCGGATGCCGCCGACAATCGGGCCGATGCGCCAGGCCATGTCGGCGGGCCGCTCGCCCTTCGGCACGTTCTCCAGCGACACGCGCTTGACGTCGCGCACGCCGGCCGCCTTCAGCAGGTCGGCCAGCCCTTCCGGCAGTTCGTCGGGTCGGGTGGCAACCTTCTTGGTGCGGGTGTCGATGGGGGGGACGGCGCCGGCCTTGTCCACGCAGGTCTTCAGGTCGGTGAGCACCTTCTTGGTGCCCTTCAACGCGAAGGCCATGCGGTCGGCGTCGGAGGAGAACACCACCTCCTTGCCGTTCATAAGGGCGGCGTAGAGTTCCTCGTCCTTGCCGTTGGGGATGACCAGCATGTCCGGCTTGGGCGCCAGCGCGCGGCGCTCGCGCGTCAGCTTGCCGTCCACCACGACCTTGACCTTCCACTGCTCGCTGCCCGGCAGCTCGGC
Organism: Azospirillum brasilense; assembly: GCF_005222205.1. NCBI lineage: Bacteria > Pseudomonadati > Pseudomonadota > Alphaproteobacteria > Rhodospirillales > Azospirillaceae > Azospirillum > Azospirillum brasilense. The sequence goes on along the minus strand of NZ_CP032345.1, from coordinate 2,632,531 downwards.
GCCGGGGATGCCCATGCCGAGATTGACCTCGCCCTTGACGTTGCGCGCGATCATCAGGACATGGCCGGTGTCGAAACGGCCCTCGATGGCGCAATAGGCGAACTTGCCGTCCCGGTCGCGCGACGGTCCGCCTTCCCAGCCGTCCTCAAGCTCGGCCGGCCCGGTCTTCTCGGCCGGATCGGCGGCGGCCGGAGCCGACGGCGCCGACGGAGCGACGGTGCGGGGCGCCGGCGCCGGGCCGGAGGACGGTGCCGGGTAATACATGGTTGGCGGGTTGACGGGGACCAGCTCCGCCACCTGCGCCCCATCGGCGTGGGCGGCAGCGGCGCCCAGCAGAAGAAGGGAGGAGAGTGCAGCAGCGACGGCTTTGTCCAGCATGGCAGAGGTAATCCTTACGGGCAGGGCGACGCCGGAAGCTAGCCCCGCCGTCTGGGATCGGCAAGCGCAAGACGAGAAAGTCACGACAAAGATCCCGGCCTGTTGCCGCAATGCCGAATTGCGTCCGGCGCCGCCCTGCACCCGTGGATCAGCCGCCCAGAAAGGCGTCCCTCAACGCGTCGGCGGGCAGGGTTTCCACCGGCCCGTCATGGACCGCCCGGCCGAGGCGCAGCAGGACGACACGACCGGCGGCGGACAGGGCGCGGGCGGCGCTCTGCTCGGCGACCAGCACCGCCGTTCCGGTCGCGGCGATGGCGCGGACGGCGGCGAAGACCTCCCCGGCCAGCTTGGGCGACAGGCCGAGCGACGGCTCGTCGAGCAGCAGCACCCGCGGGCGGCCCATCAGCGCGCGGCCCACCGCCAGCATCTGCTGCTGCCCGCCGGACAGGCGCCACGCCCGCTCCTCCGCCTTGCCCTCCAGCGCGGGGAACAGGGCGAAGACGCGCTCCAGGTCGCGGGCACGCTCGGCCCGGCCCAGCCAGCTCGCCACCTCCAGATTGTCGCGCACGCTCATGCCGGGGAAGACGCGCCGGCCCTCCGGCACATAGCCCAGGCCGCTGCGCACCCGCCGTTCCGGGGCAAGGGCGCCGATCTCCTCGCCATCCAGCCGGATGCGCCCACCCATCGCCGGGACGAGGCCGAGGATGGCCTTGAGCAGCGTCGACTTGCCCGCCCCGTTGGCGCCCAGCAGAGCCACCGCCTCGCCCGCCGCCACGGACAGCGACAGGCGGTCCACGGCGACCGCCCCGCCATAGCCAGCGCTCAGCCCCTCGACCTGCAGCAGGGGAGCCCCCGTCATGCCCCCTCCCCCAGATAGGCGGCGACCACGGCGGGATCGCTGCGCACCCCCTCCGGTGGGCCGGCGTAGAGCGGGCGCCCCTGGTCCAGGCACAGCACATGGCCGGCGAGCGGCAGCAGGAAGCCCATGTCGTGCTCCACCACCAGCAGCGCGGTGCCGGTGGCGGCGATGGCGCGCAGATGACCGGCCAACTCCGCCTTCTCCCCGTCGGTCAGCCCGGCCGCCGGTTCGTCGAGCAGCAGCACGGCGGGCTGGCGGGCCAGCGCGCGGGCCAGTTCCACCCGGCGGCGCAGCGCCGCCGGCAGGCCGGCGCAGGGTTTGGCGGCGAGGTCCGCCGCGCCCAGCCGCTCCAGCGCCCACAGAGCGTGCGCCTCGGCCAGGGCGATCGAGCCGTCGCGCTCCAGCCGCGCCGCGGCGACGGCGGCCAGGACGCTGGCGCCCTCCGGCAGGCTGACCGCCTGGAAGGTACGGGCGATCCCGGCGCGGGCGATGCGGTCGGGCCGCTGTCCCGCCAAATCCGCATTGCCCATCAGCACCCGCCCGCCGTCCGGCGTCTCCAGGCCGGAGATCAGGTTGACCAGCGTCGTCTTGCCGGAGCCGTTGGGGCCGATCAGCCCGGTGATGGTCCCGGCCTCCAGCGTCAGCGACACGCCGTCCACCGCCCGCACCCCGCCAAAACCCTTGATCAGCCCCTCGACCCGCAGCAAAGGCCCGTTTGGAATGGCCTTTTCCGGCGGCGCTTCGGGCCTGGGCATCGGCGCCGGGCGGGCCGGGAACAGCCGGTCGAGCAGGCCGGTCAGCCCGTGCGGCGCCAGCACGATGGTGGCGAGCAGGGCCACGCCGTAGACGATCAGATAGCTGCGCTCCAGGAAGCGGAACCACTCCGGCAGATGGAGCAGCAGCACCGCCCCCAGGATCGCCCCGGCCACCCGCCCCCGCCCGCCGACCACGGCGATGGTCAGGACGGAGACCATCACGGGGAACTCCAGCACCTCCGGCGAGACGACGCGCTGGGTGTGCACCGCCAAGGCGCCCGCCGCCCCGGCATAGACGGCGCTCAGCGCGAAGGCGGCCAGCCTCAGCCCGCCGACGTCCAGACCCAGCGTGCCGGCGGCCAGCGGGTCGTCGCGCACCAGCGTCAGCGCCCGCCCCCAGCGCCCGCGCGCCAGCCTCCAGGCCAACAGCCCGCCCAGGGCCACGAAGCCCCAGACCACCGCCGCCAGCGGCAGGCCGCGCGGCACCGCCCAGCCGAACAGGACGATGCCCGGTACCCCAGGCAAGCCGTTGGCGCCGCCGGTCAGGTCAGGGCTGTTGACCGCCAGCAGATGGACGACCTGCGCGATGCCGAGCGTCGCCAGGGCGAAGTAATGGGATTCCAGCCGCAGCACCGGCAGCCCGACGAGCAGGGCCAGCAGCAGCGGCACCAAAAGCGACACCGGAAAGGTCGCGGCGAAGCCCCAACCCCACTGACTCCCCAAAATACCGGTGGCGTAGGCCCCGATCCCGAAGAAGGCACCATGAGCCAGCGACAGCGCGCCGCCCAGCCCGAAGACGATCTGGAAGCCGATGGCGGCCAGCGCGTACACCCCCGCCACGGTCAGCACGCGCAGCCCATAGGGCGACGCGTACAGCAGCGCGTACGCCACCAGCACCGCAAGCATCATTCCCTCTCCCGCCCAGCGGGGGAGGGTCAGGGTGGGGGCCAGCGCCCACAACTTGCGCACACCGTTACGCACGGCGCCGCGCCGCCTCCCCGAACAGCCCCTGCGGGCGGGCGACCAGGATGACCAGCAGCGTCGCGTAGAGCAGCCCCAGCGCCACCGGATAGGACAGCACCGACGACACCCCCACCTCGAACAGCGCGATCAGCAGCGCGCCGGCGACCGCCCCGGGCACGGAGCCCCAGCCGCCGATGGTCACCGCGATGTAGGCCTTCAGGATCAGGTCGCCGCCGGCCGTTGGCGTGACGAAGTAGCGGTTGGCGAGCAGCAGCCCCGCCGCACCGGCGAAGGCGGTGCCGAGCGCGAAGGTGATCAGGATCATCGCCGTCACCGGCACGCCGCAGGCCCGCGCCATCTCCGGGTCCTGCGCCGTGGCGCGCAGGCGCCGGCCGAGCTGGGTCCGCCCGAACAGCCATTGCTGCCCGGCGATCAGCAGAGCGGCGACGGCGATGATCGCCAGCGACTGCTCCGCCACCACCAGCCCGCCGAGGTCGAGCGTCCCGCCGCCCAGCAGCGGCGGTGCCGCCCGCGGCTCCGGCCCGAACAGGACGGAGGCGCCGTTCTGCAGGATGATCCCCGCCGCGATGGTGCTGATGAAGACCGCCACCGGCGGGCGGCGGCGCAGCGGCAGATAGGCCGCCGCCGCCAGCAGAAGCCCAAGCCCGGCCATCAGCACCAGCACCACCGGCAGCAGGAGCAGCCCGGGCAGCGGCAGATACCCCGGCAGATGCGGCGCCAGCGCCACGCCGAGCAGCCCGCCGGCCATCACGAGATCGCCCTGCGCGAAATTCACCGCCGCGGTGGCGTTCAGCACCAGCACGAAGCCCAGCGCGACCAGCGCATAGGCCGCGCCCAGGGCGAGGCCGTTGACGAGAAGCTGCAGGGTGATCAAGGCTGGCTCACTTCACCATCCCGGTCACCACACCGGTCACATTGTCGTAGCGCTTGGCGATCGCCGGCACGCGCGAGGCGCCGTCGTAGCAGACGATCACCGCGGAATGCGCCATGTTGCCCTTGCCGTCCGACTTGTAGGTCATGGCGAGGCCCTGGTGGGTCCCGGCGGACAGGACCTTGCGCACCGCATCCGCGCTGTCCGCACCGCCCTGCACCGCCCCCAGCACCATGCGGATGCCGTCATACTGGCCGAGCGCGAAGGCGTCGGGCTCCGCGTTGAAGGCGGCGCGGTAGGCGGCGGTGAAGGCCTCCACCTCCGGGCTGCCGCCGGAGATCGGCGAGGCCGCCGTCTCGGCGCAGACGCCCTTCAGCTCGGCCGGCTCCAGAAGCGCCGCGGTGCTCGGCTGGTGCATGGCGGAGCCGGCGACGATCGGCACCGCCACCCCGTTGGCCGCCGCCTGCCGGATGAACAGGGCGGTCGGGCCGGAATGCAGATGCAGCACCAGCACGTCGGGCTTGGCGGCCAGCGCCTTGGTCAGGACCGGCAGCAGATCCTTGGCGGCGGGGTCCACCCCCTCCTCGAACACCGGCTCGACGCCGAGCTTCTTGAAGGCCTGCTCCAGATGGGCCTTGCCGCTCTGCCCGTAGGCCGTCGTCTGGTAGATCACCGCCGGGCGCTTCTTCCCCAGCTCCTCCGCCACGTAGCGGGCGTGGGCCTCCTTGGTCACCGCGTCGCCGGGGAAGAAGCGGAAGACCCAGGGGTTGCCCTGCTCGGTGATGCTTGCCGTACCCGACACGGTGACCAGCGGAATTTTGTAGTCCTGGGCCAGCGGCAGCATCGCCAGCATCTGCGTGCCCAGCATGCTGGCCGCCACCGCCGTGACCTTGCCGCCCGCCGCACGCTCCAGCGCCGTAACGGCGGCCTCCGGCGAGGTGCCGGTGTCGATCACCTCCGACCGCACCGCCACACCCGCGGGCGCGTCCTTCAGCGCCAGGACGGCGCCGTTGCGCTGGCTCGTCCCCTCCAGCGACAGGAAGCCGGTCAGCGGCACCAGCACGGGGACCGAGGCCTCACCGGCCAGCGCCGCGCCGTGGGGGACCGACGCCGAAAAGACCGCCGAAAAAGCCGTTGCCGAGAGGATGGAAAGGAAGCGCCGCATGGATGTGTCTCCTCCTGCC